>CAINZT010000205.1 GCA_903855705.1 uncultured Synechococcus sp.
CTCGCTGACCCCCTTGAGGCCTCCCAGGCCTACGAACCGGAATCCAGTGATCTCGCCATCCGCGAGGTGCAGCCCATCCAGGTCCAGGACCAGCAACCCGGCAATCTCCTGGTTCCCAGCCAGCCGATCGCCACGTCGTCCAACCTCCAGGTCCGCAGCGTCACCACCGGCCAAGCCAGCTGGTATGGCCCGGGCTTCTACGGCGGTCGCACGGCCAACGGAGACGTGCTCCGCCGCGGTGACTTCACCGCCGCCCACCGCAGCCTGCCCTTCGGCACCAAGGTGCGGGTCACCAACCTCTGGAACGGCCGCAGCGCCGTGGTGCGGATCAACGACCGGGGCCCCTTCGTCGGCCACCGCCTGATTGATCTCGGCCCCGGGGCCGCCAGCCACCTCGGTCTGGTTGCCAGTGGTGTGGCCTCGGTGCGGCTTGAAGTGCTGCGCTGAGCCCGGCTTGCACTGATCTCTCAATCAATCCCCTGGCCCATCCGTCCCTGACGGGTGGGCTTTTCAATGGGGGAGTTCCGGGGTTTGTTTTGCGTCTGCTTCACACCTGCGCCGAGTTGCGCCAGTGGCGCCAGGGTTGGGATCGCCCGGCCGGCCCGCTCCAGTTCGTGCCCACCATGGGCAGCCTGCATCAGGGCCACCAGTCCCTGTTGGCCCTGGCGGACCGGGCCCGCGCCGCCAGCGGCGGCCAGGTGCTTTTGAGTGTCTTTGTAAATCCGCTCCAGTTCGGCCCGGCTGAAGACTTCGATCGCTACCCCCGCGACCTCGAGGCCGACGCCCAGCTGGCTGCGGCCGCGGGGGCCGATGCCCTCTTCGCCCCGAGTGCCGCGGAAATGTATCCAGGTGGCCCGGCCGAGCTCACCCGGCTGCAGCCGCCCGATTCCCTGGTGGCAGGGCTCTGTGGCCGCAGCCGGCCGGGCCATTTCGCCGGCGTGGCCACGGTGGTGGCCCGGCTTCTGGCCCTGGTGCGGCCCGATGTGCTCTGGCTGGGGGAAAAGGATTGGCAGCAGCTGGTGGTCCTGCGGCGCCTGGTGGCCGACCTGGGCCTGCCCCTGCAGGTACGCAGCGGCCCCACCCTGCGCCAGGCCGATGGCCTGCCCCTGAGCTCCCGCAACCGCTACCTCAGCCCAGGGCAACAGCAGCAGGCCCTGGCCCTGCCCCGCAGCCTGGCGGCGGCGGCCCAGCAGGTGCAGGTTGGGCCCCAGGGCGGGCCCTCGCTCGGCTCCCTCACCGAGGCGGTGCGCAGCGGGCTGCTCCAGGCAGGCCTGGTGGTCGATTATGTGGAGGCGGTGGAGCCCCGTAGCCTGCGGCCAGCTGAAACGCTGCAGACCAGTCCCCTGCTCTTGGCGGCGGCGGCCTTCTGCGGCACCACCCGCCTAATCGACCATGTGTTTCTGATGCGCCGCCCGCCGATCGTTGCCATCGATGGCCCCGCCGGGGCCGGCAAAAGCACCGTGACCAAGGCCTTTGCCGCCCGGTTGGGCCTGATCTATCTCGATACCGGCGCCATGTATCGGGCCGTCACCTGGTTGGTGGCCTCGGCCGGCGTCGATCCGGCCGAGGCCAGCGCCGTGGCAGGCCTCCTGGTGGACCTGGATCTGCAGCTCTCCACCAGCGCCGAGGGGGCCCAGCGGGTGTCGATCAATGGCCAGGACGTGACCGAGGCGATCCGCAGCCCGGAGGTCACCGGCCAGGTGTCGGTGGTGGCGGCCCATGGCTGCGTCCGCGAGGCCCTCACCCGCCAGCAGCAGGCCATGGGGGCCCGGGGCGGCCTGGTGGCCGAAGGCCGCGACATCGGCACCGCCGTGTTCCCAGATGCGGAACTCAAGGTGTTCCTCACCGCCACGGCGGCTGAGCGGGCCCGCCGCCGGGCCCTGGACCTGGCCCAGCGGGGCTTTGCCGTGCCCGAGCTGGCCGAGCTCGAAGCCCAGATCGCTGAGCGCGACCACCTCGATTCCAGCCGCGCCGTGGCCCCCTTAGTCCAGGCTGCCGATGCGGTGGAGCTGATTACCGATGGCCTCTCGATCGGGGCCGTGATCGACCAGCTCGAGGGGCTCTTCCGCGAGCGGGTGCCGGCGGATGCCTGGCCGGGGCCTGCCCAGGCCTAGGCCAGCTGTTCCGGCCTAGGCCTGTCGCCTTCGGCTTCGGGTTTGCGCCGCCCCTTTGCTCGCGGCTGGTCCTCAGCGGGATTTGAGGTCGTCCAGTAGGCCGCCGCAGGCGTCTTCGAGCAGGTCGAGCACCTGCTCGAAACCGTCTTCGCCGCCGTAGTAGGGGTCCGGCACTTCCTGGGTGCGGAACTGGCGGCAGTGGCGGGTGATCGGCTCGATCAGGGCCTGCTCCGTGCCAGGGGCCGGCCGCCCCTGGCGGGCTAGGGCCTCCACGGCCGCCAGGTTGTCGTTGTCCATGGTGAGGATGCGATCAAAACGGCCCAGGTCGGCGGCTTCGATCTGGCGGGCCCGACTCGGCAGGACGATGCCCCGCTTGTCGGCGGCGGCCAGCATGCGCCGGTCCGCCGGCTTGCCCACATGCCAGCTGCCCGTGCCGGCCGAATCCACCACGAACCGGTCAGCCAGGCCCTCGCGGGCCACCAGGTGCAAAAACACCCCTTCAGCGGCGGGGGAGCGGCAGATGTTGCCGAGGCAAACGAACAGCAGGCGTTGGGGCGACATGGCTGGGGTAGGGCCGTAGGGCTGGATTAGGGGGGTGGGGTGACCCTTGTTCTTGCAGCGGCAAGGGTTGAATGGCGACCCAATAGCCCCCACTGTGGTCTGCGGGCCTGGCGTTGACCGTGCCGTTCGGGCCGAGGATCGGCGCCAGTGGGCTTGCAATCATCGGGCGATCCGCACGTCGATGCGAGTGTCGCCGGCCAGGTTGAAGGCTGCTTCGTCAAAGTGCGGCGGGCGAAAGGACGGACGGACGTTGTTGCTCACGCCCCAGGGCTCCTTCGGGGCGCCAAAGAAGTTGAGATCCATTTTGCGGTTGACGATCTGGTCTTGTTGCACGGCCACGGCGTAACGGCCCGGCGGCAGGTTGCGGAACACAATCGTGTCGGCCGCTGCGCCGCTGGCGCTCTGGAGCTGGCTGGCGGTTGCGGTGGGGCCGAGGGGGAAGCCAGCGGGGCCGGCGAAGACGGAGGCCATGATCGGGCCATCCCCGGCGCGGGCCCCGGTAACCACAACGGTGAGAATGGCCCCGTCTTTGGCGGGGGCGGCGTAGAGGGGGCGCGGCTGCCCGGTGGTAATCAGGCCGGCTACGGCGAGCAAGGCAGGCAGGAGGCGGGCGGGCATGGCGTTTGTCATCTGGGCGAGGTGCCGCAGGCCGCGGCCATGTGAACAACGTCTACATTGTTGCCCTTCGATGTGATGGCTGTCAACATTGGCCATGGCTTCGACCCGTTATCACCACGGCAGCCTGCGGGCAGCCCTGCTCGAGGCCGGTTTGCGGATTGCCGCTGCCAAGGGGCCGGCGGCGCTCCAGCTACGCGATCTGGCCAAGGCCGAGGGGGTGTCGGCCTCCGCGGTGTATCGCCATTTCCCCGACCTGGCCCACCTGTCGGCGGAGATCAGCCGGCTGGCGCGCGAGCGGCTGGCCCAGGCCATGCTCGATGCGGCGGCCGATGTGCCCGAGCATCCCGATGTCGGCCTGCTAGCGAACCGTCGCTTTGCCGCGATTGGCCGGGCCTACGTGACCTTTGCGGTCAGTCACCCCCACCTGTTCGACACCGCCTTTCAGGCGCCGGGTGCGCCGCCATCGCGCCCGGATGATCCGGACGCCTGGACCGTGCTCAATGGATCCCTGGATGCCCTGGTCGAGGCGGGTGAACTGTCAACGCTGATGCGCGTAGAGGCACCGATGGTGGCCTGGTCGGCGGTGCACGGATTGGCCGGCATCCTGGTGCGACGGATGCCCGTGGAACCGACCGAGCAGGCGTCTGCTGTGGAGTCGGTCATGGCCGCCGTACGGCGGTCCCTCTCCTTGCGCGGCGACCTCTGAGCTGTTGGTTGGTTGGTTGTCTTGCTGCTGCCCTAGGCGCGGCGGATGGATGGCCAATCCCTCGACACCGAGTCCGAACCACGTCCGGGTTGCGGTCTGGAACGATGCGAGGCCAGCGCATCGTCTGCCAATCAAGCCGCTCCATCCGCCCACCGGGCCTGCGTCCCAACGATTTGGCTCAGGAGCCCGTCTGATCGTCCAGGCGCTGGAGGGCCAGGGCGGCCCGCAGGCGCACCACCGGCACCTCCTCGGCTTCGGGGTGGCTGAGGCCCAGCAGGGCCGTCCGGCTGGCGGGGAGCAGGTCCCCACTGGCGGGGTTGCCGAGGCCAAGGGCCTCCAGACCCACGGCCACGGCATAGCGCACCACCCATTCGCCATCGGTGCAGCCGGCCACCAGGGCCTGGAGGCAGCGGCCCTGCACCGCCTGGCGCTGGATGTCCTCTAAGGCGTCCAGCTGCAACTGGCCTAGGCCCCGGGCGGCGGCCCGGCGCACGCTCGGGCCGATGTCGCTGCCGAGGGCCTCTTCCAAGAGATCAAGGCCGCGCACATCGCCGATGCCGGCCAGGGCCCGCACCGCCCAGGCCCGGGCGCCGTAGTTGCGTTCATCGAGGCTGCCGAGAAGGGGCGCCACGGCCTGGGGCCCCAGGGCGATCAGGCCATCCACCGCCGCCACGGCCGCGCCGGGATTGTTGAAACCGAGCACCTCCACCAGGCTGGCGATTGCCGCCGGGTGCACCGCCGCCGCCAGGGCCTGGGTGGCCAGCAGCAGGCTGATGGCGCTGTCGGC
>CAINZT010000206.1 GCA_903855705.1 uncultured Synechococcus sp.
GCACCGGCGAGGGCGGGAATCCCGAGGATCAAGGCAGCCCGTGGCGCCACCTGGCGGCGCTTGATGTAAGGCCCGAGGTTGACCATCGACATCAAGGCCACCACCAACAGCGAAACAGGCACTGCCTCTTTTGCAGGCATTCCAGCTCCACTAACCAGCAACGGCATTAATAGGATTGATCCCCCGGCCCCAAGGGCTGCCAGCAAAAAGCCAATGAGGATTCCCCCCACCAGAAGCAAGATCATTGGGATACCCGGTTCCAGGGCATGGCAGCCAGTAGGCGGGCCATACCGCAGAAACCACTAATGCCCGCAAAGGTCAGGCCTGCCCCAACAAACCAGGTCAGCAAGATCCAGGGCGGAGCCACTACGTTGCTGAGCACCAAGCCCAAGAGCACCAGGGAGCCGGCGGCGATTTGCACCTGGCGCATCAGCGGCAGCGGCGCCCCCTTGAGCTTGCGCACATCGAAACCGGCCTGCTGCCAGGCAGGCAAACCTCCCACCAGGTCACTAACCGGGTGGGGATGGCCCTGCTGAAGCAGTTGGCTCAAGGCCTTGGTTCTGCGGTTTCCGCTCTGGCAAACCAGCACGAGAGCGCCGGCGGGCAAATCCGCTTGGGTGATGCGCGAGAGCGGAATGTTAAGGCTACCGCTGATGTGACCGGAGGCGTATTCCATCGGTTCACGCACATCGATCACAGTCACATCACGAGCCGCCAATAGGTCGGCAAGGTCATGGGCGTGAGTCCGTGTAGCAGTGGGCACTGAGGATAGGCTTGTCATGATTTCAGAATGGAGAAGAGAGCCAAGGCGCGAATAAGTAGTCGATCGAATGTGGAGGTTTTAAGCCTCGATTTCACCTTCAAGTGGGTAGCCATCAGCAGTCCAACGGCTTAGGCCGCCATGGAGGTTGGCAACTTGCTGACGGCCGGCCTTGAGCAATTGCTGGGTGGCCAAGGCTGAACGGCTGCCTGAATGGCAGACCACCACCACAGGGCGATCGGCAGGGATCTCGCTGATGCGGTTTACCAATTCAGGCAGGGAAATCAACACGCTGCCGGCTACCCGCCCGTCCGGTCCGTTGAATTCTTCTGCCGAGCGCACATCAAGCACGGTGAGCTCGCTTTGATGGGCAACCACCCAGGCGGGGGTGAGTTCAGGGAGTCCGGCATAGCTGAGGGCCACGGGCGCCCAGGTAGAAGTGGTGACCACCTCGCGGGGCTTGCCGGAGCGCATGTTGCCAGGCAACGCCTCGGCAATCTTGTGGGGGTGGGGGAGCTTCATGTTCTCCATGTGGCCCACGAAATCCCGCTCGGTTGCTTGGCCTCCCAACCTGGCATTGAAGGCTTTTTCCTCGGCGACTGATGTCACGGTGCGGCCGGTGTAGTCATGGCCGGGATAAAGCAGGCAAGCCTCGGGTAGCGACAGGATTTGTGTGGTGATCGAATTCCAAAGGGTATGGGCATTGCCTTGTTGAAAATCACAACGGCCGCAGCCACGGACCAGCAGGGCATCGCCCGTGAAGGCCAGCGAATGATCATCAAGCACAAAGCTGATGCAACCATCGGTATGGCCGGGGGTGGCGCGGACCTCGACAAAGCGTGCGCCAAAGTTGATGCGATCGCCATGGCCCAGGGGCTGGGTGACGTTTGCAGCGCCAGCGACAGCGGCTAGACCAATGGCAGAACCAGTGGCCTGATGCATCAGCCAGCTGCCGGTGACGTGGTCGGCATGGGCATGGGTGTCGATGCAGGCGACGAGCTTGATGCCTAATTCGCGGATCAAGGAGAGATCGCGGGCGTGCTGCTCAAAAACGGAATCGATCAGCAGTCCCTGGCGACTGGGCACATCAGCGAGCAGGTAGCTGAAGGTCCCAGTCTCAGCGTCGAACAGCTGGCGAAACAGCAATGGTCCACCACCAGCGGCAGCGGCGAGGGGGAGAAGGGGAGCAGGGGCGACGGCCATGGGCAGCTGCCAGACAGTGATATGACCATAGCCGCATAAGGGGTTAATGCGCAAGTCACTCAAGTGGCTTGGCAGGCCTTTCTGGGCTGCTTGCGGCCTACGGCCTGTACTACGGCGCTTTCGCCCGGGTGGTAATGCCCCTCAGAGATCCATCGGCGTGTTTCCTTGAGTAGCTGGAACTGCAGACCCTTGAGTTCCAGAGCCACCATCTCCGGCTCGATGAGGAGGTCGACCACGGGAGGACCACCAGGCCTCAAGTCCAATTGGCGCGGGGTGTAGGCCTCCAGAATCAGGGTTCCGCCAGGCTTGAGCGCCGACACGGCCTTGCGATGCACCTCCGCCCGCAGGTCCTGGGGCAGGTGCATCCAGATCGCCACTACAAGCTCAACACTTCCAGACTCCGGCTGCCAATCGGCCAGGTCGCTGCAAAGGGTTTGCAGGCTCAACTAGAGCTCAGACGCCAGAGCAAGGGCCTTAGCTAGGCCCGTCGCACTGAGGTCCTGGGCGATCACCTTGTGGCCCAGGCGGGCCAGGTGTACAGCGTTGCGTCCCTCGCCCTCAGCCAGGCAGATCGCTCTGCCTGGTTTCAGTCCGGCGACCTGCTCCCTGAGGAAGTCGTTGGGCTCCCTGCCGTAGGCGAAAGCGTCCCCTGAGTAACGGGAGTCCCATAAGGCGCGGGCAGAAGACGTCAACGGCGTCGACGAGCTGTCCATGGATTCCCTTTTCAGGCATAATGCGTTAAGCGTCATACAGTACTTTGATGATTGCGCCTGCGTCCGCCTCCCTGCCCAGTCCCCAGCTTCTCGTTGAACTCAGCGGTTTCTTTCGCCTGCTGAGCGAGCCCACCAGGCTGCAGCTGCTCTGTCAGCTGAAACATGGCGGAGCCATGGATGTGGCCAGCCTGATCGAGGCCACTGGCTTTAGCCAGTCCCACATCAGCCGCCAACTCGGCCAGCTGCAGCGCGCCGGCCTGGTGAGCTGCGAACGGGATGGCACACGGCAGATCTACGCCGTGGCCGACCCCCTGGTGGATGACCTCTGCAACCTGGTGCAAATGCGCCTCAAGCAGCGGCTGGAGCAACAGTTGCGGCAACTTCAGGGCGTCTGATCACTGATCACGGCTGCTTGAACGCCAGCCCCAACGCATGCACCAGCGGCTTGAACGGCTTGAGGAAGCGGCTTTCATGCAGGCCGCCCTTCAGCACCCGGTGCCAGTACACCCACGGGAAAACCCGGGTTTCGACAAGAAACATGCTCCAGCGCTCCTGGGTGGGGTCCACCAGGAAGGAGCTGACGGGCTGCAGGTCGTAGTCGAACTCCGCCATCACCACGCTGTGGAAGCTGGTGATCAGCGGGCAGGCGGTGTAGCCGTCGTAGTGGGCCGCAAGCGGGCGTCCATCGAGCTGAGCCAGCAGGTTGGCCACCAGCACCGGCGCCTGACCCCGGATGGCGGCCAGGCTTTTCGAGGTGGGCAAGGAGCTCACATCGCCGAGGGCAAATACATCGGCGAATCGCTTGTGCTGGCAGGTGTCCTTGTTCACCTCCACCCAACCGCCCGGTCCCTCGATCGCCAGGGGGCTGTGGGCCACCACATCCGGCGCCGCCATCGGCGGCACCACATGCAGCAGGTCGAAGCGAATCTCCTCCCTAAAGGGTTCCCGGCCTTCCTCGCGAACTTCGAACACCGCCACCTGCTCCTCGGGGCTCACCTCGATCAGGTTGCGCTGCAGACGGGTTTCGATCCCCCGCCGCGCCACAACGCGTTCGACCGTGGCGTTGTAGGCCTTGACTGGATAGAGCTGCGCTTGGGCGGTGCAGAAGATCACGTGGGTGTTCACCCCTACGCCGCTGGTGGCCTGAAAGATGTCGTCGGCCAGGTACATCACCTTCTGGGGGGCGCCGCCGCACTTAATCGGCGTGGCCGGATGGGTGAACAGGGCGGTTCCCCCTTGGAAGCCGCGGATCGTCTCCCAGGTGGCGACGATGTGGGCGTAGGAATAGTTGCTGACGATGCCATGGTGGCCGAGGCCCTCAGGCAGGCCCTTGATGGCGCTCCAGTTGAGCTGGAGGCCCATGGCCACCACGAGCACGTCGTAGCTGAGGGAATCACCGGCTGCGGTGATTACCCGCCGGGTCTCCGGCTCGAAGGTTGCCGCGCGGTCCTGGATCCAGACAGCACCCGCCGGGATCACAGCGGCCTCAGGACGGTGGGTGGCTTCGTAGGGGAGCAGGCCAGCGCCGGCCAGGATCCAGCCCGACTGGTACTCGTGAACGCTGGAGGGCTCCAGGATGGCCACGTCCAGGCCGGGGCGGGCGCGCATCAACTGGGCGGCGACGGTGATCCCGGCAGAGCCACCGCCCACGATCAGAACCTGGTGCTGGCGGTGGTGTTTCGATACGGATTCGCCCATCTCACGTCCACACCCTCAGTCCCAGCCTGGGTCGGGCCCCAGAAGACACGCCGCCCTCCACACACAATTTAATGCGCGAACACGCATAAAAAGATAAAATCAGTTGAGACCTCGCCGGTTGCGCCGATGCCTCCAGCTCCGCTTCGGCTGCAGAAGCATGGGGGCATCTTCACCGCGGTGAACCCCTCCGACTGGCTGCGGCATTGGCGCCAACCCAATCACCTGATGCTGGCGGTGCCCTGGCCTGGCTTCTTCGGGCTGATCGCCGCCGGCTACCTGCTGCTCAACCTGCTGTTCGCCCTCTTTTACTGGCTCGATCCCCATGGCATTGCGGGGGTGGCCGGCGGGACGACCAGCTTCACCGAGGCCTTCTTCTTCAGCGTCCAGACCTTGGGGTCGATCGGCTACGGAGCCTTCCATCCCACCAGCCTGTACACCCATCTGGTGGTCACGATCGAATCGTTGCTGGGGTTGATCGTGATCGCCCTGATGACGGGGATGGCTTTCAGTCGATTCTCCCGCTCGACGGCACGCATCCTGTTCTCGGAGGCAGTCACGGTGCATGACTACGACGGGGTGCCCACCTTGATGTTCCGCCTGGCCAACGAACGCCGCAAAACGATCCTTGATGCCACGGTTCAGGCTTACCTCGCCATCGATGAGCGCACGACAGAGGGCCATCGGATGCGGCGTCTGCACCCGCTGGCCCTGAACCGCGATCGCTCCCCCCTGTTTCTGCTCACCTGGACGCTGATGCATCCGATCGATGACCGCAGCCCCCTGCGGGGCCGAACGCCCCGGGATCTGGCCGCCGGCGAGGCCGAGATCCTGGTGTCGTTCCGAGGCATCGACGAAACCCTGGAACGGCCGATCCATGCCCATCAAAACTACCCGATCTCCCAGGTGTTGTTCGGTCAGGCCTTCGTGGACATGATGCGGGAGGACGACGACGAGGGCCAAAGTTTCGAGTCGGCTAATTTCAACAGGACCCACCTCTGCCCATCCGTTGAGCCGTCCTGAGTGGCTGGAGCCAGCTTCCTGCCGCTCACCTCAGCTCCACCAGGGCTTCTCGCCGGTGCGGGGATCGCTCTCGCTCCAATCGCCGGCGCACTGAGCGCCACAGGTGTCAGCTCAACCGCCGCCAGATCGAGGGGGAAAATATGCACGTTGCGGCTGTTGTTGAAGGAGGCGTACTGGAAGATCAGTCGACCGAAATAGCCTTGAGCGGCCACGATGTTGTAGGTCTACTCCTCCTGCCAGTACTTGGAATCGCGCTTCTGTGACTCGGTTTCGGTGCTTTCCCGCACCAGCGAGCTGGTGACCAGAGAGCCGTGCATGGCCGAGAACAGGGCGCCGCCGAACACGCCCGCCTACCCGAGAATTTGGAAGGGTTGCATGAGCACGTTGTGTTCGGCCTGTAGCGCCAGCATGAAGTTGAAGATACCGGAGATGCCGAGGGGCATCGCATCGGGAAAGCAGCCCTGGCCGATGGCGTACACCACCAGCACGGCGGCGCCGGCGGCGGTGATGATGTTGTTGCCGTAAAGCAGACCGCCGGAGCCCGGCTCGCGGATGCCGTCGATGTGGAGCATCGGCGCGGCGAGGAAGGCGACGATGAAGCTGAGGCCCGCGGCCAGCAGGTTAGGGATCATCAGCACCCCGAACCAGCCGATGTAGCGGCGTTTGTCGGTGCTGGTGATCCAGTCCTGGAAGGACCTCCAGCCGCGCATCCCGCCGGAGGGGGGCAAGGGTTGTTGTCGCCATGGTGAAGGAGGGCAAGGTGGGGGCTGCTGGTGCGAATCCGAGACCCTGGGGCTGCAGATCGCACCGATCAGCCCTCCATAACGACATCGTTGAAAAAGCCTGAAGCGCGAATGCGGCCATGGAACCATCAGCTCGTTCTTCTGGATCCGCTTCTGGCCTGGTGGGGTCCTCGCCTCTCCGGGGGCAGCACCGGCGTCACACCCGGGTTCAGCAACTTTTCCGGAGTCTTGCCCGGGTGCTGCCCGGCGCGGTCCTGGCGCTGCTGCTCTGTCTGCTGTTCGGGTTGTCTGGGGCTACCGCCCAAGCCCTGGAGGATTCGACCCGCTGGACGCTGGCGGATCAGGGCGGCGATCGCTGGGGCCTTGTGTTGCTGCAACAGGCCGATCCCGCCTATCCGCCTGGCTGGCGCTTGCGGCTCAACGCCCTGGGAGGCCAACCTCCCCTCGACCATCAGCGTCCTCTGCGCCTCAAGGATGGCCAGGGGGGCGCCTGGCAGCTCGCCAATCGCAGTCGGGAACTGGTGCCCGAGGGAGCGGTGCCGTTGCCGCCAGCCTCAGCCCAGTTCGATATCGAGGGTCTAGAGCCAGCACCCAAAGGTTTTCTGCCTCTGCGGCTGCAGGTGCCCTTGGCCTCCGATGTTCCCGGACCTGTGGCTGAGATCACCCTGGGAACCCAGGTGGTCGAGGCGCTGCGAGAGCTGGCTCTGCAGCAGCTGGCGGAACTGCCGGCCAAGGGGGCGTGATCTTTCGCGGGGCACAGAGCCGCTGCTGGTTCGGCCGTGGAGTGAGGCGGGCTGCGCCAGCTGGGTGAAAGACCGGCCACCTGCCGGCAACGCTGGGCCCCGATGGCTCAGAAGCGTGAATCCGGAGCAAGGCCTTGCGGTGCCGGAAGCAGGTAAAACGAACGATCAAGTCGACCCATCACTGGCTTGGCACCGTGCCCCGAATGGCATGAGCCTGCCCTGCCAGGGTGATCGGGCCGCTGCCGGCATGCTGCAGGCGGTCGCGCAGCAACTCGCGGAATTGGGAGACGTCCACTTCGCCCATGGCCGCGAGGGCCTGACCGGCGCTTGGCCCCCCGAGCACGATGTTCCAGAGGTCATCGAAGTCGGTGTACGTGCGTTCCACCGTGATCACTCTGGTGTCGATGTCGACCAGGCCGGCGTTGGCCCAGAGCTCTCCCAGCACTTCAAGGCGGGAGGCCTGGGGACTGGGCGGCATCGGTGTGGGCCGGCCGACGGCGCTCAGCGTTTCGTTGACGTCGCTATAGGGGAAGCCCCCACCTTCCAGATCCCAGGCATAGGCGGCCACGGTTCCACCCGGTGCCACA
>CAINZT010000207.1 GCA_903855705.1 uncultured Synechococcus sp.
GATCTCCAGTTTGTCGGTGCCGACAACGGCCTGAATCTTCAGGGCAATCTCGGCCTGCTGCTTCTCGTTCAGGGCCGTGGCCGACGTCACCTGGGCCAAGGAGATATGGCGCTGCTCGCGGTAGAGCTCCAGCAGCCGCTCGAGCACCGCATCGAGGAAGCCAATGCGCTGGCGATCGGCCAGCAATTTCAGCAGGTTCAGAAACGATGGGGTGACCTGGTCGGCGAACAAGGCCTGGAGGGCGGCCTTCTTGGCCTCCACCTCAAGCACTGGAGAAGCCATCGCCTCCCGCAGTTCAGGGGACTCGTTCCACAGGGCCAACACCTGGCGGGCCTGGTCGACGATCTCTTCGGTTTCGTTGCGGCCATCCGCCACCTGCAGGAACGCGTCTGCGTAGGGGGTGGTGATGGAGTTGAGGAGTGGCATTAGGCGTTCCCCAGGTTCGAAATGGACTGGTCGATCAGGCTGGCCTGGGATTTGGCATTGAGTCGGCCCGGCAGGCTGGCGAGGGCGGTCTCGATGGCGAGGCGGGCGGCCTCGCGGCGCAGTTGGTCACGAACCCTCGAGACCTCTGCGTTGACATCGGCGTCAGCACCCTGCTTAAGCAAGGCCATTTCCTGGATCGTGCGGTGGTCGCTCTCAAGCCGGATCGCCTGGGCCCGGGCCTTGCCATCGACCCGAATCTGGTCGGCCTTCGCCTGGGCGCTGTTGAGTTCCTGTTGGGCGACAGCCAGGGCTGCCGTGGCCTGGGCCAGGCTCTCTTCAGCATCTTGAAGGTCGGCGAGGATCACCTCACGACGGCGCTGGAGGATCCCGCCAAGGAAGCCTGGCAAAAATTTAACCAAGACGGCGATGACAATCGCCAGGTTGATGATATTGGTCTGGAAAGGATCAAGATTCAGACCGAAACTGCCGTGGGAGGCAAAGACAAGGGCGGTCAAGAACGTCATTGCGCAGCCAGCAAACGGTCAACAATCAGGTCGCCGAGAGCCTTGGAATCGGCCTGAATCTGGCCGAGGGCCCCATCGCGCTGGCTATCCAACTCGCGGCGGGAGGCTTCCCGGGCCGCATTGGCTGAAGCCGTTGCTTCCGCCAGGGCCTCGCGATAAAGCGCGTCGGATTCCTGCTCAGCCTCAACAATCAGCATCTGGGCGGCCTTGCGGGCGTCCTTCAGTTGTTCCTTGAGGTCGGCCTGGAGCCGTTGGACCTGGGCAAGCTTCTGCTTGGCGTCGGCACGGCTGGTATTGATGTAGCCCTCCCGCTCCTCCACGGTGCGACCAACCGGGCGGAAGAAAAGGGCATTGAGAATCAAGGTGAGGAGCACCACCTGAACCGCCATCAGCGGCAGGGTGGCATCGAGGTCAAACAGACCTCCCTCCGTGGCACCTAGCAGAAGCCAGCTGGTCATGAGGCGGGGGTGCGGGCGGATGATCCGACTTGAGGCCGACATTCCAGGCAATCCTCTGCCCCAGGTGATCCGGAGCGTCGGGCTTGAAATGGAGCGGCGGTGGCGTCGCCCTTGGAGGCGACGGGGATTGCCTGTCGCCATCAAGGGCGAGCGGGCCGGGAGCGTTGAAGGCGAGGGGAAGGGGAAGAGGGGAAGAAGGCAGGGACGATCAGTAAACGATCGACCGCAGCGAGCTCCTTCCCCCAATCACCTCTGTTCGCAATCAGGCGAAGGGGTTAGCGAACAGCAGCACCAGGGCGACCACGAGGCCGTAGATGGTGAGAGCTTCCATGAAGGCCAGGGACAGCAGCAGGGTGCCGCGGATCTTGCCTTCGGCTTCAGGCTGACGCGCGATGCCTTCGACAGCGCCGCCGGCAGCGGTGCCCTGACCGATGCCGGGGCCGATGGCGCCCAGGCCGACAGCCAGGCCAGCAGCCAGGACAGACGCAGCGGAGGTGATGGAATCCATGGTGGAACGGGGGGTGTGGGGCGCTGGGATTGCGCGGGACGGACCGGGGAAGAAACCCTGCGCTAAGGACATCTCACTGCTGAGATGGGCCCGATGCAAACCGGACCTGCGCGATGGGAGTTTGCCAGACCGGCGGACCGGCCTGGCGGGATCAGCAGTTGATCAGTGGTGGGACTCGTGAACCGCTTCGCCGATGTAGTAAGCGGCGAGGGTCGCGAAAATTAGGGCTTGGATGGCACTGGTGAAAAGCCCCAGCAACATGGCCGGCAAGGGAACAACAAGTGGAACGAGGAAGGCGAGCACCGCCACCACCAATTCGTCGGCCAGGATGTTGCCAAACAGACGGAAAGATAGGGACAGAGGCTTGGTGAAGTCCTCGACAATCTTGAAGGGAACCATGATCGGAGTGGGTTCCACGTAGTACTCGAAGTACCGGAAACCCTTGCGGCTCAGGCCTGCATAGAAATAGGCGAGAGACACCAACAGAGCCAGGGCCACCGTGGTGTTGATGTCAGCGGTAGGAGCTCCCAGTTCACCGTGGGGAAGCGAAATCAGCTTCCACGGCAGCAGGGCTCCGCCCCAGTTACTGACAAAAATGAACAGGAACAGGGTACCGATGAACGGCAACCAATCTCGGTAGGCCTTCTCGCCAATCTGCTCGCGGGCCATGTCGCGGATGTAGTCCCAGAGAAACTCGAGGAAGTTCTGCAGGCCGCGGGGATCCCGCTCGAGCTTGCGGGTACCGACGAACACTAGGGCCAGCAGGGCACCGATCACGACCCAGGAGCTCAGGAACACCTGGCCATGGATCTTGAGATTCCCGAGGTGCCAATAGAGGTGTTGGCCCACCTCCAGTTCGGCAAGGGGAAGAGCGAGAGGCAAGGGAAGCATCTGGCTGAGATGTGCTGTGTCGCTAAGGCGACGGGTCGGGGACAACCGGCTGGGCCGGGGTTCTGGCCGGCGGAGCCGGTGGGGGTGAGGCGAGCGCTCAGGAGTCGAACAACGCCTGGAGGATCAAGGCGGGCTTGTAGAGCAGGAAGCCGAGGATGGCCGGCAACAGCTCTAGCTGGGGGAAGCGGGATCCCGCCAATACGAGCACCGCAGGCACGAGCAATTGGATCTTGCTCACCTTCTTGGAGCCGTTGCCGAGCTTGTTGACACTGCGAGCAAGGAGCCACAGATACAGCACGCCGGCGAGGGCTCCGACCAGCACACTGCCGGCGGTCGGTAGATCAAAGACCACAGCCGTGAGGGCCACCGCCGCAGCGGAGACGATCAAGGTTGCCAGGATCAGGCGCTGCTTAAGCCTCGCGTAATCCTCCATCCCGTTGCTGCCGACCGCCGAAGCGATCGGAGTGGTTGCCACCGGAGGGGTCGCAGCCGCTAGGGGAGTGCCGCCAGGAGGCTCATCCCGGCTCTCCAGACCGAGCTGGACCCCCGGGGAGGGGGCCTCATCGGAAGGAGAAATGGAGATTGCCTGCAAGGGCACAGAGGCTCTGATAAGCGCGCGGAATCTATCACGCAGCCCTAGCCCCAGTGCCAGGCGGCCGCAGCAGCAGGACCCTTTGCCCCAGGAGGGTTCTGGCCGCCGCCAGCAGCTGCAGCTCGGACCAGCCCAAGGGCAACTGGCCGAGGGCCGTGTCGGGCCCAGCCGCCTCGAGGGCCTGGAGCAAGGCGAATCCTTCGGCGCTGAGATCCAGGGGCGCCATGTCGGAGTCGAGCAACGCCGTGCCCGGCCAGCCCCAGAGACAGGGGTTGCGCCGGCCCGTGGCCGCCAGCAGGTCGCTGTCGAGCTGCCAGTCCTGGTGGGACTGGGCACCGCGGCTGAGGAAGAACTCAAAATGGCTGATGTCGGGATCGAGCTCCTCCACCAGCTGCCACTGTTGGCGCTTTGGCAGGGCCAGGGCCCGCTCCAGCAGCTCCCCCTGGAGCAGGCGGGCGGGATCCCAGACCTGGGGATTGGAGAAGCCGGCAAAGGCGAGATCGGCAGCCTCAGGAGCCGACTCAACAAAGGCGAACAGGCTCGCCAGGTTGTAGCTGGTCTCCTGGGGATGGAGGTACATGTCGGCGAAGTTGGCATCTGCCGCCGTATCCAGGGCCCAGCGCTGCCGGTGGTGGCTGGCGAGGCGGTTGCTGTCAGGCAATTGCTCAAACAGCTGGCGGCCCAGGCGCAGCCCTTCCTCCCCCGTACCCACGCCCAGCAGGCCCAAGGCCCGCTGGCTGCGGTGGATTTCCCAGCGGCCCCCGTCGGCATAGAGAAATAGATGGAGCACCCCCCCTGGCTTGAGCAGGGCCGCCAGGGAGGCCAACCCCGCCTGGGGCTGGCGCAGGTGGTGCAAGACCCCCACCGAATTGATGTAGTCGAAGGGGCCTTCGCCAGCCAGCTCCAGCAGGCTGCGCTGCTCGATCCGAACGGCGGAACGCTGGTCGCCGCCGGAGCGTCGCAGCCGCTCCCGGGCCACGGCCAGGGCCCCGGCACTGATATCCACCGCCAGGAGTTCGCAGCCTGGATTGAGATGGGCTAGGTAATCGGTGCTGACGCCCGTGCCACAGCCCGCATCAAGAATCCTCAGGGGCTGAGCGGCGGGGCCTTGGGGCGGCAGGGCGCCCGAGCAGGAGGCCACCGCCGCATCCACACACCACCGCCAGTTGTATCCAGGCGGTGGCCCGTCCTGGAGCGGATCACCGGGATAGGGGAAGCGGTCGTAGAAGGCGCTCACCACGGGGGTGGCGGCATCGGCGGGGGCCTGGGTCATGGGCTGGGGGTGCAGGGCGGCCTGACCTGGCGAGCTTTTCATGGCCCCTACCCGGCTGGACAGGTTGAGGCCCCCAGGCTGCAAACATTTGTTCATGGCGCCCCGATCGGCCCATCGGCGAGCCGTAACGTGCCGAAGCCCGGTTCGCTCCCGTTCATGACCGTGACCGCAAGCAGCGGCAGCACCAGGGTTGCTCCCCAGCGCTACGACACCCTGCCGCTCTCCAGCGTCCGTCAAGCGGAGCAGCAGGATCGCTTCCCAGATGGGGGGGAACTCGACACCCTCACCACGTTCTTCCAAAGCGGCCAGCTCCGGGTAGCTGCTGCTAAGCGACTCTCGGCCAACGCCGAAGCGATCGTGGCCCGCGCCGCCAACCGCATCTTTGTCGGTGGCACGCCCCTGTCCTACCTGGATGCGCCCCTCAGCCCTGCTGCCGCTGACGCCACCCCCTTGGCCTCCGACCAGGCCGCCTTCCAACGCTCGGTTCAGACCTTCGCCGGTGGCACAGCCAGCCGCGGCAACCTGATCACGCGCCTGCTGGAAGGGGCTGGCGGCGATGCCGATGTGCGGGTGGTGCTACCCACCGGCTTCAACCCCATCAGCGTCGGTCCCTACGGCACCACGCGGATGAAGAAATCGATCCGCGACCTGGCCTGGTTCCTGCGCTACGTGGGCTACGCCGTGGTTGCCGGCGATCCCAGCATCCTGGCCGTGAACACCCGCGGCCTGCGCGATGTGCTCGAGAAGGGCTGCTCCCTGGCCGCCACCAATGTGGCCCTGCAGGAGATGCGCGCCGCCGCCGCCGGCCTGCTTAAGGATCTGCCGGAAGCGCGCCAGCTGGTGATCGACAGCTTCAACGTGCTGCTCAAGGAACTGGACGTTCCCACCCCGTCTGCCCGCCAGCGCCTGGGCAGCCCAGAGAATCAGGGCCTGCAGCTCCCCGCTACCTACGCCTTGGCGGCCGAAGGGGCCCAACGCTTCATCATGCGCAAGGTGCTCACCGGCACCCAAAAGGCCGAAGTGGTGCGGGCCGCCTACCGCCAGGTGTTTGAGCGCGATATCGCCAAGGGCTATTCCCAGGTGGTGTGCCCGGTGGAAGCCACCCAGGTGCGCCAGGGCCAGCTCTCGATGCGGGAGTTCATCCGCGCCTTGGGCCACTGCAAGGAATATCGCCAACAGTTCTACGGACGCTTCTCCAATAGTCGGGCCGTGGAATTGGCCTTCCGCCACTTCCTGGGCCGGGGCATCAGTTCCCGCGAGGAATTCACCCGCTACTTCGACATCGTCAGCGCCCAGGGCCTCAACGGCCTGGTGGATTCGCTGATCAACACGATCGAATACGCCCGGGTCTTTGGCGAAGAAACCGTTCCCTACCTGCGGGACATTGGCGAAGAGGCCCAGGAAAGTGCCGGCTGGGGCTCCAACCGCAAACTGTTCCGCTTCAGCGCCCCCTTTGAAGGGGCTCCCCAGTACGTCACCCTTTACGCCAGCTACCGCCACCCCTTCGCCGACCAGCACCCCTACGGCGGCGGCAACGATCCCCTGGCCCTCAACTACGGCGCCATCTTCCCCTCGGGCACGGCGTCGGTCGCCACCCGGCCGGCCCCGTTCAGCTACGACAGCCGCCGGATTTTGGTGGGCAATGGCATGCGCCTGCCCGGCCAGATGAACAGCCCCCAATTCCGCGCCTCCAGCCCCCGCAAGGTGGGTCCCAAGGTGGTGCGGCTGCAGCAAATCGCCACTGGCGGCAATTCGGTGCCGCGCCGCGGCGGCCAACCCAGCGTGCGCAACACCGAATCCAGCACCCAGGGGGTGATTCGGGCCGTGTATGTGCAGGTGCTGGGCACGGCCGGCTATGCCGGCGAACAGAACAAGGTGGAGGAGATCAAGCTCGAGAACGGCGACATCAGCCTGCGCGAGTTTGTGCGCCAGGTGGCCCGCTCCGGCGCCTTCCGCCGCCGCTATTGGAGCGGCCTCTATATCTGTAAGGCGATTGAGGTGATGCACCGCCGCCTGCTGGGCCGCCCCACCTTTGGCCGCTGGGAAATCGACGCCTACTTCGATGTGGCGGCCCGTAAGGGCTTCTACGGCGTCGTTGATGCCATCCTCAACAGCAGCGAGTACGCCACCGCCTTTGGCGAGGACACCGTTCCCTACGAGCGCTTCATCACCCCCACGGACCTCAACACCCGTCGGGTGCCGGCCCTGAAGCGGGAGCTCGATCCCAATGCCGTCGACCTGCGCCCCGGCAGCCGGCCCGATGTGCCCGTGCCCGCCGACTTCCGCTTCAGCGGCGAGCTGACGCCCCGCAACCTGAGCGGCCGCGGTGCGCCAATTCGCGGTGGCTGGAGCGTCCAACTGGCCGGCGACGGAGAGGGGTTCACCAGCAACCAGCCGGCGGTCCCCCAGGGACCCGGCAGCATCCAGGCCGACCCGGAACCCAGCCGCCGCTGGAGTGCCCCCCGCTGGCAACCCGGTGGTGGTGTGGCCGCTCTTTGGACCTCTGGAGTGAGTGGCAGCTGGAGCGCCACCGTCACGGCACCCCTGCCCAGCCCCACGGCACCCCAACCCTTCAAGCCGTCGGTCCGGGGCGATTGGCGCATCGCGGTGGCCACCGCTCCAGGCATTGCCACCGGTCCGGTGCAGCCCAGCTCGGCCATGGCCAAGGCCCTGCGTAGCTCCGGCCGGCCCCAGGGCTTCGCCAAGCGCGCCGGGCTCTCCCGCCCCCTGGAGCTGCCCGTGTTCCCCAGCGACACGGAGTTCCAGCAAGTGATCGACGGCGTTTACCGCCAGCTGCTCAACCGACTGCCCCTGGCCGCCGAGCGCCTCGGGGATGCCGAATCCCAGCTCCGCAATGGCGGCCTCAGCGTCGCTGACTTCGTTGCCCGGGTTGCTGCCAGTGACCTGTTTGAGCGCCGTCTCAACCGCATGGCCCCCCTACGGGCAGCCACCGCGGCCCATATGGCCCTGCTCGGTCGGGCTGCCCAGGCGGAAGAAACCAGCCGCTTCCTGGCCACCCGGGTCAGCCAAGGCCTGGCCAAGGCCATCGTCGAACTGGTCAACAGCGCCGACTACGCCAACAGCTTTGGCCGCGATGGCGTGCCCTATGTGGCGGGCCTCGAGACCCAGGACGGCATCCCGTTGAGCACGGTCAACCGTACGGCCAGCCTCTATGGGGGGAATGCCGCCCTGAATCCGCCAAGCCGCGGCGCCATCTGAGCGATCCAGGGCCAGATCCTGGGGGGGCACATCACCCCAGGACGGCCCACTCGATCGGGGCCTTCCCCAGGGATGAACAGCCCCAGCAAGACCTAGGCCTTTGGCCTGGGTCTTTTTGTTCTTGAGCCAAACGGGATCAAGTCTGCCGAATTGCAAGATGTCTTCACAGGCCAATCAAGCCTGAGAATTGTTGACAATCCCAATCAGGCAACCCTATTCACAATTTCAGCGAAAAGCATTGCGGGCCAAGGGCTTTCAGCAATCATGCCGCCGTGAAGAACTGTTACCAAGGCGGCTCTTGCTCTGGCTCCCTAACGCAGAATGACTCGGCGAACAGCACTGCTGACGCCTCCCCCGGACCAACGTCAGGCAAGCAAACCTTGCCAGGCCAAAGCCGAGGGTGCCACCCTTACCCACCGGATATCGGTCACCATTCTGGCGACCGCTTGTTTCGAGGCAGAACTGCATGAGCATCGTCTCCAACTCGATCATCAACGCGGACGCCGAAGCCCGCTACCTCAGCCCTGGCGAACTCGACCAGATCAAGTCCTTCGTGAGTGGCGGTCAGCGCCGCTTGCGGGTGGCCCAGGTCTTGAGCGAGAGCCGCGAGCGCATCGTCAAGCAGGCCGGCGGTCAGCTGTTCCAAAAGCGTCCCGATCTCATTTCCCCCGGCGGCAATGCCTACGGCGAGGAGATGACCGCTTCTTGTCTCCGGGACCTGGACTACTACCTCCGCCTGGTGACCTACGGGGTCATCGCCGGTGATGTCACCCCGATTGAAGAAATCGGCATCATCGGTGCCCGTGAGATGTACCGCTCCCTCGGCACCCCCCTCGAGGCCATGGCGGAAGCTGTGCGCGAGATGAAGGCTGCGTCCACGAGCCTGCTCACCGGCGCTGATGCCGAAGAAGCCGGCTTCTACTTCGACTACGTCGTCGGCGCCCTCTCCTGAGGCTGCTCCCCTTCACCCCTCCGCCTCTTCTCAAGGTTCCATGCAAGACGCCATCACCAACGTCATCAACCAGGCAGACGTCCAAGGCCTGTACCTCGACACCTCCTCCATGGGGCGCCTCGAGCAGTACTTCGCCAGTGGCGAGCTCCGCGTGCGTGCTGCCACCACCATCAGCGCCAACGCCTCCTCGATCATCAAGGAAGCCGTAGCCAAGTCGCTGCTGTACTCGGACATCACCCGTCCCGGCGGCAACATGTACACCTGCCGTCGTTACGCGGCCTGCATCCGCGACCTCGACTACTACCTGCGCTACGCCACCTACGCCATGCTGGCCGGTGACACCTCCATCCTCGATGAGCGGGTGCTCAATGGCCTCAAGGAGACCTACAACTCCCTGGGCGTGCCCATCGGTGCCACCGTGCAATCGATTCAGGCCATGAAGGAAGCCACCGCAGCCCTGGTCGGCCCTGATGCAGGTCGTGAAATGGGTGTCTACTTCGACTACATCAGCTCCGGCCTCGGTAACTGATCCCTGCCAACGGCACACCCTGCGGATCCCTACCCATGCGCCTGTTCAAGATCACGGCCTGCATTCCCTGCCCTGAAAAATCCCGTAGCCAGCGGGAGCTTCAGAACACCTTCTTCACCAAGTGGGTGCCCTTTGAAAGCTGGTTTGCTGAACAGCAGCGAATCATGAAGCAGGGCGGCAAGATCCTGAAGGTTGAACTAGTCACCGGTCGCCGCCAGGTCAACGTCGGCAACTGACCGGTCGACAACGGACTGGTTTTCCTAGCCCTTGATCCCTTCATCGATCATGCTGGTGACAGCTGCCCGGCCCCGGCCGGGCTTTTTTTTGTCCCTGGTCCCTCGCCAATGGCCAGCGCCAAGCGTCTGAATGGTCCAACCCGTGGATACAACGATGGATTCAACGGTGGATGCCACCCCGGCCCCAGGGCTTAACCCAGGCCAACGCCGCAACCTGCTGCCCCTTCCTTTTGGCCAGTGGCCCGCCGAAGCCCGGCTGCTGCTGGGCATGGTGGCCCTCTGGAGTCTGGTGGGCCTGCTGGTGCTGGCGTCGGCCAGCTGGTGGGTGGCCTCGCGGGAGATGGGGGATGCGGCCTACTACCTCAAGCGCCAGGCGATCTGGCTGGTGGCCAGCTGGGGCCTGCTGTGGCTCGCGATCCGCATCAACCTGCGGCGCTGGTTGCGCCTGGCCGCCCCGGCCCTGCTGATCACGGGCCTGATGGTGGCGGCCACCCTGGTGGCGGGCAGCACGGTGAATGGCTCCAGCCGTTGGCTGGTGATTGGTCCGATCCAGATCCAGCCCTCGGAGCTGATTAAACCGTTTGTGGTGCTGCAGGGAGCCACCCTGTTCTCCCACTGGAAACGCATCTCCGTTGATCAAAAGCTGCTCTGGCTGGGGGTATTCGGCGGCCTGATCCTGCTGATCCTCAAGCAGCCCAACCTCAGCACCGCCGCCCTCACAGGGCTGTTGCTCTGGCTGATGGCCCTGGCCTCGGGCATCTCCCTACCGGCCATGCTCGGCTCCGCAGTCCTGGGCGGAACCGTGGGCGTCGGCAGCATCCTGCTCAACACCTACCAGCGCGTCCGCGTCACCTCCTTCCTCAACCCCTGGAAGGACGCCCAAGGAGATGGCTACCAACTGGTACAGAGCCTGCTGGCGATCGGCTCGGGCGGCCTTTGGGGCTCGGGCTTTGGCCTCTCCACCCAGAAACTGCAATACCTGCCGATCCAGTCCACCGACTTCATCTATGCGGTGTTTGCCGAGGAATTCGGCTATGTCGGCTCGTTGATGTTGCTACTTTTTTTGCTGCTGTTTGGGCTAGTCGGGCTGCGGGTGGCCCTGTCCTGCCGCAGCAATCAACAGCGGCTGGTCGCCATCGGTTGCACCACCCTGCTCTTGGGCCAATCGATTCTCAATATCGCCGTGGCCAGCGGCGCCATGCCCACTACGGGCTTGCCCCTACCGATGGTGAGCTACGGAGGCAATTCCCTGCTGTCGAGCCTGTTAACCGCTGGCCTGCTGATCCGCTGCAGCCTGGAAGGGGCCGGCCTGGAAGCCCCCCGGCCGGCCAATCGGCGCCGCCGCAAGGATGCACCGATAGGCTGATGCCATGAGCCTTTTGCCCGTGGCCGCCTGGGCCAGAGCCAGTGAGGAGCTGTTGCAGAGCTCCCTGGCCGCACCAGGGCCCCTCACCTTGGGCCTGGTGTTTTGTGGTGGCCTACTCACCAGCCTGGGCCCCTGCTCCCTCTCCCTGCTGCCCGTGACCCTGGCCTACCTGGCTGGCTTCGGCGAGCAGGGGGCCAAGGCCTGGCCCCGCAGCCTCAGTTTCGTGGCCGGAATTATGGCGTCGCTGGTGGTGCTCGGCCTGGCTAGCGGCCTGCTCGGGCGCCTCTACGGCCAGATTCCCGGCTTCATTCCCAGCCTGGTAGCGCTCCTCGCCGTGGTGATGGGCCTCAACCTGCTGGGGCTGGTGCGGCTGCCCCTGCCGGCGGGCCCCGATCCGGAGCGCTGGCGGCAGTGGGTGCCGCCCGCCCTGGCTCCCCTGGCGGCGGGGCTGGCCTTTGGCCTGGCCGCCTCCCCCTGCACGACGCCCGTGCTTGCGGTGCTGCTCGGCTGGATTGCCCAGACCGGCCGGCCCCTCGCCGGGGTGGTGCTGCTTACCGCCTTCGCCTGCGGCCAGGTGATGCCCCTGCTCCTAGCCGGCACGGCGGCGGCGAGCCTGCCCCGGCTGCTGGCCCTGAGGTCGCTAGGGCAATGGGTGCCGCCGATCAGTGGCGTAGTACTGCTGATCACGGGCGCCCTCACCCTGCTGGCCAACTGGATCTGACCCGCGAGCCCGCCTGATGTTCGACCTGAAGTCCGTGGACCTCGCCAAGCGCCAACTGGGCCGCCTCCTCGGCGTGATCTCCGACCTGCGGGTAGCGATCGGCCTGCTGCTGGTGATCGCGATCAGCAGTGGCCTCGGTACCCTGGTGCCCCAGAAGGAGCCCAGCGCCCTCTATCACCAGCTCTATGACAACCAGCCCTGGCTGGGCCTGTTCAAGGGCGATGCGGTGCTGCGCCTGCAGCTTGATCATGTGTATTCGAGCGGCTGGTTTCTGGCCCTGCTGGCCTGGCTGGGCCTGGCTTTGATCCTGTGCAGCTGGCGGCGCCAGTGGCCCGCCCTGCAGGCCTCCCTGCGCTGGATCGACTACCAAACGCCGCGCCAACTGGGCAAGCTCACCCTGGCGGAAACGATTACCACCACCGATCCGGCCACCACCTTGGGCCAGCTGGACCAGTTGCTCAAGCAGCAAGGTTGGACGATTCAGGCCCAGGCCGGTCGCCTGGCGGCCCGGCGCGGGGTGGCGGGCCGGGTGGGGCCCCTGTTGGTGCATGCGGGCCTGGTGGTGCTGATGGTGGGGGCCGCCTGGGGCTCCCTGGCGGGCCAGCGCCAGGAGCGGTTCCTAGCCCCCGGCCGGGAACTGGACCTGCTCAACAGCCGCGGCGACAGCCAAATCACGGTGGCCGTGGACCAGTTCCGGATCGAACGGGATCCGGCCGGTCGGCCCGAGCAATTCCGCTCCGCCCTCACCCTCAAGGGCCCCGATGGGGCCCCCCTCAAGCAGGCCGAAATCAGCGTCAACCACCCCCTGCGCTTCCGCGGCATGACCCTTTACCAGGCCGACTGGACCCTGGCGGCGATCGGCGTGCAACTGGGGCGCTCTCCGGTGCTGGAGTTACCGCTGCAAACCTTCCCCCAACTGGGCGATCAGATCTGGGGCATCGTGCTGCCCACCCGCCCCGATGGCAGCCAGCCGGTGCTGCTGTCCCTGAGCAATGAACAGGGGCCGATCACGGTCTTTTCGTCCGAGGCCAAGCAGATTGCCAGCCTGGTGCCGGGGGGCGAGGCGGTGGAGATTGAAGGGTTGCCCGTGCGGGTGGACCACGTGCTGGCCGCCAGCGGCATCCTGCTCAAGCGCGATCCGGGGGTGCCCCTGGTCTACGGCGGTTTTGGCATCGCCCTGCTGGGGGGCGTGCTGAGCCTGGTGGCGACGCGCCA
>CAINZT010000208.1 GCA_903855705.1 uncultured Synechococcus sp.
CTGAGATCCAGGCTGGCCCAGGTTGCTGGGCTGGCTTGGACCAGGCACAAATTAAGCCAGAAAAGCATTAAGGTTTTTTGGCGATCTTGCGATCATCAAAATCGCCATGCCGGCATAGGTTTTCATGCAAACGTCCAAGCCAGGCCCCTGGATCCTTGCCCATTTTCAACTCCTTACGTCCGTTGAAATAAAATAGAACCTGCCAGTTCGTATCACCCTTGCGCCCCTCTGCAGCGGCTGCACTACGAATTGGGGTGCCATAAAGGTTGTCGTAGTTGGGCCACGTCGGCTCATCAGGCATGCTGCAAATCGCGTTGACCTGAAGCAATTGGTCCGGCTGGCTGCCGCCACTGATCTTGACGACGCCATCAAACAGGCCATTCGGTTCTCCCGGGCGGAAGGGCTGCACCAGCACCACCCTCTGCCCACCCACTTGAACCAGCAAATCGCCGGGCTTGGCGCTGGATTGGGGCTGTTCCTTGGTGAACAAGCCACAGCCCGAGAGGGCCATCAGGCCCAGCAGGCCAAGGCAGCGCCCCATCCCGACGCGAGGGCGCGGGAGAGATCGTTGCCCACTGGCTTGGCTCCCCATCCCAATCCCTTCAGATTTAAGTCCCAACCTATCGAGCGGGTGGCAACGCCGATAGCGGAGCCATGGCCAGGCCCAGGGCTGGGGCTGGTGGGGCTCATGCCTCAAGGAGCAGGCTGCGCCACAACGATTCCGCAAGGGCGCTGGCCCAGCCAGGGTCGCCGTGGGCCTGGCCAGCTGACCCCAGGGCCTGGCCATTCACAGCCCGAATCGGCCGGCACCCCAGGCTGTTGAGCAACAGGGCCGCGCTGACTGAGTCCTTACTGGAGTCATTGTTTGAGCCATGGACAGGCTGGAGCAGGAGCTCAGGATCGAGCGTTGCTTCCTGCGCCAGACCGAGCTCCAGGGCCCGGCCCCGCATCACCCCCGGCAGGCAGCCACTGGCCAAGGGCGGTGTCAGCCAGGTGCCTCCCGTGCACACCAAGAGGTTGGCCGTGGCGCCACAGCAGAGCTCACCGCCGGTGCCCAGCAGCAAGGCCTCCTTGGCTCCGGCGCTGCGGGCCTCTCGCCGGGCCTGGATCGCCTGGCCATAGGCAAAGGTTTTGCACTGGCTCAACTGGCTGGTGCCCTGGCGCCGTTCCAGCTGGCTGATCCAGGTCGACACGGGGCTAAAGCAGGGTTGGAGCGGCGTGAATTGCAACCAGAAGCGGTGCAGCAGGGGCGGCTCGCCCGCTGCGGGCAGATCAATGCCCCGGCCTGGGGCAGACCCCCGACTCCAGTTCAGGCGCAAGGCACCGCAAGCAGCCTGCGCACGCTCCAAAGCCGCCGCGATAAGGGGCTTGATCAGCTGTTTGCTGGGTGGCTGCTCCATACCAAGAATGGCGGCAGAGCGGCGCCAGCGCTCGAGATGGGCGTCCAGCAGCCGGGCCTGACCCTGCTCCACCAGCACCGTTTCAAACAGGCCATCGGCCAGGGTGAGGCCGCGATCATCGAGGGGCAGGCTCAACTGGTCGGGCCGGCCCCACAGGCCCCGCTCCGCCGGCTGGCTGGGATCCCCAATCCAGGCGATCGGCTGGGGCTGGGGCTGGCCTGTTTCTGGCCCCTGGGGGGATCGGGCCCTGGCACCTGAGTCGCCTGGTTGGGCCGATCCGCCTGACCTGGCTGGGCTCCCTCTCATGCGAGGGCCTCCAGCAGGGGTTGGAGTTTCCAGCCCAGTTCCTCCGCTTCTCCTGCCGGATCGGAATCGGCCACGATGCCGCAGCCGGCATGGACCCGCAGCCGCTGGCCCTTGACCATGACGCTGCGGATCAGGATGTTGCTGTCGAAGCTGCCATCGACGCCGAGGCGGAACAGGGAGCCGCAGTAGGGGCCCCGGGGCACGGGCTCCAGCTCGCTCAAGCGCTGGCAGGCGCGCACCTTGGGGGCGCCCGTGATCGAGCCCCCCGGCCAGCTGGCCCGCAGCAGGTCCACCGGGCCCAGGCCAGGCCGCAACTGGCCACGCACCACCGAGGTGAGGTGGTGCACCTGGCGGTAACTCTCCAGCCCCACCAGCTGGTCGACCCGGATCGAGCCCGGCTGGCACACCCTGCCCAGGTCGTTGCGCATCAGGTCGACGATCATCACGTTCTCGGCCCGGTCCTTGGGGTTGGTAACCAGGTCGGCGGCGGCATCGGCATCGGCCAGGGGATCGCTGCTGCGGGGGCGGGTGCCCTTAATCGGCCGGGTCTCCACCGCGCCGCTGGCCGAAAGCTGCAAGAACCGCTCCGGCGAGGCCGACAGCACCGCCTCCAGGCTGCCGCCATCGCCAGCTGGGGCGCCGCCACCAGCTCTAGCGGAGCTACCCCCGGCAATCGCCAGGCCGGAGAAAGGAGCCGGGCAGTGGCGGCGCAACTGGCCGTAGAGGGCCAGGGGATCGGCGGGGGCCGCCAAAACCTGCTCACAGCAAGCACTGAGGTTGGCCTGAAACAGATCGCCCCTGGCGATCAACTCGCGCACCTGGCCCACCTGGTCGGCGAAGTGGGCGGCGCTGGTATGCCAATGCCAGGCCCCCACGGGGATGGGGGCCGGTTCGGGGGGCGCCTGGTGAGGCAGGACCGCGATCACGGCGGCCAACTCACGAAACAGGGCGCTGTCGCTGCCCTCCAGCCACAGCCGCTGCTCCTGTTGATCGAGCAGCAATACCGGGTCATGGCGGGCGGCCCAGAGCACGGCCATGTCGCTCTGGCGCCAATGGTCACCCGGTTCCACCCAGGCACCGGCCCCGTAGGCCAACCAGCCCATCCAGTGGCCACCACCCGCCGCCATCGCCGCCAGGGCGCCAAAGGGGTCCTGGTCGCGGCAGACGACTACCTCCTGGGGCGCTACCCCCAACACACTCCAGCGGCCCAGGTCCGTGCCATCCCCATCCAGCCACACCAAGCCATCGCGACCGAAAGCTTCGGCCAGGCCCCAGGCCAGCTGCCAGGGATCCCGCCAGGGCAGCTCCAGGCGCTTCATCAGCTCTGGTGGCGGCCCTGGCGGCCCAGGGGGGTGGCCAGCTCCGGAGGACCCGCCTCGATCAGGGCAGCATCACGGATGCGGCAGCTATCGCAGAGGCCGCAGGGCTCGCTGCCGCCGCTGTAGCAACTCCAGGTTTGGGCGATCGGCACTCCCAGCCGCAGGGCCTCAGCCACGATGCGGGTCTTGTGCCATTCCACCAAGGGGGCCCAGAGCTGGGCGCCCCGGCCTTCCCGGCCGGCCTTGCTGGCCAGAGCGGCCAGGGTCTGGAAGGCGGCCAGGTAATCGGGCCGGCAGTCGGGATAGCCGGAATAATCCACCGCATTCACCCCCAGCACCAGCCGCTCAGCGCCGCGGGCCTCGGCCAGGCTCAGGCCCAGGGCAATAAACACGGTGTTGCGGCCCGGCACGTAGGTGGAAGGAATCACCCCGGCCTCCACCCCGGCGCTTGGCAGGGCGATGGCCGCATCGGTGAGC
>CAINZT010000209.1 GCA_903855705.1 uncultured Synechococcus sp.
CACCCCCCAACCCGCCACCCCCATGACCCTCGACGCCCTCCAAGCGCGCGGCGGCTGGCAACTCCTGGCGCCCCCCGAGGAGCGGGCCGCGGGCGAAGCGGCCCTGGCCTTGGCGGCTGGCCAGTTGCCGGCGGGGGCTGGGCTGGTGCTCGGCAGTGGCGGCAGCAGCGGTGGGCGGCGCTGGTGTTTGCAGCCCTGGAACCAATTGGAGGCCTCCGCCGCTGCCTGTGGCCAGTGGTTGGCGGCCCAGGGCTTCCAGCTCTCGGGCCTCACCCTGGTTAATCCCCTGCCGGGCCACCACATGAGTGGCCTGATGCCCCAGTTGCGGGCCCGGGCCTGGGGGGCAGATCTGGTAAACCTCAATCCCGCCCAGCTCAAGCAGCCTGGGGAGTTGCTGGAGCTCCAGTCGGGCTGGCGCCAGCCACTGCTGCTGTCGCTCGTGCCCACCCAGCTGCAGCGCCTGTTGGCGCACCCCAGCGGCCTGGCCTGGTTGCAGCGCTTTGAGTTGATCTGGCTGGGTGGCGCTGGCCTGTCGGTCGAGCTGGCGGAGCGGGCCCGCCAGGCCCGGCTGCGCCTGGCCCCTTGCTACGGCGCCACCGAAACCGCCGCCATGGTGTGCGCCCTCGAGCCCGACCGCTTTCTGGCTGGGGTTGCGGGCTGCGGCCATCCCTTCGCCGATTGCCAGTTGCGCCTCGGCGAGCAGGGGGCGATTGAGCTCCACACCCATCGCCTCAGTCCGGGCTGGCTGCAGGACGGACGCCTGGTTCCCTTCGCCACGGCGGCTGGCTGGTGGCGAAGCGGCGATGGCGGCCGGCTCACGGACCAGGGCCTGGAGGTGCTGGGCCGCCTCGATGGCGCCATCAACAGTGGCGGCCACACCGTTTTCCCGGAGCAGGTGGAGCAACGGTTGCTGGCCCTGGCGGGATCGGCCGGCCTGCCCCTGGCGGCCTTGCTGCTCCTGGGGGAGCCCGATGCCCTCTGGGGGGAGCGGCTGGTTGGGCTCTTTCGGCCCTTGCCGGGGGCCAGTGAGTCGGCCGCTATCGCCCAGCTGGCGGCCAGCCTCCAAAGCCTCGCTCGCCAACTCCCTCCCAGCCAACGGCCCCAACGCTGGCTGGCCTGCCCGGAGCTGGCCCCCTCAGAGCTGGGCAAATGGCAGCGCGGCCAATGGCGCCTGTGGTTAGCAACCCAGTGAGAAGGTCGTTCGAATTTCTGATTCCCGACACCTTTCTGATTGGGCGTAGGGCCGTGTATGGCGTAGGTCTGGTTGGCCTGCGTTGAATGGACTATTGCCAGTGGCTTGGGGACGTGATCGTTCAAGCAACGTTGCGAACCAGGCTTGGAGCCTTTCGCTTCAGTTCTGCGAGTGATTGATGATTAGCGGTCCTCCTAGGGCTCGCCAGCTGGGTGGGACGCCTTCAGCCAGGTACTGATTCCATCCGGCAGGGTGCACCCCTGGCGCGTAGCGATCGAGATCGCCCGATGGCGGGTCAGGCCCTGGGCGGCGCTCTGGCCGGCGCATGCAAAGGAGTAGGTCACCTCGAAGCTGCCCGGATCGAGCTGGCGCGGCTCAAGGCTGATGCTCAGTTGATCGCCGCAGACGAGGGGCCGGCGGTAATCGGCGCTGCAATGCACGATCGGCAGGGCAATGGTCAGAGCCGCCCGGGTCTGAGCAGGGGCCGCCTGCTTACTTGGGAGGTCTTCCATGGACCACTCCGGCCTGGGAAAAATCTCGGCGGCCCTAATGCCGTAGCGCTCCAGGCTCTCCTCATAGGCCTCATGGCACCAGCGCAGCAACTGGTGGAAATGCATTACTCCGGCGGCATCCGTGTCGCCGAAGCGGACGCGGCGCTCCTGCCGTAGCCAGTTGGGACACTCCATTTGCTTCTGGTGTTCCCAGCAAGGGGACTTGGGCCATGTTGGCCCCTCGGGGCCGGTTGGCATCGGCTCCCTTTGGTGTCGCTTCAGCCGCGTTGGCTTGCTTAACCCTGCTGCCCCCCCTAGCTTTCGCCCAGTTCGCCCCAGGATTGTGGCCGCTCCGATTGCCTACGAACAGCCCACCTTGAACAAGGCCTGGGAAGAATTTGTTGCCCATATCCCCACCATCTTGATCATTTGGATCGCCACAGCGATCCTTACCGCGCTTGGGATTGGTGCTCAACTGATTCTTACGGTGCTTGGTAATAGCGTTTCGGGTGTCAGTCTGGGCAGCGCCATGGATGGCGCATCTTCAGCAACAACCCTGGGCTTGTTGCTTGGCCAGCTCGGGCAGTTTCCTTTCACGATACTCTCTAATCTGGTTGCTGTGCTGTTCGCTGCTGTGCCGGCGATCTATTACGTCACGGGTGAAACAGTCACCGTGGATCGCGCCTTCCGGGCCCTCTTGCAGCGTCCCTGGCGCTACCTGCTGGCCGGACTTCTATTCACCGTTGTGTCGGTCGTTGGCCTTTTTCTATGCATTTTGCCGGGTGTGGCTGTCTTCCTGGTCACTCCGGTCTATGTCAACAAGATCTTCACAACCGACATGCCGATCCTCGATGCCTTCAGCTCTTCCTTCCAGGCGGTCTATCGCTCTGAAAATGGCTGGACCTTTGTCGGGATTGAGCTGCTCGCCGGCTTAGTGGTGGTGGTGGTGTCTATCTGCACCTGCGGCCTGGGTCTGTTGGTGGCTCCTGCCGTAGCCAGTTTCTATGTTCAGAATGCCGCCTATCGCCAGGGTGTGCTCACCTGATCGCAGGCCAATCCTGCTTGGGGCTCAACCGCTGGGGAACGCCTGCAGTCCCAGCCCAAAGCTGAGCCCCAGGCGGGCAGCCCAGTAGGCCACAAGAGCCAGCACAACAACCACCAGATGCCAGGCCTGCAGGCCCTGGGGATAGAGCTGGCGGCGTCGGATCGCCTGCACGCTCCAGAGGATCAGGGCGGCGGCAACCAGCGGCCCAAAGGCGTGCAGGTTGAGGGCCTGGTGCCAGTCGCCCCGCAGGCTGGCGCAGGTGGCCCGGGTGAGGAAGCAGGTGGGGCAGGGGATGCCGGTGAGGGCCCTCAGTGGGCAGCTCAGGCCCGGCAGCTCGGGCCAGCCTCCCTTCAGCCAGAGGTAGCCTGTGAGGGCTGCCGGGAAGAAATAGCCGCTGTGGCGGATTCGGTTGAGAAAGGCGCTTCTGGCCATGGAGCGACAGCCCCTTGTGGGTGGCAAACGGTTCCTTCCCTTGGAAAAAGGAGATCAACTACTCATCAAGACTCTAGAACCCTATCTCAGTTCAGATCAAAAGAGTGGCCGTAGGGCCTGGCTGCAAGGCTTGCACGGCAAAAAAGGCCAGCTTCTTGGCAGAGAAGCTGGCCTCGTTCAAGGCTGTCGTTTAAACCTTTGGACGTGATCGATAGGGATGGATAGGGATGGTTTCTTTGGGTGGGCGGCGGGCTGTTCGACCCGTTGAGAGGGCTTCCCCTATAAAGTTTCCCGACTTCGCTAGCTTGTCCTTGGGAGAACGTGTCTAACGGTTGTGGGACCCATCACAGATCATCAAACAATCGCCAAATTGCTGAGGCTACCCGTGTAGCCGGTGATTTCAACGATTAGGTCCTTGCCCGCCTGGAAGCCCAGCTGGGAATCATTGAGGGCCAGGAAGGTGCGATCTCCGCCCGTGGAGCCCACCACGAAGGCAGCAGCGCCATTGGCCAGGAAGTTGTTGCCAAACAGCAGTCTGCCGAGGTCGTTGGCGTTGAGGCTCGTGGCCCGACCGACACCTTTCACGGCCGTTGCGGCCCAGCCATCGATGGCATCAACCCCAATCGCCAGATCCGTAATCTGATCAAAGCCACTCAACAGCGAATCCCCATAGCCGAAGACAAAGGTGTCGGCGCCAGCGCCACCGGTGAGGATGTCCTTGCCACCCAGGCCCGTGAGGATGTCGTTGCCCCCATTGCCGATCAAGCGATTGGTGCCGAGGTCGCCGGTGATGATATCGGCATTCTCAGATCCTTTGACATCGGTAAAGTTTTTGACCGTGAGGGCGGCGGTGCCAACAAACGGCAAGCCCGTGATTGTCAAATTCTGGGTGGCGAGGTTCACATTGAGGGCGGCCGTTACTCCGGTGCTGCCGTCAATTGTGTTGACCGCGCCCTTCGTGCCGACGATGGTTTCGACGGAAAAATCGGCGATTGTGTCCACCGAGCCATCGGCCTTGATAATCGTGCCCCCCCGCACGAGGGTCACCCCACCGGCGAGGGCTTCGTAGCTGAGGGTGTCGGCGCCGGCGCCGCCCCGGTAGACATCGGAACCGCTCGAGCCGAGCAAGAGGTCGTCACCGCCGCCGCCGGAGATGGTGTCGTTGCCACCGCCGCCGTTGAGTGTGTTGGCTTTGGCATCGCCAAGGATTACATCATTGTTCTCGGAGCCATTGACATTGCTGAAGTTGATGACCGTCAGCTTGGCGCTGCCAATCCCGGGGAGTCCGGTAATTTCCAGGGAATTGCTGGAGAGATCCACATTGATGGCTGCGGTTGTGCCGCCGCTGCCGTCAATCGTGTTGATGCGATTGGCATTGCCCTTGATCACTTCAATATCAAAGGCGGCGATGGTATCCACGCCATTGCCCCCGGATTTTGTGATCACCCCACCCCGGGAGAAGGTGATATCGGCATTCAGGCTCCCGTAGTCGAGGGTGTCGATTCCGGTGCCACCGCTGAGGCTGTCATTGCCCGCAGAGCCATTGATCAGGTCCGCGCCGGCGCCGGCCAAGTAGACGTTGTTGTCCCTATTGCCGTAGAGGATATCTGCGGCCCCGGTGCCGATCAGATTAAGCAGCGGGGGGCTTGTGGTGGCGATTGGTTCAACAATCGGCAGGGCCTTCAGGGGGGCAATGACAGGAGCTAGGACTACGGAGGCCATGGTCGCTTTGGGGAGACCTGGAAAAGGTAGCGGTCGCTTTTACTCCAGATGCGCCCCAGATGTGTATCCCTAGCGGCCAGTTGTGACCAGATGTGCCCTCACCGAGGTTCGAGCTCCCATCTGGTTTGCCTGGGTCCCATTCCCCAAAGGTGCCGATCCCGCGGCCCGGGGTGACCATCCGCCAAGGCACAGCTAGAGGTGCCCTGGCCGCTGGCAGCCATCTCCCTGGGTCTGGGTTAAGCAGATCTAGGGATTAAAGCCGCCCCGATTTCGCGTTGTTGGAAGCTCGATTCAGGGGCGATCGGATCGCGCTGAATCAACGATCCACCGAGCCCATGATCACGTCGATCGAGCCCAGGATCGCCATGATGTCGGCCACCTTGGCCCCCTTGAGGATATGGGGCAGGATCTGGAGGTTGTTTAGATCGGCGGCGCGAATTTTGAAGCGCCAGGGGGTCACATCGTCGTTGCCCTGGATGAACACGCCGATTTCGCCCTTGCCCGATTCCAGCCGGGTGTAGAGCTCGCCGGAGGGAATCTTGAAGGTGGGCGCCACCTTCTTGGCCACGGTCTGGTAATCGAAGCCATACCACTCGCTTTTCTTGCCCTCGGCCTGGCGGCGGGCCTCCAGGTTTTCGGTGGGACCCCCGGGGATCATCTTGATCGCCTGGCGCAGGATCTTCAGCGACTGGCGCATTTCCTCTATCCGCACCCGGTAGCGGGCGTAGCAATCGCCCTCCTTCTGCCAGGCCACATCCCACTCGAAGTCGTCGTAGCACTCGTAGTGATCCACCTTGCGCAGGTCCCAGGGCACGCCCGAGGCCCGCAGCATCGGCCCCGACAGGCTCCAGTTGATCGCCATCTCGCGACTAATCACGCCCAATCCTTCGATGCGTTTGCGGAAGATTGGGTTGTTGGTGATCAGTTTTTCGTATTCATCGATCTTCGGGCCAAACCAGTTGCAGAAGTCTTCGCACTTTTCCAGCCAGCCCCAGGGCAGATCGGCCGCCACACCGCCAATGCGGAAGTAGTTGTTGTTGATCAGGCGCTGGCCCGTGGCCGCTTCCCAAAGGTCATAGATCATCTCCCGTTCGCGGAAGATGTAGAAGAACGGGGTCTGGGCGCCCACATCGGCAAGGAAGGGACCAAGCCAGAGCAGGTGGTTGGCGATGCGGTTCAGTTCCAGCATCAGCACGCGGATGTAGCTGGCCCGCTTCGGCACCGGCACATCGGCCAGCCGTTCGGGCGCATTCACCACGATCGCCTCATAGAACATGCCCGCCGCATAGTCCATGCGGCTCACATAGGGCACGAACATCACATTGGTGCGGTTCTCGGCAATTTTTTCCATGCCGCGGTGCAGGTAGCCGATCACCGGCTCGCAATCGACCACGTCCTCGCCATCGAGGGTCACCACCAGGCGCAACACCCCGTGCATCGAGGGGTGGTGGGGCCCGAAGTTGACCACCATCGGCTCCGTGCGCGTCTCCAGCTGCGTCATGGGACCGGGGCCTACGGGGCGAATGCTGGGATCTTAGGAAGGAAGCCACGCCGAGGCCCCCCTTGTCTTCCGCAGGCTTGTCTTCTGACGGCTATGCCCATGTGCCGGTGCTGGCCGAGCCCCTGCTCGCCGCCTTCGCGGATCTGCCCGCCAGGCCTGGTCTGCTGATCGATTGCACCCTGGGCGGTGGCGGCCATAGCGCCCTGCTGCTGGCAGCCCATCCCCAGCTGCGCCTGGTGGGCCTGGACCAGGACCCCAGCGCCCGGGCCGCCGCCGCCGAGCGCCTGGCGCCCTTCGGCGACCGGGCCGTGATCGTGGCCAGCAACTTCGCCGACTACCGCCCCCAAGGGACCGCCCTGGCCGTGCTGGCGGACCTGGGCGTCAGCAGCCCCCAGCTGGATGGGGCCGACCGGGGCTTCAGCTTCCGCGCCGATGGGCCCCTCGACATGCGCATGAACCCGGAGCGGGGCGAGACGGCGGCGGAGTTGATCGAGCGCTTGGAGGAAACCGAGCTGGCCGACCTGATCTATGCCTATGGCGAAGAACGGCTCTCGCGCCGCATCGCCCGCAAGATCAAGCAGCACCTGGCCGAGAGCGGCCCCTTCAGCGGCACCGCCGCCCTGGCCTACCTGGTGGCCGGTTGCTACCCGCCCCCGGCCCGGCGCGGCCGCATCCATCCGGCCACCCGCACCTTCCAGGCCTTGCGCATCGCCGTCAACGACGAGCTGGGAGCCCTCGACCGGCTCCTGCTGCAGGCCCCCGATTGGCTGGAGAGCGGCGGCCTGCTGGCCATGATCAGCTTCCACTCGTTGGAAGACCGCCGCGTCAAGACCGCATTTGTCAGTGATGAACGCCTACAGCGGGTCACCCGCAAACCCCTAATTGCCAGCGAAGCCGAGGCCGAGGCCAACCCCCGCAGCCGCTCCGCCAAATTGCGCATCGCCCAGCGGCGTTAGGGGCCGGCCGCCGTAACTAGCCGTTGGGGATCGGCCTGGCTGGGCGGATCAGGGTCGGGGTGTGGTGAGCCCCAGCCGATCGTCCGCCCCGAAGAGTTGGCGGTAGGCGGCCATGTTGATGCAGCACACCACTGGGGTCAGGGCAATCGCCAGGCCGCCGGCCGAGGCGCCCAGCACCATCACGGCCAGCAGCAGCCCATTGAGGCCAAATACTCGCCACCACTGGCCTTGCACCCCCTCGATGCCCCTGCGTACCGCTGCGAAGGGCTTGGTTTCCCGGAAGAGGCAGAGGGGATTGAGAAAGCATTGGTTCACGCCGAACCAGACCAGGGCCAGGGCCACCAGGCCGATCGGCAGTCCCAGCAGCCGCTCCAGCCCTAGGCCAGCCAGGCCGAAGTAGGCCAGGGCCGCCAGGCCCAGGGGGAGCAGCAGTACCCCTTGCTGGGCGCTCCAGGCCAGGACCAACCGGTTGATCGCCGCCCCATCCCAGGCGATCAGGTCGGCGAAGCGGGGCCTGTGGCCCTCCAGGGCCAGCCAGGCCCCGCGGCAGAAGCCCAGCGTCGACACCAGGGCCACCAGCCCCAGGCCCAGGAGCCCCACCAGGGCCGCCCCCAGGCTGACGAGCATCAGCAGCAGGCGCGGCAGGATCTCTGTGGGGACCTCAGCGACCTGGAGCGCCGCCAACAGGGCCAGGACCCCCAGTCCCCCCACGACTCCACAAGCTCCCATCGCCAGGGAACTCAGCAAGGAGAACAGCAGGAAGGGCAAGGGGGCCTTGCCAAACGCGATCCAGCCCTCCCGGCAGGCCTGAAGCAAACGGATGCGTCCCTGGCCGGTTGGCGTGGGCGCCATGCTGATCGAGTGATTGGCTTGAGCGTAGGCATGGCCATGGTTGCGGTTCTGCCCAATTCCCTGGCGCCATGACCAAAACCGACCTGCTTTGGTGGGCGGCCTTGCTGGTGCAGCTGATGGCGATTCCAGGCACCTTGTTGCCGGTCTTGCCGGGACTGGTGCTACTGCCCCTGGGGGCCCTGCTCTGGTGTTGGGCGGTGGGGTTCGCGGTGGCTTGGCCGGTGTTGCTGTTGGCGGTGGTGCTGTTGCTGTTGGGTTGGGGAGCGGAGGCGTTGGGGGTGGTGCTTGGGGCGGCGAGGCTCCAGGCCAGCCGCTGGGCCTACGGGGGCGCCGCCCTGGGGTTATTTTTCGGCGTTCTCGGCCTGTTGCCGGCCTTGCCGCTGGGCGGGCCGCTGCTGGGGGCCCTGGTGGGTCCCTTGCTGGGGGCCTCCCTGGGGGAACTGGTGGCGGAGCTGGGGCCTGGGCGGCGCGACGCCCCTGGCGGCCTGGAGCCGGCCCCCGGCCGTGGCGCCCTAGCCATCCTGGGCCGCTCCTTGCAGGTGGGGCTGGCGGTGGTGAGCGGCATGCTCGTCAGCCGCCTGGCCCAGATGCTGCTGGCCCTGGTTGGGGTGGTTGGCTTTGTGCTGCTCAGCCTCTGGGGGCCCGCAGCTGGTTGAGGGCCTCGGCCATGGCGGCGATCGCCTGCCCGATCTCGGCGGCCGTGGTGGAGCGGCCCAGGCCAAAGCGGATCGAGGCGGCGGCCTCCAGGCGGCTAAGGCCCAGGGCGGAGAGCACATGGGAGGGTTCGCCGCTGCTGCAGGCCGAGCCGCCGCTCACGGCCAGCTGGCGGCGCAGGGCCCGGTGCAAGGCGCCGCCCTCCACCCCTTCCACGCAGATATTCAGGTTGTGGGCCAGCCGGGGCGCGGCGGCCCCATTGCGGCGGACGCCACCCAGGGCCTCGAGCCCCTGCCAGAGCTGATCCCGCAGGCCCCCCAGACGCTGCTCGCGCTCCAGGCGGTCGCCTTGGGCCAGGTTCAGGGCGGTGGCCAGACCCACAATCAACGGCACCGGCAGGGTGCCGGCCCGCAGGCCCCCCTGCTGGCCGCCGCCATGGAGCTGGGGGGCGAGCGTGAGGGGCCGGCTAACCGCCAGGGCGCCGATGCCCTTGGGCCCATAGAGCTTGTGGCCGCTGAGGCTGAGCAGGTCGATGCCCAGCTCGGCGGGGTTGAGCTCGATATGACCCACGGCCTGGGCCCCGTCGCAGTGGAAGGGGATTCCCCGCTGGCGGCAGAGCGAGCCGATCGCGGCTAGGGGCTGGAGCACGCCGATTTCATTGTTGGCGGCCATCACGCTCACCACCAGGGTCTCGGGGCTGAGGGCCGCTTCGAGTTGGTCCAGATCCACCAGACCATCACGGCCCACGGCCAGTTCGGTGAGCTCGAAGCCGTGGCGGGCTAGGTAACGCAGGGGGTCGAGCACGGCCCGGTGTTCCGTGGCCAGGGTCACGAGTTGGCGCCGGCTGCCGCCCGCCGCCAGTTCCGCCTCGGCCAGGCCCTTGAGGGCCAGGTTGTTGGCCTCGGTGGCGCCGCTGGTGAAGATCAGGCGGGCGCCGGCGGGATCGCCACTGGGGTTTCCCTTTAGGTCTCCAGGGGGGGCGCCCCCAGTCAGGCCCAGCTGCCCCAGGATCTGGGCGTGGGCCTGGTCCACGGCGGCGGCGGCCAGCAGGCCGGGCCGGTGCAGGCGGCTGGCCGGGTTGGCGAACTGCTCCTTCCACCAGGGGGCCATGGCGGCCACCACGGCCGGATCACAGGGGGTGGTGGCCTGGTGGTCGAAGTAGGCGAGCATGGGCCCATGTTGGCAAGGGCGTTCTGAGATGGCTGGTGATCGCCTTTCGCGCCAACCGCTGGCCCTGGCCGCTGACACGGGGCGTTGCCTGGCTCGGGCCCTGGGTCGTGGTTTAGGCCCTGTCCTGGTCCAGGCCAGGGCCCAAGCGCGGGGCCGCGGCCAGGTCCATGCCCGGGACCTTGCCTGGGCGGCGGCGGGACTGGCGCTGGCTGGCTGGCTGGCCCCCCTGCCCGCCGGCGCCGACCAGGGCGACATGGTCAACCCGATTGATGCCCGGCCCCCGGGGCTGGTGGTGCTGTGGGAGCGGGCCGGCCGTGGCGGCCAGGAGGCGGTCGGTGTGTTTGCGGTTAGCAAGGACCCCAACGACCCCGAAGTGCGCCAGATCAAGGTCTGGCTGGAGCTGCCCAACAACCTGCGCGTGCGCCAGGAAAGCATCCGCTGCTCAGCGTCCCAACCGATGCGCATGAGCAGCAACGGCCGCGAGTTCATCCTGCGCGAACTCAACCCCGGCGGCACGATCACCACCGCCAACCGCCTCGATCACCAGATTTGGTGGGCCGCTTGCTATCCCGAGCAGGCCGGCAAGGACCCCGCCAGCCTGGCGCCCCTGGCCCGCAAGCTCGGCTATTCGGGCAACCTCGTGGAGCGCGAACAGGTCTTGCCGGGAAACACTCGATAGATTTCGGCCACCGTCCCCTTCGCCCCCCGCGGGTCCATGCCCCCAGAGCCCGCCGTTCCCAGTTCCCCCGGATCCGGCCCTGCCGGAGCCACCCCTGAGCCGGCCGCCGCCGAAGCGCCGAAACCGGCGCCGGCCCGCCTGCTGCTGGTCGATGACGAACCCGGCCTGCGCACGGCCGTGCAGGCCTACCTCGAAGACGAGGGCTTTGACGTCACCACGGCCGTGGATGGCCTCGATGGCTGGGAGAAGGCCCAGGCCCTGCTGCCCGATTTGGTGCTCAGCGACGTGATGATGCCGCGCCTCGATGGCTACGGCCTGCTCAAGCGCCTGCGGGCCGATGAGCGCCTCGGCGGCACGCCGGTGATCTTCCTCACCGCCAAGGGCATGACCGCCGACCGGATCGAAGGCTTCCAGGCCGGCGTCGATGACTACATCCCCAAGCCCTTCGATCCCGATGAGCTGGTGGCCCGGGTGCGCAACGTGGTGCGCCGCCAGGAACGGCTGCTGGCCGAGGCGGCCCGCTACGCCGACGCCGACATCGGCCAGATGGCCAAACAGATCACCGAGATCCGCTCCCTGCTGCAAACCGGCGGCCCTAAAAAGGCCGCCGGCCCCGTGCGCCACGACTTCACCCCCCGGGAGGCCTCGGTGTTGCAACTGGTGGCCGAGGGCCTGATGAATAAGGAGATCGCCCGGCGCCTGGAAACCTCGATCCGCAACGTCGAGAAATACGTGAGCCGCCTGTTCACCAAAACCGGCACCTCCAGCCGCACCGAATTGGTGCGCTACGCCCTCGAAAACGGCCTGGTTGATTAACCCCAGCCAAGCTCCCGTTCCTCTAGACGGCCCCAGGCAAGGCGCGCTCCCAGCCGCACCCAGGCCAGGGCCTCTGGCTCAGGCGTGGAATCCAGGACCCCGTAGCGCCGTGACCAGTGGGCCCACCCAGGGGGTAGCTGGCCCTAATCCCGAGGGCCCCGGGCCCTTTGCCGCGGGCTGGTTGCCCCCAGCCTTCAACCAGGGCTGGACCTACCGCGACCGCCCCGGCCCAGATCTGGCTAGCGGCACCAGCGTCGCCAGCTACTACGCCAGCCGCTACGGCCATTCCGAGCTGGCGGTGTGGCTGGGGCGGATCGCCGCCGGCGAGGTGCACTGCAATGGCCGCAAGCTCCTGGCCGATGGGCCGCTCGCAGCCGCCGATCGGCTGGCCTGGCATCGGCCCCCCTGGCAGGAGGCCGCCGTGCCGGACCTGCCCGGCCCCCTCTTCGATGACGGCGACCTGCATGTGATCGATAAGCCCAGCGGCCTGCCCGTGCTGCCGGCCGGGGGCTGGCTCGAGCACACCGTGCTGCGTCTGCTGGAGCGGCGCCACCGGGGCGACCCGGCCGGCCTGCCCCGGCCCGTGCACCGGCTGGGCCGCTTCACCTCGGGTCTGTTGGTCTGCGCCCGCCAGCCCCAGACCCGGGCCTGGCTCAGTGCCCGGCTGCGGGAGAGCACGGCCCAGGGTCCCAGCCAGGCCGCCCCGCTCCTCGGCGCAGGCTGCCGCAAGCTCTACCGGGCCCTGGTGGTGCCTGGGGTGCTGGCGCTCCAACCGGGCGAGTCGCGCCTGATTGAGGTGCCGATCGGCCGCCGCGCCCATCCCCAGCTCGGCCAGCTCTGGTGCGCTGTCGATGGGCCTGCTCCAGGAGATCGTTCCGCTCCAGGAGACCGCTCCGCCCGCAGCACCCTCACCCTGCTGGAGCGCGGCCGCCAGGCCGATCTGGTGCAGGTGACCATCGCCAGCGGCCGCCCCCACCAGATCCGCATCCACTGCGCCGCCCTGGGGGCGCCCCTGCTCGGCGACCCCCTCTACGCCCCAGGCGGCCTGGCGATCCCAGGCGCCTTACCCGGCGACGGCGGCTATTGGCTGCAGGCCTGGCGGCTGGAGCTGGACCTCCCCGGCGGCGGCCGCCTGGACCTGGAGGCGCCCCAGGCCCTGGAGTTGGCAAAGGGCGCTTCGGGAGGCTGGGGCAAGCCGCTGGTCCATCACGACTGGACGTCAATCCCCCCAGCAGGCATGGATGATTGGCGGGATGGATGCCCCATTCCCTCGGGCCACTGAGGGGACGGTTCGTTTCACATCATTGTTGACCCATCCATTGGGATTCCTGAATGCCCCTTGCCGCGTTGTTTTCCGCAAGCACCTGTCAAGTGGCGCCGGAAAATGTCGGCCTGCTCACGCTGTTTGGCAATGGGCTGGCAATCGGTGTGGCCCTATCCATCCTCACGGGCAAAACCTACTATCGGCGCGTGATTGCCAAGGACGAGGAACCGTTTAATTATTGGTTATCGGTGGGCTGCTTGCTTGTGCTTGCGGTGTTTGTTCTGGGCATGCTGCACGCTTGCCCCCACCGTTGAGTCGGCTCTTTGGGCTTCGCTGGGTGACAGCGGCGAGGCCGAATCCTGGGGTTGGGGCTGGATCGCGGCTGCTTGGCGCTGTGACCTGAAAGATCACCAGCTGCGGTTCTATCCCGATAGGCTTTGGATGCTTGCTAGAGCCTAACCATCCGCGCGTTCTTTGACTCTTTGCAGGCCAGGGGCCTGGCCGTTGGCCTGAGTGCTGCGCTGGCGTTGCACTACCTGAGCTGGCGGATTGGCAGCAGCTTGAATCTCAGTTCAACGGCAGCCACGGCCCTGAGCTTGGCGATGCTGGCGGCGGAGCTGTTGCTATTGGCCAGCGCTTTTTTGCAGCTGCTGTTCAGTGCTCTGCCGGGGCCCGATGGCCAAGCCGAGATCCAGGCCGCTGCAGCCGCCCTGGCGGCCGATCGGCGCGGTGATCCCGGTTCCTTGCCCAAGGTTGCGGTGCTGGTGCCCAGCTGCGGCGAACCCCTGGAGGTGGTGGAGCGATCCCTGCGCGGCTGTTTAGATCTCGACTATCCCAATTTTGAGGTTTGGTTGCTCGATGACGGGGCCAGGCCTGAGCTGGAGAGGTTGGGCGACCAGCTGGGGTGCCGGTATCAGGCCCGCCCCCAGCGAACCCATGCCAAGGCCGGCAACCTCAACGCGGCCTTGCCCCAGCTTCAAGCGGAGTTGCTGGCTGTTTTTGATGCCGATGTGGTGCCTTCGAGAAGTTTTCTGAATCGCACGGTCGGTCTGTTCCGGGATCCACATGTGGGCTTTGTGCAGACACCCCAGACCTACATGAATGCCGATCCGGTGATGCGCAACTTGCGCTTGGAACGCTGGTTGCTGCCCGATGAAGAAAGCTTCTATCGCTGGATTCAGCCGAATCGTCAACGGCTGGGGGCGGTGGTCTGTGCCGGCACCTCGTTTGTGATGCGTCTGTCCAGTTTGCGCCAGGTGGGAGGCTTTGAAACCCAAACGGCCTCAGAGGATCTGGCCACCGGGATTCGCCTGGTTGCCGCGGGCTATCGGGGCCTGTATCTGCCGGAGAAGTTGAGTGCCGGCTTGGCTCCCTTCACCCTCAAAGCGATGGCCCGGCAGCGCAGTCGTTGGGCCAGTGGCACCATCCAAACCCTGCGCACCGGTGCCAACCCGCTCACGATTGCGGGACTGACTCCGATCCAGCGTTTGGCCTATGGGGAAGGCATTCTCCATTGGGCCATGGTGCTGCCCCAGCTGGTGCTGCTGCTGGCGCCGATCAGTATGGGAATCTTCGGGATTTTGCCCTACAGGGTGGACTCCCAGGGGTTATTGACTGCGGCCTTCCCCTTCTTCCTCAGCCAACTGCTGCTCTTGCCTTGGTTGTGTGGCCGCTCCCGCGCTGCCCTGATGCCGGAGCTCTACCGCTGGGTGTTTGTGCTGCCCTTGGCGGCCAGCGTGGTGATGACCCTGCTGGGCCGGCCCCAAGGCTTTCAGGTCACCCCCAAAAGTCTGCCAACCGCTGCCAAAGTTGGACCTTCAAAGCGGTTGCTGCTCCCCTTACTCCTGCTGCTCGGCATTCAGCTGCTCAGCCAGGTGAACCTCACGCTCCACCACGGTTCGTTCTCAGGACCGGCTGCCGGGAGCGCGTTGCAGGTGACCTTGATCTGGGGATGGATCAACAGCCTGCTCTTGCTGGCCGCGATTCGAATCTGTTGGGATCGCAAGCGCTCAGACACCACCCCTTGGTTCACGCTCCAGCTCCACGCCAGCTTGAGCCAGCCCGGCCCCAGCGGGCGTGGCCAGGGGCCGAAGTCCGCCGTCCGGATCCACACCATCAGCGAGGGTGGCTGTGAAGGGGACCTGCGCGATCCAGCCCCCTGGGAGCTGGCCAGAGCTGGGGCCCAGCTGGAGCTTGCGTTCCCGACGGGGGGGCTTGCCGGTGCGTGGCCTGTCCAACTGGTTCGCACGCAAGTGCGCCCAGGTGGCCTAGGGATCGGTTTGGCCTGGGGGGCGCTCGATCACCGTCAGCGGGAGCAATTGCAAGGGTTTCTCTATCGCCGCGACAATCTCTGGCCCCATCGCCGGGCCCCCTTTGATGGCTGGGCCCTGCTGGCGCTCGGACGGCGCTTGCTGCAACGGCCAGGGCCGGACGATTGGTTCCAGCGCAGCCAACTACCCGTCAGCGGTGAGGGTGTTGCTGGCCCGTGACCTCCCAGGGCTGGGGAGGGGCGGGCATGGCCTGGGCAGGAAGGGCGTGGCCCCTTCCTGGGCGCTGTTGAGGCCATGGCCCAGGCAAATGGCCCAGAATGGACCTTCCCCAAATTCGATCTTCTGACACCCTTGATCCCCCGGCGGCGTCGCCGACGCTCCTGGCTGCGGTGGCTGCGGCAGCGCCTGCTTTGGCTATGGCATCAGGAGGGCAGCCCGGGCCAGCGGGCCCGGGGCCTGGCGGCGGGGGTGTTCAGCGGCTGCTATCCCTTCTTTGGTTTGCAGATCGTGCTGGGCGAGGGCTTGGCCAGCCTGGTGCGTGGCAACCATCTGTTGGCCATCGTGGGCACCTGGATTAGCAATCCCCTCACCTCTTTACCGCTCTACTGGTTCAACTATCAGGTCGGCTGCTGGCTGCTGGGAGCAGGCCCGGCCTTCCCCTCCCTGGACCAGTTGAAGGACGGTGAACTCCTGAACTTGGGGGCCAGCTTCACGGGCCGGCTGATGGTGGGCTCCACCTTGGTGGGTCTACTCAGTGCCCTGCTGCTCGGAGGGCTCTATTGGTTGCTGTTGCTGCGCAGGACCCGGCGGGCCCGGGCCTGAGGTCAGCCTCGGGTCTGGTCCCATCGAACCGCCCCCTCCCAACCCGGCTTGCGAGGTGATCTGGTGATGGCCAAAAGGTGCCCAGTGAGCATGGCGATGACCCCAAGGGTGCCAGCCTGATTGTGTTGTTTTGGGCTGGGTGTGCTGACGGTTCCAGATAGGAACGGCCGCCAACTTGTTGACCGTGCTTGCTGACGTGCGCTCGGGCCCATGCCCGGGGCCAGCCCTAAGCCTGTTGCTTGGACCATTGCTTTTTAAGGAGTCTCGATGTCGTTTCTGGCGAAGTTCAAGGGGGATGGGGCGCCGTTACCACCCAAGCCCACTCTCAAGGCCGTGGGCCTGGCCTGGCTGGGTGGATTGATTGCCATTGCCACGGTTGCCGGGCTCACGAATCTGCTCTCGGTTGCCCTTGTGGTGGGATCCTTTGGTGCTACCTGCGTGCTGGTTTTTGGCTATCCCGATGTGCCTTTTTCCCAGCCCAGAAATGTGATTTTTGGCCACTTTCTCAGTTCGTTGGTGGGTCTTGTTTGCCTGGCAGTGTTTGGTGCCCATTGGTGGGCCGTTGCCCTGGCCGTGGCCACCGCGATTGCCCTGATGATGGTCACCCGCACGGTGCACCCACCGGCCGGCTCCAATCCCGTGATTGTGTTTCTGGTGCAGCCCACCTGGAGCTTCCTGCTCTTCCCCACTTTGGTGGGTGCCCTGGTGTTGATGGCTGTCGCCCTCCTCTACAACAACGCGACCCGCGAAGCCAGATATCCAAAGTACTGGTAGCGAGGTTGCGGCGCTGGAGTCCGCCAGCCCTCTCAGTCAGTCCCACCCATGGCCAGGGCCGTGCCCCGGCCCCAATCCGCAGCCGGCCGCCAGATGAGACAGACTCTTAGCAATCCGTTACAAAGGCCATGACGGTCGGTCAGTTGTTTCTCGCCAGCCTCTCCAGTGGGGTGATCAGCCCGTCGGAGCTCTCCTGGCTCACCGCCCAGCAGGACCGTTTTTCGCGCCTGGAGGAGGCCACGGCCCTGCGCCTCGGCCGCCTGCTCGACCAGGGCACTATCCAGCTGGGCTGCCGCCTCTCGCCCACCAAGCTCCACCACGCCGCCGTGCGGGATGGCTGGATCGAGCCCCTGGGTCGCCGCCGCCATCGCCGCCCGGCCTAGGTGCTTTACAACCTGTTACAATGACCCCAGTTGAATCGCTCCCATGGCTGCTCAAACCTCCCGCTTCGGTTTTGTTGCCTTCGCTGAAACCTGGAATGGTCGTCTGGCCATGCTCGGTTTTGTGATCGGTCTCGGCACCGAACTGCTCACCGGCCAAGGCATCCTCACCCAGATTGGCCTTGGCTGATTGTTGATTTCTAGACGCTGATCAATGGGCCCGGACAGCTGCGCTGTTCGGGCTTTTTGCTGGTCTTCTGGCCAAAGGAAGTAACTTTTACGATGTCCCAATGGGGGTGTCTGATGCTTGGCCAGTTCCCTGGGCAGGTTGATGGCCGATCGCAAATCAGTGGGATCTGAGCGACGGGCTGTCATCGCCGATGGCATGGCTGTCTTGATGCATCTGTTGCACTTAAAAGCCATTTAATTAAGCCTATAGGCGCTTAATTAAATGGCTTTTTATTCGGCTGATTTGATGGCCGTTTCGCCCGCGTTCATTGGAGATCCCTGGGGATCTTGCTTGGGCTTTGCTTGGCTTATGAGGCCTGCTGGTAGAGCGCTTCCAGCCGCTCGCGGCTGAGATCGACGTAGAGCACCTCTTCGCCGGGCTCGGGTGCCTCGGGATGGCGGGCCCGGCGGCTGCCCTGGGGCCTAGGCGCTGGGGCTGGTGCGGCTCGGCGCAGGTTTTGGGTCATCAGGGCAAAGGCCCCGCCGCCGATCACGGCGAAACAGATCAGATAAACGCCAACCAAGATGCTTTCCACGGCTCACTCACGCTTTCGATCAGCCTAGTGTGACGAAACGTTAAGTGTGGTGGCGGGCTCGGAGCGGATGGAAGAAGTGCTGCTCCCAAGCCCGCCAATCTCTGGGTCTGCCGGGGCTCCCCCGGGCCACGAAACTGCCGCGGCAGCCGGTTTCACCATCGCCTTCTGCCTGGAGGGGCAGCTGCGTCTGGATGACCAGCCCGCCCTGCACGAGGCCGTGGCCCTGGCCCGCCGCCAGCCAGGGAGCCGTTTGGTGGTGCTGGCCACCCGGCCCGAGGGCCAGCGCCTGCGCGGCCCCCACCAGCGCCGGATCGAGGCCCAGGCCCTGGCGTCCTTGCGCTCGCGCCTGGCGGCCCGGGGCATTCCCCTGCTGGCCTTCCCCCAGCAGACCACCGCCGCAGTTCTGGACGAGATCCGCCCGCTGCTGCGCCCGGATCGGCTGTTCCAGGCCCAGCAGAGCCGGCTGTTTGGCGACTGGCCCATCGCCCCTGGGCGCTTCCCCTTGGTATTCAGCGACTTTCGCCGCAGCCTGGAGCGCCCGCCCGAAGCCCCCTTGCCCCCGCCCGATCTCACCGGCCTGGGCTGGACTGCGGCGGACTGGCCCGAGGCCTGGCCCCAGGAGTGGCTGCGGCCCGTTGATTTGGATCCAGCCGCTGATTCAGGCCCGTTCCTTGGGGCCTCCGAGGGCGTCGATGCCCTGGTTGAGCCTCTCGGTGATCCCCTGGCAGAGCCTTACTGGGATCCCCAAAGCGACCCCCGCAGCGCCTTCCCATTCCAGGGCGATGAGCCCACGGCCCTGGCCCGACTCCAGCACTTCTGTTGTGGCTCCGATGGCCTGCGCCACTACAAGGCCCGCCGCAACGGCCTGGTGGGCACGGAGTTCTCCTCGAAGCTCTCGCCCTTTTTGGCCCTGGGGTCCCTGTCCGTGCGCCGTAGTTGGCAGGTGGTGCTCCACTACCAGGCCCGCCAGGGCGCCGATGGGGGCTCCGAGTGGCTGAAGCAGGAGTTGCTCTGGCGCGAGTTCTTCCTCTGGTCGGAGCAGCGCCACGGCGCCGCCTTCCATGGCGCCAGTGGTGTGCAGAACCGCCAGCCGGCCTGGATCGAGGACCGGGAGCTGTTCGAGCGTTGGTGCCGCGCCGATGGCGGCCATCCCCTGATCGATGCCCAGCTGCGCGAACTGCTCGCCACGGGCTACCTCTCCAACCGGGGCCGCCAGTGGGTGGCCTCCCACTTCATCAACAGCCTGCAGCTGCCCTGGATCTGGGGCGCCCGTTTCTTTGAGTGGTGGTTGATCGATGCCGAGCCGGCCCTGAACACGGGCAACTGGGCCTACCTGGCCGGGGTGGGCTCCGACCCCCGCAGTTTTGGTGGCTCGCCCCGCCGCTTCGACCTTGAGCGCCAGGTTGGTCTCTATGACCCCGAGCAAACCCACCGCCAGCGCTGGTCCTGAGCCCATGAGCCCCACCCCATGACCCTCACCCTGATCCTGGGCGACCAGCTGCACCAGGGCTGGTTCAGCCCCTCCCCCCTGCAGCTGGCGGCCGGCGATGTCGTGGTGATGGTCGAAGACCTGGCCGTGGCCTCCGCCTACCGCTACCACCAGCTGCGGCTGCTGCACACCTTCGTGGCCATGCGCAGCTTCCGCGATGCCCTGGTGGAGCGCGGCGTGGCGGTGCGCTACTTCGAGCTGCCCGATTCCGTGGACTGCTCCTTCTGGCAGCGGCTGGCTTCCGAGCTAGCGGGACAGAGGGAGTTGCGGGTGGCGGAGGTTGCCGATCGCCGCTTTGGGGCCCGACTCGAGCGCTTCTGCCAGGAGCAGGCGGTGGCGTTAACGGTGCTGCCGTCGCCCGCCTTCCTGGAATCGGTTGCCGAGAGCCGGGCCTGGTTTGAAGGGCGGCGCCGGCCGCTGATGAAAAGCTTCTACGAGCGCCAGCGCCGCCGGCTCGGCCTGTTGCTAGAGGCCGATGGCACCCCCACGGGCGGCCGCTGGAGTTTTGATGCCGAGAACCGGCGTCGCCTGCCCAAGGGCTACTTGGAGCCGCCCCTGCCGCCGGTGCCCGCCAGCCCCCACGAGCCGGCGGTGCGCGCCCTGATCGGCCGCCACTTCGCCAGCCACCCCGGCGAGCTCGGCCCCCTCTGGATTCCCTACGACCACTCCCAGGCCCAGGCCTGGTTGGAGAGCTTCCTAGAGGAGCGGCTGGCCGGTTTCGGCCCCTACGAAGACGCCCTCAGCCAAAGCCTCGACACCCTGCACCATTCCCTGCTCTCGCCCCTGCTCAACATCGGTCTGTTGACGCCGGCCGCCCTGATCGAGGCCTGTCTGGCCCAGGTGGCCAGTCGTCAGGCCAGCGCCGAAGCGGTGCCGATCGCTTCGCTGGAGGGGTTCCTACGCCAGGTGATCGGCTGGCGCGAGTTTGTGCGCGGCATCGATCGGGTCCACGGCGAGCGCCAGGCCAGCGCCAACTTTTGGAACCACCAGCGCCGGTTGGCCCCCTGCTGGCACGACGGCAGCACCGGCCTGCCCCCCCTGGACCAGGCGATCCGCCGGGTGAACCGCCTCGGCTACAACCACCACATCGAGCGCCTGATGGTGCTCAGCAGCTTGATGTTGCTCTGTGAGATCCATCCCGGCGAGGTGCATCGCTGGTTCATGGAGCGCTACCTCGATTCCTATGAATGGGTGATGGGCCCGAATGTCTATGGCATGGGCCAGATGAGTGACGGCGGCATCTTTGCCACCAAGCCCTACATCTGCGGCTCCAATTACATCCTCAAGATGGGGGACTACAAACGGGGCCCCTGGTGTGAAATCTGGGATGGGCTCTATTGGCGCTTCATCGAGCGGCACCGCTCCTTTTTTCAGGCCAATCCGCGCCTCTCGATGATGGTGCACCTGCTGGATCGGATCGAGCCGGCTCGACGCCAGGCCTTGACCGCCGCCGCCGATGCCTTCCTCAGCCGCGCCACCCTGGTGGCGCCCTGAGTTCCGCCTTGCCCGTGCCCGCCCCCACCGACAGGGATTCCGCCCACCAGGATTTCGCTGAGAAGGCTGTCGCTGAGAACGCTGTCGCTGCAGGCGATGGCGCTAAGGGCTCGCCCGCGGCTGGGGCTGAAATGGCTCCACCGGCCTTGCTGGAGCGTCTCGCTGCGGTGGAGGGCATGGGCCCGGGCCGGCGGCGGCTGGTGGTGGTGCTCCCCCAGCTGGGCGATTTCGACAGCCTCGAATACGCCCAGGTCCTGGGCAGCGCCCTGCCCCAGCTGGAGGCTGCGGGCATCGCCCTGCTGGCTATCGGCATCGGCAACGACGCAAGCGGCCAACGTTTTTGCGCCTTCACGGGCTTCCCCAGGGAGCGGCTGCTGGTGGATCCCGAGCCCCAGCTGCATCGGGCCCTGGGGCTCTACGCCGGTCTTGCCCAGGTGGGCGGACCCTGGCCGAATCTCTTGCTGATGTGCGCCGGCATCGGCTCCCCCGGCACCCTGGCGGAGGTGCTGCGCGGCTACACCGGCGATCGCAGCGCCCCCCAGCGCATCGCCGACGACGAAACCATCCAGGCGGGTCCCCTACCGCCGATCCAGGGCTCCTTCTTCGCCCGGGCGGGTGGTTCGGGTTTCCTGCGGCCCTTCGAACTGGCCACGGTGCGCCTCCAGAACATGGCCGAAGTGCTCGGCCACTGGCGCAGCTACGTGCCCCGCGACGACTTCCTCACCCAGCGGGGCGGCACCTTCCTGCTCGAGGCCGACGACTCCCTGCTCTACCGCCACCTCGACAGAGGCATCCTCGGTTTTTCGGCCACCATGGCCCGGCCGCTCAGCTTCCTGGATCCCTGGGTGGGCTGAAGACTGCCGCGGATCAAGCCAGGCCCGGATCAAGCCAGATCCAGATCTAGTCCCAGTTGCAGGGGCCTGGTGGCGTCATCTTTAGGGGTGGAACTGCGCCGCCGCCCACCCTTGGGAGCTGGGCGGCTCCTGGTGCCGCCGGAGCGGCGCGAGCCATGGGTTTGCAGGACCGTTTCGGCCCACTCCCGGAACCCGGGCTCCTGGCGCCGGTCCCAGATCCGCTGCTTCGCCTCCCGGGCGGCGGCGGCCGGCTCCACCAGCGGCAGGGGGTAGTCGGCCCCGAGCACACAGCCCGCGTTGGTTTGGGTCGAGAGGGGCATGGTCCAGGGTTCATGCAGGTGCACCACGGGCACCCGCGCCAATTCCGGCAGCCACTGGCGCAGGAACAGGCCCTGGGGGTCGTGGTCCTGGCCCTGCTTGATCGGGTTGTAGATCCGGATCGTGTTGATGCCCGTGGTGCCGGATTGCATCTGGCACTGGCTCCAGTGGATGCCGGGCTCGTAGTCCACGAACAGGCGCGCCAGCACCAGGCCGCTGTCCCGCCAAGGCAGCCAGAGCTGATAGCTGGCCACCGACATCAACATCGCCCGCATGCGGAAATTGATCCAGCCCGTGGCGATCAGGGCCCGCATGCAGGCATCCACGAACGGCAGGCCGGTGCGCCCCGCGGCCCAGGCCGCCAGTCGCTCCGGCTCGCTGGCCCGCAGGCCGGCGGTGAGCGGGTGCAGCTCCTTGAACTCCAGATCCGGCTGGCTTTCCAGCTTCTGGATGAAGTGGCAGTGCCAGTGCAGCCGCTCGTCAAAGCCCCGCAGGGCCCGGGGCCAGTCACCCCGTTGCGGGGCGGGCAGGCCCTTCAGTGCCGCCAGGCGGCCGCGGCTGCGCTGCACGATTTCCCGCAGCGACAGGGTGCCCCAACTCAGGTGGGGCGAAAGGCGCGAGCAGCTGGCAAAGGCGGTGCCCGGGCTGGAGAGCTCCCGGTGGTAGCGGGCGCCCCGCTGGGCCAGGAAGCTCTCCAGCAGGGCAAGGCCGGCTTGGCGCCCTCCCGGTTGGCGGCCCGGGCAGGGGTCGGCCGCCAGGCCCAGGTCCTGGGCGCTGGGGATGGCGCCGGGCTCGATGCCGCCAAGCGGCGTTAAGGCCTCTGGCGGTGGGCTGATCGCTTCGGCCATGCGCCCTTCCCAGCGGCGGGCCCAGCCGTTGCGACTCTTCAGGCGGCGGATCACGCCGAACTGGGGACGCTCAATCCAGGTGATGCCATGGCTGTTGGCCCAGGCAGCCACCCGCCGGTCGCGGGCGTAGGTCCAGCCGTTGCCGGTTTCCTCGTGGCTCCAGAGGCCGGCGATGCCGAACTGGCGGCGGGCCCGCTCCAGCACGGCTTCCACAGGGCCCGTGCGCACGATCAGGGGCTGGCCCAGCCGCGCCAGCTCCTGGCGGAGATGCTCCAGGCTCTCGGCGCAGAAGGCCCACTGGCGGGCCGAGGCATCGGCCTGCTGCCACAGCTCAGGCTCCACCACCACCAGGGGCAGCACCGGTCCGCGGCGACAGGCCTCGAGCAGCGGCTGGTGGTCGACCAGCCGCAGATCCCGCTTGAACCAAACGACCTGCAACCCCTCCATGGGCGCGACCCTAGGGAGTTTGCAGCTGGCCCTATGACCGGCTTTGGGTCATCCCCAAAGGGGGCCAGACCTGATTAGACCCGCTCGAACTCAATCAGCCGGGAGTAATAGAAGGGAGCCTGGTTGAGGCTGCGGCGCACCAGGCGGAAGCCGCTGCGTTCCGCCGCCGCCACGATGCCGCTTTCGCGCAGGGTGTAGGCGCGGGTTGTTTTGCTGGGGCCGGGGAACAGTTCGCCGATGCGCTTGAGCACCGCCAGCAGCGGCGTGTAGGGGGCAAAGCTCACCAGCAAGCGCCGCTCCGCCAAGGAGGCCAGATGTTCCACCATCTGTTCAGCCGGCTCCTGGGGGTAGTGGATGAACACATCCAGACAGATCACCGTGTCGTAGCGGCCCTCCAGGCTTTCCAGGTCGGATGCAGTGAACTGCAGGCGATCTGGATCAATCCCCTGCTCCCCAGCCCGGCGGCTGGCTTCGCTCACCATCGCCTCGGAGAGGTCGCTGGCGTGGATCTGGCCGGCCCCCAGGGCCGCCAGGGGCAGGCTGAGGCTGCCGACGCCGCAGCCCGCATCGCAGAAACTGCGCTGGGGCAGGTTGCCCTCCTCCTGCAGCCAGGCCAGCACCTGGTCGACCGTTTTCTGGTGGCCGATGCGGATATTGCGCTGGACCTTATTGACGTCTTCGCTGTCGCTGTAAATGCGATTCCAGCGATCAAAGCCGGTGCTATTGAAATAGGCCTCCACCTCAGACTTCTCGCTGTCTTTGGCTGTTGGGGCTGAACTAGTTGATGCTGAACCAGTTGGGGCTGGGGCTGTCGGGGATGGGACGGTTTGGGATGACGCCGTCTCGGAAGTGTTGTCCAGGAGCTGCTCGGTGGACATCGGGAAGCGGCTGGTGGAACAAGGTTGGCGGGGATCCTAGGCAGGTTGGTTGCTGGGCCCGCTCCGGTGCCAGGCCAGGGCTTGGGCCGATCCACTCCAGCGCAGGGTCTCGGCGAGGGGCATCCCCACCAGCAGGCTCTCGATCGGCCGGTCGTCGCCCAAGACCCGCCGGGGGGTGACCGTGGCGGCGGCGATGGTCGCTTCCGCCTCGCCGCCCCAACGGGCCAGGCGCCGCACCCCCTCCAGCAGGGGCAGGGTCACCCCCGCCAAGGTGCCGTCCTCGAGCCTGCAGGTGCCGTTTTGCACGATCAGATCGCGCTCATCCCAGCGGTGGCGACCATCGGCCAGGCCGTAGGGGGCGAGGGCATCGCTGACCAACACCAGTCGCTCGGGGGCTAGCCGTTGCAGCAACACCGCCATGGTCGGCGCCAGATGGACGCCATCGGCGATCAGGCCCAGGTGGACCCCGCCCCCCAGGAGTGCCGCTGCCACGGGCCCGGGCGCCCGGTGGTGCAGGCCGGCCATGGCGTTGAGGCTGTGGGTGAGCATCGACACCCCGGCGCCGAAGGCGGCGCCGGCCTCGGCCTCATTGGCCTCGCTGTGGCCCAGGCACACAACGATGCCCAGCTCCTGCAGGGTTTGGATCACCTCACCGGCCCCCTCCAGTTCCGGGGCCAGGGTGACCAGATCGATCTCCTCTTCAAAGCCGCCGATCCGCTCGAGCAAGGCGGTGCGGCTGGGCGCACACAAATGGATGGCGGGATGGGCGCCGCGGCGGGCGTGGGCCAGGAACGGTCCTTCCAGGTGGGCGCCGAGCAGGCGGCAGCGGCCGCTGCGGTGCCGCTGCCGGGCGGCTCTCAGCACGGCCAGGGCCTGGCGCAGGGGCGCCACGGCGCAGGTCACCAGGGTGGGGCAGATCGCTTCGACGCCATCGCGCCAGAGCAGCTCCAGCAAGGCTTCCAGCTGGGGCAGGTCAGCCTCGCTCAATTCCGGGAAGGCCAGGCTCAGGCCGCCATTGATCTGCAGGTCCACCCCGGCGGGACTGAGCCAGTCGCCCTGCCAGTCGACGCCGGCCGCGGCGCTGCGGGGGGCCAGGGCCTCCACGGCGGCAATTTGGTCCTGGTCATCGAGGCCGATGCGCCAGAGCTGGGGGCCGCCCTGGGGCAGGCGGACATTGCTGAGCCAGCGCATCGAGACAACTCCCGCCGGGGGAGGGCGAAGGGGTGCTGAAGCGGGAGAATGCCATCCTCGCCGCTCCATCGCCCGTTTCATCCCATGGCCGCTGCCCCGCGCGACTCCGGCGCTGCCCCCGTGCCCGGCGACCCGGCCCCCGGGCCCGGCCACCAGGCCCCCCGGCCCCTGGTGGCGGTGGTGATGGGCAGCGATTCCGACCTGCCCACCATGGAGCCGGCGGTGGCCCTGTTGCAGCGGTTTGGCGTTGGCGTTGAGGTGCGGGTGCTTTCGGCCCACCGCACGCCCCTGGAGATGGTGGCCTTTGCCCAGGCGGCCGCCGGCCGGGGCCTCAAGGTGGTGATCGCCGGCGCCGGCGGCGCCGCCCACCTGCCCGGCATGGTCGCCTCACTCACCACCCTGCCGGTGATTGGCGTGCCGGTGCAGAGCCGGGCCCTCTCGGGCGTGGATTCGCTCCATTCGATCGTGCAGATGCCCGCCGGCATCCCGGTGGCCACCGTGGCGATCGGCAATGGGATGAATGCCGGCCTGCTGGCGGTGCAGATCCTCGCCACCGCCGACGCCGGCCTGGCCGATCAGCTGCTCGCCTATCGCCGCGATCTCCATGGCCAGGTGACCAGCAAAGATGCCCGCCTGCAGGAGCTGGGCAGTGCGGCCTACCTGGAGGCGATGGCGGGGCCGCGATGATCGAGCGTCTGGTGCTGCCGCCCTGGCTCCGGCTGGGCCTGATCCTGCCCCTGCTGGTGCTCAACCTCTGGGTGTTGCGCCAGTTGCTGCTGCCCCTGGCGCCCTTCCCGGCCCTGTTTATCGGGGCGGCCCTCATCGCCTTCCTGCTCGACATTCCCACCCGCTGGCTGCACGGCCGCGGCCTGCCCCGGGGCCTGGCGGTGCTGTTGGTGGTGGGGCTGGGGCTGGGCCTACTGGTGCTCTCCGCCCTCTGGCTCGTGCCCCGGCTGGTGGAACAGCTGGTGGGGCTGATCAATGTCCTGCCGGGCTGGCTATCCGAGGGGGAGCGCTGGCTCAAGGTGCTCGAGCAGTGGGCCGCCGAGCGGGGCCTGCCCACGGAATTCGGCGACCTCAGCAGCAGCCTGTTGACCCGCACCAGCCAGGTGGCCAGCCAGCTGAGCCAGAGGCTGCTCAGCCTGCTCGGGGCAACCGTTGGTCTCACGGTCAACACCTTGATCGTCACGGTGCTGGCGGTATTTCTGTTGCTCGGCGGTGAGGCGATCGTGGCCGGCCTGGCCCGCTGGCTGCCGGCCGCCTGGAGTGGCCTGCTGCTCACCACCTTGGGCCGCACCTTCCGGGGCTATTTCGCCGGCCAGGTGGTGCTGGCCCTGATCCTCAGCGGCGCCCAGATGGTGGTGTTCACCCTGCTGGGTATTCCCTATGGGGTGTTGTTTGCCGTGCTGATCGGCTTCACCACCCTGGTCCCCTATGCCAGTGCCGTCACGATCGTTCTGGTGAGCTTGCTGCTGGCTTTGGAGGATCCCCGCACCGGCCTGGAGGTGCTGGCGGCGGCGATCAGCGTGGGCCAGGTCGTGGACCAGGTGATCCAGCCCCGGCTCATGGGCAGCATCGTCGGCCTGCAGCCCGCCTGGCTGCTGGTGAGCCTGCCCTTGGGTGCCCGCTTCGGCAGCTTGATGGGCCTGGGCGAGCTGCTTGGTCTGCTGCTGGCCGTGCCGGTGGCCAGCTGCCTGAAAACCTTCCTCGATGCCTGGGCCACCCAGCTCGGCTTGCCCGAGGTCCCCGGCGTGCCCGAGGCCACTGGTTTGCCCGAGACCACTCCCTTGCCCAAGAACCACGGCTTGCCCCAGGACCACGGCTTGCCCCAGGACCCCAGCCCTAGGCCGCCGCCGGAATGATCCCCTGCTCCTGCAGGTAGGTGATCACCTGGCTGACGCAGTCGTCCAGGGACTGGCTGCCAGTCTCAACGCGTAGTTCGGGCTGCACGGGCTCTTCGTACGGGCTGGAGATACCAGTGAAATCCTTGATCACGCCGGCCCGGGCCTTGGCATAGAGCCCCTTGGTGTCGCGGGTTTCGCAGGCGGCTAGGTCGGCGGCACAGTGCACCTCGATGAAGTCCCCCTCCGGCACCAGCGCCCGGACCCGATCGCGGTCGGCTCGGAACGGGGACACGAACGCGGTCAGCACCACCACCCCCGCATCCACGAACAACTTGGCCATCTCACCGATGCGCCGGATGTTCTCAGTGCGGTCGGCATCGGAGAAGCCCAGGTCCTGGCAGAGGCCATGGCGCACGTTGTCGCCATCGAGCACATAGCAGGAGAGGCCCTGTTCAAACAGGGCCGAATTGACGGCGTTGGCCAGGGTGCTCTTGCCGGCGCCCGAGAGACCGGTGAACCAAAGAAGGGCGCTGCGGTGACCGCGCTGGTGGGCCCGGGCCGCCCGATCCACCGAGGAGTGGTGCCACACGATGTTGGTGGAGGCACCCTTGGTGGTGAGGGGGCTAGGGCTGGAAGTCGGGCTGGGGGCGGACATGGGCGCGGGCGACGGCCGGATCGATGCTGGCCATTCTCCCCACCGGGGTGGGGGCGAGCTCCCGGGCCGGCGTCCACCGAGGAAGGGGGGGCCAGCGGCCCGGGCTCAAAAGCTCTTAACCAGCAGCGAAATCCCCATCACCAGGGAGAGGACCTCGAAGGCGCGCTTCACCAGCCGGCTGCCCTTGGCGATGGCCAGGTGGGCCCCCAAGTAACCGCCGGCGATCGAACCGGCCAGGAGCACCGGCACCCAGCTCCAGGCGATCTGGCCCTGGATCCCCAGGGTGAGGGCGCCGGCGCCGTTCCAGAACAGGCCCACCAGGATCAGGGTGTAGGCCACGGCCCGGCCGTAGTCGAGGCCAAACCAGCGCACCAGCCACAGGGTCACAAACAGGCCGGTGCCGGAGGTGAGCGAGCCGTTGAGGAATCCGATGGCGAACAGCCCCGCGCCGCCGATGGCCAGGCCGCGCCGATCCAGCTGGCGCACGGTGCTGACGCTGCCCAGCTGGGGTTGGCTGATCGAATAAAGCCCTAGGGCGATGGTGAGCAGCCCCAGCAGCAGGGTGCAGAGCTTGGGGGGCAAGGCCAGCACCACCCGGGCCCCCAGCACCACCCCCGGCAAGCCGCAGACCAGCACGAAGGCCGCCAACCGCGGATTCAGGGACCGCTCGCGGGCATGGCGCAGGCTCGCGCCCACCCCCAGGGCCACGCTGGCCAGCTTGTGGGTGGCCAGGGCCAAGGGAAAACTCAGCCCCAGCAGGATCAGCACCGGCAGTTGCACCAACCCGGCGCCGCCCCCCGCCAGGGCCGAGAGCAGGTTGGCCACCAAGGAGGCCGCAAACAGGCCCAGTTGCAGCAGTAGATCGGCGGGGGTGATCACCGCGGGCAACCAGAGGGCCAGGGGGCTGGGGCCAGGAACGACAACCAGGGATAGGTCGTTCAAAGGAAGGGGGCTCATCCCCCCGCCTGCTTGGGCCGGTAGCCCGCCTTCTCCAGGGCTGACAGGGCCGGGGCCACCTGATCACCCTGCAGTTCGATCACGCCGTCCTTGAGGGTGCCGCCGGTGCCGGCGTGGGCCTTGAGCTGTTTGAGCAGGGTCTTGAGCTCGGCCTCGGGGGCCTCTAGGCCCGTGATCGCGGTCACCAACTTGCCGCCCTTGCCGGCCTTGGTGCGCTGCACCCGCACCCGTTGCTGGGCCTTGGCGGCAGGTTCGGCGCCACCGCCCTGGCCAGGACTAGTCCCGGGCCCAGGGCTGCGTTGCAGGCTTTCTGGTCTACTGAATTCCTGCCAGCCGCCCTTGGCCATGGTGGTGCCCGTTGCTGGCTCCAGTTCAGCGCAGGACGGGTCCCGGCCAGAACCGAAATCAGCACCGACCTGGCCATCGGCCCTAACTGCCTGGCCAAGCTGCCTGGCCAAGCCCCCTGACCCGCCGCCCAAGCCTTGGGCGCCCTTCCCCCTGGCCGCTTCCTACGCTGGGACCCTCTTGCACCGCCGCCGGTGACCAGCACCGTCCCTGCCCTAACCGTTGACCCCGCGGCGCTGGAACCAGCCGTGCGACCCAACGCCCTAGGCCGCTTTGGCCCGTTCGGCGGCCAATACGTGCCTGAAACCCTGATCCCCGCCTTGGCGGAGCTCGAGGCGGCCGCCGCCGAGGCCTGGCAGGACCCGGCCTTCACCGAGCGCCTCAACCACCTGCTCAAGAACTACGTCGGCCGCCCCACTCCCCTCTACGAGGCCGAACGGCTCACCGACCACTACCGCCGCGCCGATGGTGGGCCCCGCATCTGGCTGAAGCGGGAAGACCTCAACCACACCGGCGCCCACAAGATCAACAACGCCCTTGGTCAGGCCCTGTTGGCCCTGCGTATGGGCAAAAAACGGATCATTGCCGAAACCGGCGCCGGCCAGCACGGGGTCGCCACGGCCACGGTCTGTGCCCGCTTCGGCCTCGAATGCGTGATCTATATGGGCGCCGAGGACATGCGCCGCCAGGCCCTCAATGTGGTCCGCATGCGGCTGCTGGGCGCCACCGTCGAGTCCGTGACGGCTGGCACAGCAACCCTCAAGGACGCCACCAGCGAGGCGATTCGTGACTGGGTCACCAACGTGGAGACCACCCACTACATCCTTGGCTCGGTCGCCGGCCCCCATCCCTTCCCGATGCTGGTGCGCGACTTCCACGCCGTGATCGGCGTGGAGACCAAGCGCCAGTGCCAGGAGGCCTTCGGCCGCTTGCCCGATGTGTTGGTGGCCTGCGTGGGCGGTGGCTCCAACGCCATGGGCCTGTTCCATCCTTTTGTGCAGGACACCTCGGTGCGCCTGATTGGTGTGGAGGCGGCCGGCGATGGCGTCGCCACCGGTCGCCATGCGGCCACGATTACCGAGGGTCGGGTGGGGGTGCTCCATGGCGCCATGAGCCTGCTGCTCCAGGACGAGGAGGGCCAGGTGCAGGAAGCCCACTCGATCAGCGCCGGCCTCGATTACCCCGGCGTCGGTCCGGAGCACAGCTACTTCAAGGAGATCGGCCGGGCCGAATACGGCGCCGTCACCGACAGCGAAGCCCTGGCGGCCCTGCAGTTGGTCTGCAAGCTCGAAGGCATCATCCCGGCCCTGGAAACGGCCCACGCCTTCGCCTGGCTCGACACCATCTGCCCCACCCTGGCCCCTGGCACCGAAGTGGTGCTCAACCTCTCCGGCCGCGGCGACAAGGATGTGAACACCGTGGCTGACAAGCTCGGCGACCAGCTGGGCCGTTAGGGACGGTCCTAGCAACCCAGGGAGGCGCACCAATCGGCCCAGCTAGGTCAGACCAGGTACGCGGGAGGGCGAGTCAGCCCAGCAGCTGCTGCAGGATCGTGGCCACCGACTGCACCGCCGCCCGGGCCGTGGCGTAGGCCATGCGCATCGGACCCACCAGGGCCACCTGGCCCTGGCCGCCGCTGCCGGTGCGGTAGGGCGCCTGCACCACGGCGCACTCGCGCAGGGCCGGGTGGGGATGCTCCAGGCCGATCCAGACCCCGCCGATCGCCCCGGCCCCATCGGCCTGGAGGAGCTGCTGGGGGTCCTGCTCCACCAGCTGCAGCAGGGGCCGCAGGCTTTCGCTGCGGCTGAATTCCGGCTGGCTAAGTAGGCCCCCCAGGCCGAGGGACACGGCGCCGTCCTGCTCCAGGGGCCGGGCCTGGCGGTGGCTGCGCAAGCCCTGGCGCAGGAGGGAGCCGCTGCTGCGCAGCTGGGGCGGCAGGGTGCTCCAGTCGATCCGGCCGATGTTGTTTTGCTGCTCCAGTTGGGCGGTCGTCCAGCGCTCCAAAGCCGGCACCTCGGCGCGGACGGCGGCCGGCAGGCGCAGGTTGAGGCTGCTGGAGGCGGCGGCGCTTTCCACCAGGAACACCAACAGCCGGTCGCCGCTGGGCACCAGGCGCAGGGCCTGGAGCTGGGGCTGCTGGCGCTGGGGCCGGGTGATCAGGCTGAGCAGACCGGTGAGATCGGCCAGACGACGGGCCAGCTGCAGCAGCAGGTCATCGAGGGCGGCCCACTGCAGGCTGAGGCCGGCCAGTTCCCGCTCCAGCTGGCTGGCGGCGGCGCCGGGGGCCGGCAGCAGGCAGTTGACGTAATGGCGATAGCCCAGCTGGCTGGGCACCCGGCCGGCGGAGGGGTGGGGCTGGGTCAGCAGACCTTTCTGCTCCAGGGCCCCCATGGCGGAACGCACCGTGGCCGGACTGGCCGGCAGACCGAAGCGCCGCACCAGGGTGGAACTCCCCACCGGTTCCATCGTGTCGACGTAGTGCCGCACCGTCGCTTGCAGCACCTCCTGTTGGCGGCGGGGCAGCGCTTGCAAGGGAAATCGGGGGGGCTGGCGATCCTGCAATCGTAGGCGGGGTGCCAGGGGCTGCGGCGGTCCTGCTGCGCGGAAAGCCCGCTAGCTCTGAACGCCCATGGGCGCGGACCGCTTGCTAGCTCCGAACGATCAGTAGCGCGGAACACTGGGATCGACTTCCACGCTCCAGGCTTCGATGCCCCCCTCCAGGTTCCAGACATCGCTGAAGCCCTGGGTCTCGATCAGCCAGGAGGCGAATTGCCAGCTGCGCATGCCCGCGTGGCAGAGCACCACCACTGGACGCTGGCGATCCAGCAGCTCCGGGATCTGATCGAGCCAGTCCTGGGAGCGGCTCAGGGGCAGGTGGATCACCGGCTGGTCTAGGGCGGCCAGCTCCAGTTCCTGGGCTTCGCGCACATCCACCAACTGCAAGGGTTCGCCCTGCTGCAGGCGGGCCTGCAGGTCTGGGGCCCGGAGGGGAAGGGGGGAGGCCATCGATGCAGTCGCTCTTGGGCCATGGGATGCCAAAGATCGGTCCGATGGATAAAGATGAGGCCACTCCTGCGTGCGGCGCATGAAGGCCCGCCCTTTTCTGGCGGCCGTGTTGGCGGCAGCGGTTCTGCTCTTTGGTCTGGGGATCGGGGGCTGGTGGCTGTTGTTGGCGCGCAGTCCCCTGGCCCTGCAGCAGCACCCCCTCAGCCTGCCCCTGGCGGCCCAGTTTGTGCCCCGCAGCGTGCCCCTGAGCCTGCATTGGCTGGTGTCAGCGGATGAGCCGGCCGCCTACCTGCGGGCCGTGGCCCGGCCGGGTGAGCGGCGCCGGGCCGCCGCCGCCGCCGAACGCCTGCGCGATGGCGTCTTTGCCACTGCCGGCCTCGATTACGCCTCGGAATTGGCCCCCTGGCTGGGCGAGGAAATCAGCCTGGCCCTATTGACGCCCCCTGGGCCAGACCATCCGCCCGGCTGGGTGCTGGCCCTGCGCAGCCGCGATCCTGAGGGGGCCCGCCGTTTCCTGCAGCGCTTCTGGCAGACCCGCAGCCTGGCCGGCACCGACCTGCAGATCAGCAGCTACCGGGGGATGGGGCTGATCAGTGGCCGCGGCGCCCTGATCGGCCAGCAAGCCCAGCCGATCGCCACGGCCCTGATCAACGACGACCTAGTGCTGATCGGCTCCGGCCGCGGCGCCCTGGAGCAGGCCCTTGATGTTTCCCAGATCGAGGAACTCAACCAGGCCGGCAGCCCCCAGTTGCAGCAGGCCGTCCGGCGCCTCGGTAAGGGCGTGGTGCTGCTCACGGCCAGGTCTGGAGCCCTGGGCACCTGGTTGGGCTTGCCCGATCCCGGCGCTGAACCTGGTGCCAGTCCCGGGGGGGCTTCCACCAAGGTCGCTTCGGGGACTCAACAGGCCCTAGCCCCTCTCCCTGGCCTGGCGGTCTCCGCGGCCGAAGCTCCCGGCGCTAGCGCCGGGGCCGTGCCTGCCCCCCGGGCCGCCGCCCTTGAGGAGCTGGTGCTGGCCCTCGCTCCGGCCGGTCGGGGCCTGGAGCTGACGGGCTTGCTGCAGCTGGGCCAGCCCCTGGCCCTGGCTCCCCTGAGGGATGGGGAATCGCTGCTTCAGCAGATCGCCCTGCCCGCCTCCAGCCTGGCCCTGGTCCAGAACCCGGCGGCCCTGCTGGCGAGCGAATCCCCCTGGCGTTCCCTGGCCACTGCCCTGTTGGCAAGGGCCCTGCCCCCAACGGCGGGGCCCTTGCCGGCCCTAGTGGCCGGCGCCGATGGCGGCCCCCTGCTCGGGGCCCGCTCCGAGCAGGGTTGGCTGCTGGGCAGCCGCCAAGACCAACCGGATCCCGCCGGCCTAACCGCTGCCCTGGCTGAAGCGGGCTACGCCCCTGCGCCGTTGCTGCTCAAGCAACGGCCCCTGCTGGTGTGGACCCAACTGCTCTCCAAGCCCGTGAAGGGCAACCCCGACCAGCTGCAGGCTCGCCTGGCCGGGGCCCGGGCTCCAGACCCTGACACCGGCTCCGATCTGGCCTGGTGGGCCGAGGGGCTGGCGGTGCTGGAGACCCAGCTGGAGGGCCACCATCCCCCCAAAGAGCGCCTGCAGCAGTTGCAGTCGCTCCAGTCGCCCCAGGCCCCTTTGCAATGGGCCATGGATGGGGCCACGGCCCGCAGCCTGCTGGCGGCCTGGCAGCCCTGGCGCCTGCTGGTGGGTCTCTCCAGTTCGGATGGCTCCCTGGCCGGGAGCGTGCGCGGCGCCGCCCTCAGCCTGGAGGCCGATCCAGCCGGGGCTGGCGAGCGTCCCCCCGGCACCGGCCCAGCAGACCTGGCGGCTCCCGCTTCGGCGAGCGGTGACACGCTGCTCCGGCTGCGGGGCCTGCTGCAGTTCCAGGGTTAATCAAGAGGCACTGACGATGGCGGCGACAAGGGAACTGCTGCTACTGCGCCACGGCATTGCCGAGGAGCGCCGCCTCGACCTAGCCGATGGGCGCCGCGCCCTCACGCCCGAGGGGCGCCAGCGCACCGAGGCCGTGCTGCAGCGCCTCGTGGCCCTGGGGCTGGGCTGCGACCTGCTGCTCAGCAGTCCCTACGCCCGAGCACGCCAGACGGCGGACCTGGCCCGGTTGGCCGGTCTGGCGCCGGACCTGGAGCTGGCCGCCGCCCTGGAGCCAGCTGGGGAGATCGGGCCCCTGCTGCAGCTCTGGTTAGGGGACAGCCCCCCCCGGCCGGGCTGGCGGCGGTTGGCCCTGGTGGGCCATGAGCCAGACCTGGGCCTGCTGGCGGCCCGCCTGATCGGCGCCCCCGCCGGCGCCATCACCCTCAAAAAGGCCGGAGTGGCCCTCGTGGCCCTGCCCCAGGACGGCAGCGCGGCCCGGCTCAAGCTGCTCTTGAGCCCGCTCAGCCTGCTGGCTGGTCGGTAGCGCTACGGCGCTGCATTGCCGGTGGGCCTTAGCGTTTCTGGATCGCTGCAGGAACGCCAACGTGGCAGAGGCAAGCTTGGATGCCGGGACGCCGGCAGGGACGCCCGCCGCTCCGCCGTTCCGTCCGGGTCTGGAAGGGGTTCCCGCCACCCAGTCGGCCATCTGCGACATCGACGGCCGTAAAGGGATCCTCAGCTACCGGGGCTACGCCGTCGACGACCTGGCCTCCCAGAGCTCCTTTCTGGAAACGGCCTACCTGCTCGTCTGGGGCACGCTGCCCACGGCCAGCCAGCTGGAGGAGTTCCAGCAGGAGGTGCAGATGCACCGCCGGGTGAGCTTCCGCATCCGGGACATGATGAAAAGCTTCCCCTCGGCGGGCCATCCCATGGATGCCCTGCAGAGCAGCGCCGCCTCCCTGGGCCTGTTCTATTCCCGGCGGGCCCTGGACAACCCCGAATACATCTATGGGGCCGTGGTGCGGCTGATCGCCAAGATCCCAACGATGGTGGCGGCCTTCCAGTTGATTCGCAAAGGCCAGGATCCGATCCAACCCCGCGACGACCTGCCCTATGCGGCCAATTTCCTCTACATGCTCACGGAGCGGGAGCCCGATCCCCTGGCCGCCCGCATCTTCGATGCCTGCCTGATCCTCCACGCCGAGCACAGCCTCAACGCCAGCACCTTCAGCGCCCGGGTAACGGCCAGCACCCTCACCGATCCCTATGCGGTGGTGGCCTCGGCCGTTGGCACCCTGGCCGGGCCCCTCCATGGGGGCGCCAACGAGGACGTGCTCGAGATGCTCGAGCTGATCGGCACGGAAGACCGGGTGGAAGCCTGGCTGGATCAGGCCATTGCCGAGAAGCAAAAGATCATGGGCTTTGGCCACCGCGAATACAAGGTAAAAGATCCCCGGGCGGTGATCCTGCAGCAGCTGGCCGAGCAGTTGTTTGACCAGTTCGGCCACGATCCGATGTACGACCTGGCCCGCAAGTTGGAAGCGGTTGCGGCAGATCGGCTTGGGCCCAAGGGGATCTATCCCAACGTCGATTTCTATTCCGGCTTGGTGTACCGCAAGCTCGGCATTCCCGAGGATCTGTTCACACCGATCTTTGCGATTGCCCGGGTGGCTGGCTGGCTGGCCCACTGGAAGGAGCAGCTCGGGGCTAACCGCATTTACCGCCCCAGCCAGATCTATACCGGTCCCAGTGGCCTCACCTGGCAACCCCTCTCCGAGCGCTGAGCGCTCCGGGCCCCTGAGCGCTCAGCGCTCCTTGCACCTAAGTTGCCCCCATCGCAGCCGCTCCCATCGCCGCCACCTGCATGGTGATCGCCTCCGCCTTTGCTCCGGGGTTGTCCCTGGCTCCTTCCCTAGCTGGCTTGCCGGGCATGGGGGGGGCAAACCCCTTGGCCGTTGTTAGCCCTGGCCTCGACCTGGAGTCGAGCTTCAGCAGCCTGCTGGAGGGCCTGGGCCTAACCCCTGCCGCGGCCCATCTGGTCTGGCTGCCTGTGCCCATGCTGCTGGTGCTGGTCGCCGCGGTGGTCGGGGTGCTGGTCACCGTCTGGCTGGAGCGCAAGATCTCTGCCGCCGTGCAGCAACGGATCGGCCCGGAATACGCCGGCGCCCTGGGGGTGCTCCAGCCCCTGGCCGACGGCCTCAAGCTCCTGTTCAAGGAAGACATCATCCCCGCCAGGGCCGATGGGCTGCTGTTCACGCTCGGGCCGGTGCTGGTGGTGGTGCCAGTGATCCTGAGCTGGCTGGTGGTGCCCTTTGGTCAGAATTTGCTGATCAGCAATGTGGGCGTCGGCATTTTCCTTTGGATCGCCCTGAGCAGCATCCAGCCGATCGGCCTGTTGATGAGCGGCTATGCCAGCAACAACAAATATTCCCTGCTTGGTGGACTGCGGGCCGCGGCCCAGTCGATCAGCTACGAGATCCCCCTAGCCCTGGCCGTGCTGGCGGTGGTGATGATGAGCAACTCGCTCAGCACCGTTGACATCGTCAACCAGCAGACCGGAGCTGGCATCCTCAGCTGGAACATCTGGCGCCAGCCGGTGGGCTTTGTGATCTTCTGGATCTGCGCCCTGGCGGAATGTGAACGCTTGCCCTTCGATCTGCCAGAGGCCGAGGAGGAGCTGGTGGCTGGCTATCAGACCGAATACGCCGGGATGAAGTTTGCCCTGTTTTACCTGGGCAGCTACATCAACCTGGTGCTCTCGTCCCTGCTGGTGGCGGTGTTGTACCTCGGCGGCTGGGGCTTCCCGGTGCCGGTCGAATGGCTCGCCGGGGCCCTGGGCCAGTCGGTGGATGCCCCTGTGGTTCAGGTGATCACGGGCAGCCTCGGGATCGTCATGACCGTGCTCAAGGCCTACCTGCTGGTCTTCTTCGCGATCCTGCTGCGCTGGACCGTGCCCCGGGTGCGGATCGACCAGCTGCTCAACCTGGGCTGGAAATTCCTGCTGCCGATTGCCCTGGTCAACTTGCTGGTCACAGCGGCCTTGAAGCTGGCGTTTCCTGCTGTTTTCGGTGGCTAAACCCCATCTGGCAGCCAGGCCAGGCATCATGGGGCCGGTCCTGCCAGGTCCCTGCAGCCCCTGACCTGCCGATCACCGGCCCTAGCTCCACCCCCAGCCCCCATTCCAAGCCCCCAACGCCTTTTCGGTCCATGTTCGGCTTCCTCAAGACAGTCGGCGACTACACCCGCGAGGCGGTGGATGCCGCCAAGAACCTGACCCAGGGCCTGGGGGTCACCTTCGATCACCTGCGCCGCCGGCCGATCACGGTTCAGTATCCCTACGAGAAACTGATCCCGTCGGAGCGCTACCGCGGCCGCATTCACTATGAATTCGACAAGTGCATCGCCTGTGAGGTCTGTGTGCGCGTTTGCCCAATCAACCTGCCTGTGGTGGATTGGGTGATGAATAAGGCCACCAAGAAGAAGGAGTTGCGCAATTATTCGATTGATTTTGGTGTGTGTATCTTCTGCGGCAATTGCGTCGAGTATTGCCCCACCAACTGCCTTTCGATGACAGAGGAATACGAGCTCTCTGCCTTCGATCGCCACAGCCTCAATTTCGACAACGTCGCCCTAGGACGTCTGCCGACCAGCGTCACCAGTGATCCGGCCGTGTTTGCCCTGCGGGAGCTGGCCTACCTGCCGGCCGGGGTAATGGACCCCCATGACCTCGATCCCAGTCGGCCGCGGGCCGGCAAGCGTCCCGAGCAGGTTCTCGAGACCCTGGCCCCGGCCCCTGCCCCCACCACCGGAGAGCCAGG
>CAINZT010000210.1 GCA_903855705.1 uncultured Synechococcus sp.
CATGTGGCCCCCCAGCAGGAGTTCGTGCGCTCCACCGGCCTGGTCTGCGCCAACTGCCTCAGCCCGATGCGCCATATCGGCAGCGACTATGACCGGCCCCTGGAGAACTACCGCTGCGACACCTGCCAGGCCTTTTTTGAAGACGGCCAGGTGGTGGTGCGCTGCCTCGACTGCGGCCACCAGCAGGACCCCAGCGAGCTGCGGGTGCTGGAGATCCGCCCCTACCGGCTCAGTGGGGCGGGCCGCCTCAGTTGCCGCCAGGGTCTGGGCGAACGGGGCCTGCTGGCGGAGTACCTGCAGCGCTTGAAAGTGATCCCCGAGCATGAGTTCCTGGCCGCCCTCGACTGGCAGCTGGCGATTGCCCGGCGCTATGGCCAGCCCAAGGGGACCAGCACCCTCACCCTGCTGGGCCTGCGCCTGGAAAACCTGGGCTCCCTGCTCGAGGACCTGGGGGAACCGCGCAGCCTGGCCCTGCTCGACAGCCTGTTTGAGCGCCTGGAGCAGGAAGTGCGCGAAACCGACCGCTGCATGCGCGGCGGCGAGGACCGGCTCTGGATCCTCTTGCCCCAAACTGCCGCAGCTGGGCTGCACCTGCTGGAGGAACGCCTGGTGGAGGGCCTAGACCGGATGGAAAGCCCGCAAAGCCCGCGGCTGCAGCTGCGCCTGGTCGGCTGCGTGCTGCCTGACCAATTGGAGCCGAGCGAAGACGCCACGCTGCTGTTGGCCAGGCTTGGGGGAGAGCTGTCCTGATGCGCGCGAGGGTCCAATGGAACCAGCTCTGGTCAGCAGTCTTGATCGAATTGTTGACCTGAGTGTTGGACTGTTTCTTGATCTTGGACTTGATCTTGGACTTAATCACAGGATTCATCTCGGCCTGAATCACGGCCTTGATCTCGCTCCCATCGCCACTCTGGGTCCGGGCCTGGATCCGAGCCTGGATCCCAGCCTCAACTTCAGCGCCCTAAACCAGCTCCTCCACACCGAGAACGGGGTCCTCAGGATTGCGTTGTTGCTGTTCCCCTTCGCCCTGCTGGTGGAGCTGCCCCTCACCCTGGTGATGCTGCTGGGGGTGTTGCGTTGGAAGGTGCGCGAGCTCAGCTTGCCGCCGAAGCAGTCCCCCTACCGGCCGCGGGTGTCCTGCCTGATCACCTGCTACGCCGAAGGGGCCGCGGTGCAACGCTGCCTGCTGAGCCTGTGCGAGCAGACCTACCCCGGCGAGATTGAATTGATCCCGGTGCTGGATGGGGCCGCCGCCAACCCCCACACCCTGGCGGCCCTACGGGGCTTTCCCTTCAATCCAGAGATCTATCCGAAGCGGCGGTTCAGGCCGCTGCTGAAATGGCAACGGGGCGGGCGGGTGTCCTCCCTGAATGCGGGCCTGTCGATGAGCACGGGCAGCATCATCTTGGCCCTCGATGGCGACACCTCCTTCGACAACACGATGGTGACCGCGGTGGTGCGTCACTTTGAGGATCCCGATGTGCCGGCGGTGGCCGGCTGCCTGCGGGTGCGCAACAGCTGGGAAACGCTTGCCACCGCCATCCAGGCGATCGAATACCTGATCTCGATCCAGATGGCCAAAATTGGCCTGGCCGAATGGAACCTGGTCAACAACATTTCCGGAGCCTTTGGGGCCTTTCGCCGCAGCATCCTGGTGCAGATCGGCGGCTGGGACACCCACAGCGCCGAAGACCTGGATCTCACCTTGCGGATCAAAAGCTATTTCGGCCGCCATCGCCGCTTGCGGATCCCCTTCGAACCCCGTGCGATCGGCCATACCGATGGGCCCACCAGCTTTCGGGGGCTGCTGAAGCAGCGGCTGCGCTGGGATGGCGACCTACTGTTTCTCTACGGATTCAAACACTCGGCCAGCATCAGTCCCCACCAGATGGGCTGGCCCAATTTCATCATGACGGTGGTAAGCGGCCTGTTTGTGCAGCTAGTTTTGCCCTTCATGATCCTGGGCTCTAGCGCCGCGATCCTGCTGCTGCTGCCCTGGCGTGCCGCCCTCGCCCTGGCGGCGCTGGTGTATGCGGTGTATCTGCTGTGGGTGCTGCTGAATTTTCTGGCCATGGTGCTATTGGTCTCCGATCGACCTCTCCAGGACCTGCGCCTTTTGCCGGTACTAGTGGTGTTTCCTTTGACGATGTTTGGGCTGCGCTGCTGGTCGGCCGTGGCCATCCTGAATGAACTGCTGCGGCGCAGCCATGAGGATTCGGCGATGGCTCCCTGGTGGGTGCTCAAGCGGGCGAACCGGTTCTGATCCCGGGCCAAGCCTGGGGCCCGGGCTGAGGCCCATCGCCCTTAAGCACCGAGCAAAAGATCGGGGACCAGGGGCGGGCCCTAGCCAGGGAGGCAGGGCCCGCTGCGCCCTCCTGGGCCTGGGATTGGCGGCGGGTCTGGCCACCAGCGGGGCGGGCCCTGCCCGGGGGGGCCTGGGTCCAGGGGCCCCCAGCGCCCAGCCAGGGGTTCGCCCTGGGCCAGCGCCGGCCCCGTCGCCAGCGACCTGGAGCCAGGGGGTTTACATCTGGGACAGCCGCCAGCTGCTCGATCACACCGGCCTGGAGCCGGAGCTGCGCCAGCTGCACCAGCAGGGCATCGACGACCTGCTGGTGGGTCTGTCGCCGGCCCAGGTGGAGGCCGGCGCTGCCACCGAGCGGGCCCTGGCCAGGCTGCTGGAGCGGGCCCACGGCCGGGGCATGACGGTGCAGCTCTTGCTCGGGGATCCCAGCTGGATCCAGCCGGCCCATCGCCCGGAGCTGCTGGCCCTGGTGGCCCGCTACCGGCCACTGCCCTTCGATGGCCTCCACCTTGATCTGGAGGTGGAGCAACTGGGCTGGCCCGTACCCGACCAGCGGCTGCGCGAGTGGGTCGACACCCTGCGGGCGGTGCAGCAAGCCAGCCCCTGGCCCGTGGGCATGGCGAGCCACCCCCGCTGGTTTGAGCCGGGACCCGCTGGAGGCGATCCCTTCTGCCTGCCCTGCCAGCTGCCGCCGCTACGGGCCATCAGCCTGATGATCTACGGGCCCGATCTGGCGCGCTCCGCCGCCCGGGCCCGGACGATTGCCAGGCGCTGGCCCGGGCGGCACTTCCGCCTGGCCCAGAGCCTGGAGGCAGGCCTTTCCCCCCGCCTGAACTGGCCTGGCACCAGCTCAGGCCAGCTGCAGGGGCAGGTGCGGCCCTGGCGCCACGTCCTCGAGAGCGCCGGCCTCGGCGGAATCGACTGGCAGGACTGGCAGTCCTATCCGAAGGGGCCCCGGCCATGACAGGACATTGCCTGGAAGAGGTTCTGCCAGGAAGAGGGCCTGCCATGAAGCGGTCACCGCCATGAAGAGGTCACCGCCATGAAGGTGCGCTTCGCCAGCAGCAAGGAACGCTCGCCTGACCTGGAGCAGGGGCTGAAGGTGCTCTACGAGCCTAGCCGGCGGGTGGCCTACCGGTTGCGCTGGTACCTGATCCTGCTGCTTGTTGCCTCGCCCCTGCTGTGGATGGCTGGTCGCCTGGGACTTGCCGCCCTGCAACAGCGGGCGCCGGCCCAGCTGGCCCTGGCGACCACGGAGCTGCGGGCCCCGGACAGCGGCCGGGTGGAGCAGGTGGCTGTGCGGCCGGGCCAGCGGGTGCAAGCGGGCCAACTGCTGGTGCAACTGGACAATCCCCAGTGGCGCCTGCGCCTCAACCAGCTGCGCCCCCCGAATCCAGCGGGCCCGGATCACCTCGGCCGCTCCGCCTTAGCCCTGCAGGGGGATTCCATTGGGCTACAGGGCCAGATGGTGGACCTGTTCCGCAGCCTGCACCACCAGGGCGGCCTCAGCTCGGCCGAACTGCTGGCCGCCGAAGTGCAGCTCAAGGTCTTTCAGGTGGGCCTGCTGGATCTGCAGCGGCGGCTGCGCCAGGAGCGCTTCCAGGTGGAGGGAGATCCAATCGCGACCCTGCGGGAGGACCGCGAACGGACCTGGCTAACGGCCCGGCTGGGCGAGCTGGGCCTTCGGGCCACCACGGGCGGCCGGGTGATGGAGGTGCTGGTGAGCCCCGGTGAGAACGTGGGGCCCGGCAGTCTGCTGGTGCGTCTTGAACGCCCGGACCCGCCCCGGCTCTGGATCTACCTCAGGCCCGACCAGGCCAGCTGGGCCCAACCCAACCGGATCGTCGAGGTGCAAATGCCCAATGGCCGCTGGCTCCAGGCCCAGGTGCTGGCGATGCCCGACCTGGCGCGTCGCCTGCCGCCGGGCCTGCTGGCCCCGTTGGGATCGGAGGGCTTAACCCTGCAGGTGCCCGCCCGGTTCCTCGAACCCCTGGCTGCCCGGTGGCAGGTTGACCAGCTCCCCCTGCAGGTGCGCTTCCCCCATCGCTGGACCTGGGGATGGCCCTGGAGCTAGGGCTGAGCCGAGATCTGGCCGCTCCCCCGATCACCAGATCCCCAGAATGGGCCCCATGAAGATCCTGTTCTGGGGCACCCCCGCCTACGCCGTGCCCAGCCTGGAGGCCCTGGTGGCCGCTGGCCACGAGCTGGTTGGGGTGGTGAGCCAGCCCGACCGGCGCCGGGGCCGGGGCAAGGAGCTGGTGGCATCGCCTGTGAAGGCCCGGGCCCTGGACCTGGGCTTGCCAGTGTTCACTCCCGAGCGGATCCGCCGCGATGGCGATTGCCAAGCCCAACTGGCCGCCCTGGGGGCCGACCTCTCGGTGGTGGTGGCCTTCGGCCAGATCCTGCCCCCGGCGGTGCTGGACCAGCCCCCCCTGGGCTGCTGGAACGGCCACGGCTCCCTGCTGCCCCGCTGGCGCGGCGCCGGCCCGATCCAATGGAGCCTGCTGGAGGGAGATCCAAAAACCGGGGTGGGGATCATGGCGATGGAGGCGGGCCTGGACACCGGGCCAGTGCTGCTAGAGCGCGCCCTTGCCATTGGCCTGCTCGAGAACGCGGCCCAGCTGGGTGAACGCCTCTCCCAACTCACCGCCGAGCTGCTGGTGGAGGCCCTGCCCCTGATCGCTGCCGCCGGCCCCGGCCCGGAAGCGGAGCGGCTGGCCCGCCTGGGGGTGCGCCCCCAGGCCAGCGAGGGCCTGACCACGGCCCGGCTGCTCACCAAGGCAGACCTACAGATCGACTGGCACCAATCGGCCCTGCAAATCCATCGCCGCGTCATGGGGCTTTACCCCAACGCCCAGACCAGCTGGGCCGGCAAACGGCTCAAACTGCTGGCCACAGAACCCCTGGTGCAACGGCTGGCCGACCAGCTCAGCCCCGAAGCGGCCGACCTACTACGCCACGATCCCGCCACCCAGGCGGCAAGCGCTGCTGCCACCAGTGCGGCTGACACCGCCCTTCCTGACACTGCTCTTCCTGACATTGCCCTTCCAGACAGCGCCCAACCTGACCCTGGCCAGCCTGGGGCCGAACCGGGCACCGTGCTGGCCGTGGTGAAGGAGCTAGGGCTGGTGGTGGCCAGCGCCGGCTGCCCCCTACTGCTACGCACCGCCCAACTGGAGGGCAAGGGCGTGGTTAGCGGCCAGGCCTTGCTGCAACAACTGGGAGCAATGGTGGGGGATCGGCTGGGCCCAAACCCAGGCGACCAAGCCTGAAGCGCCCCAGCTACGCAGATCACCCCCGAGCCGAAACGGCACTTGGCCCAAGTCAGCCAGATCGGGGAAGCCAAGCGCCTCACGCGTCCTGGGCCGGGGCGGCCTAACCTCAAGGCATCCGCTTAACCAGCCGTCCCATCCCAGGCCTCAACCGCACTCCCACGGACAAGACATGGGACGACAAGACAAATCGCCACCAGACAAGTGGCCTCACAAAAAGGTCCAAACCCAACTCAAAATCCCTGCCTTACCCACAACAGTTTCCAAGAGAGTTGGCCGACTTCATCTCAGCAGAGTGGCCCTTAAGGATCAACCCAAAAAATTGACAACGATGGTCCATTGGCACCTGGGCAAGCAGAACATCTCCGCCAGTCAAACCAGCCAAATAGCAACCATTAACCCCTGAAGCCGTAGTGCAGTTTGAGCCTGCTTTTGTCAACAGCATCGGCAGCCGCGCCGATGCCTTGACCATCGAAGAAAAGGCCAAAACAAGCCTTCATTGTTGACAGCTTGCAGCCCGCCGGATGCAGTCCCCAGGCAGTTCTGCGGCAACGGCCAGCCAACTGCCCTGGCGGCATTGGGATCAAGCCAGGCAGCCCAGGTTTCAGACCCCACCAGCACCAGCCAACCCCCTAGCCCCCCACTCCATGACCGTCAGTGTGATCACGCCTACCAGGTTGCTGCCGGACCGGGTGGGCATGCTGGTGGAACTCAACCAAAGCCTCAGCCGTAACCGCTGCCCGGTTGAGCATGTGATTGTGGTCGATGGCAATCCAGAGGCAACCATTCCGGCGGAGCTGGCTGGGCGAGCCACGATCATCAGCAGCCCCCGGCCAATCGGCCAGGCGGCGGCCCGCAACCTCGGCCTGGTGGTGGCCAAGGGCGACTGGATCACCAGCGCCGATGACGACGACTGGCTCCATCCCCACTCGCTTGATCACCGGCTGGAGGCCATTCACAGCCAGCCTGGCGCCCTCTGGGCGGCGGGCTATTGCACCGACGATGACAGCGTCGATCCGGAAATCATGCCGGCTGGATTCTGCTTAGCAGGCGCCATCTGGCAGGCCTGGCCCAGCCCCCACCACCCGATCCCCCTGGGCCCCACCACCCTGCTGGTGCAGGCCAACCTGCTCAAACGGGCCGGCGGCTGGATGGGCCTGCCCCAAGGGGAAGACATCGGCATGATGATGGCCGTCACCAGCCTGGCGCCAGGCCTGGTGATTGATGCCTACGTGTATCACATTCGCCTCCATGGCGGCCAGATGACCAAAACCAGCTGGTTCGATGATTTAGAACTGCTCGCCCGCCGCTGTGCCTGGGAACGGGGAGCCTCTATTTTGTGCCAAATGCAGTCGCCCAGGCTACTAGTAACAACGCCATAGCCAAAGAAGCTGATAACAATTTGCCCCCCTTAGAAGAAGACCTTCACTCCCGCCTCAATGCCGTTTTCGTTGATATCAAAGGCGTTGGGCTGGGGGGCCCCGTTACTGCCTCCTAGGTGGAGTAGGCGCCAGGAGAGGTTGAGCTGGGTGCTGTTGCCGATCGCGTAGCCCAGGCCGGCCTGGGCATTCCAGGAGAGGTTGTCCGGCTGGTCGATGCCAAAGCCGCCGATGTCGCCGCGGGCAAACAGCCGCAACCGCGGCGTGAGGAACAGCATGGCCTGGGACCCCAGCAGGGGTTGGGCGACCGTGGAATTGAGCTCGCCATAGCGGGTGAAGCTGCCGGCTGGGCGATTGAGGCCGAAGCTGTTGTTTGGACCTGAGACAGTGATGCTGGAGGCGGATCCCTGGCCGTCCAGGCCAAGATCATATTGAACGTTCACAAGACGGACCCCGGCATAGGGAATCACGGTGAAGCTGCCGGGCCGGGCCACCGCGGTCTCCCGCTCGCCGAAGCGGTAGCGCAGGGCCAGGTCGTAGATGCCTTGCACCAGGCCCATGCTGGCGTTGATGGAGGTCGAGCCGATCGCGACGCTGGCGCTTTTGCGACCCAAGGGCCCAAAGCTCCCGTCCGCGTTGAGGCCGCCCCGGCTGACCCCTTGGGCTCCTTGCAAGGACAGATAGCTGAGGTCGGTGAGCAGGCCCAGGCGGCCATATTCCACGCTGCCGCGCAGGCTGGCAAGGGCGGTGAGGGGGCGAAGCACCTGGCCCAGATCCAAGTCAAAATCGGTGCTCAGGCCCCTAATCGTGGCGCTGCCGCTGGTGCGTAGCGGCGCCAGGCCATAGAGCTCTACCGTGCCGGCCCAGGGGGATGGCGAGGCCTGGGGGCCAGGGCTAGTGGGGCTGCTAGCGGAGCTAGCAGATGGGGGGTTGGGCCCGCCAGGAGCCTCGGTCTGGGCAGGCCCCATGGCTATCCCCCCCTGCGGATCGGCAGCCCGGGCCACGGGCTGCGCCATGGTCAATCCAAGAAGCCCAGCCAGCACCAAGACACTCGTCGTGAAGATCGGGGTTGATGGGAAGCGCACAAATAAGTAAGGCGGTGAACAACCATTAGTCTCAGCGGCACTATAGGCAAGTTGACTGCCGCCGCTGATTGGAACGAGTTGTGCTGTACGATTGCATCAGCTATACCTCCACTGGACCTCTCCAGGATAGAGAAGCCTAGATTCTGCTGGTCAAGTCTTGCGGCACTGTTGGCCAGCTTTTCGATCTTCGGGCTACCCATGACTCGGGCAAAACTGCAACGGGCTGGCCTGATTGGCGCTGGCCTCATCTTGCTGGCGTTGCTGTTTGTTCAACCGGCGGCCTCCCTGGCTGCCGATGCCAAGCCCTGCCCCACAGGAATGGTGGCGATTCCCGAAGGCCTCTTTCGCATCGGAGCCGCGGGCCGGTTGGCGGAGGAACAGGACGCCGGCGGGGTTCGCCTCTCCTCCTTTTGTCTTGGCAGGTATGAGGTGACGAACCAGCAATTCGCCGCCTTTGTGGCCGCCACGGGGTACCGCACCGTGGCAGAACGTCCCCTCTCAATCGACCAGTTTCCAGGTCTTTCTCCTAATGAACGGGAGCCAGGTTCCTTAGTTTTTCGGCCCGTGCCAGGCCAGGGTCCAATCGAGGAGCTGAGCTGGTGGCATTGGCTTCCAGGGGCGAACTGGCGCCATCCCGAAGGCCCAGGCTCGGATCTCAGGGGCCGGGAGCACCATCCCGTGGTGCATGTGTCCTACGAGGACGCGCAGGCCTTTGCCGATTGGGCGGGCGCCTCCTTGCCCAGTGAAGCCCAGTGGGAGTTCGCAGCCCGGGGGGGCCTCAAGGATCGGGTCTTCGCCTGGGGCAACCGCTGGAACCCCCATCGCGCCAACACTTGGCAGGGCCCTTTCCCAACCACAAACACTGGGGAGGATGGCTTTGCTGGCCTAGCCCCAGTTGGGTCGTTCGCTGCCAACGGCTATGGCCTCTTTGACATGACTGGCAATGTTTGGGAATGGACCCGGGATTGGTATTCCGTTGGCCATCAAGCCCTCTCTGACCGCAGCGATCCGGTTGTCAGCAACGCCGTGGCAACGGGCGATCCCCGCGATCCAGGCGTCGCCAAGCACGTGATCAAGGGCGGTTCATTTCTCTGCTCTGAGAACTACTGCAGCCGGTATCGGCCCGCGGCCCGGGAGGCCCAAAGCCCAGACACCGGCACCTCCCATATCGGCTTTCGCCTTGCCACCCCAAGGTTGGCTTCCGCTTAGCGGCAACCATCCGAACGTCCTTGCCCGTCCGAACCGTCCTTCACCCCATTGAGTGCATGGCTACTCCCAACTCCAACGGACCATTCGCCTGGATTGGGGCCATCGGTGGCTGGTTCAAGGCAAGGGCCAGACGCGGCCCGATGGCCCGCCTCGGAGCCCTGGCCCTGGTGGCCGTGCTGCTGGGCTGGCAGGCCGGCTGGTTACGGGCAGAGGCCCAGCAGCTGATTAACGGCACACTCGGATCCCCCAGCGCCACCGCCTCCATCAGCGGACAACAGCTGCCTGCCCCAAGCCCACCCTTCGGCGGCGTGATTAAGGAGGGAGCCCTGCAGTCGAAACCCTGGTGGGCGCCCCAAGTGGTGCCACCGCAGCAGGCCCCCAACGTGCTGCTGATCATCACCGACGACGCCGGATTCGGGGTGCCCAGCACCTTTGGCGGCGTGATCCCCACACCGGCGATGGACCGGGTGGCCAGGACTGGGCTGCGGTACAACCGCATGTTTTCCACGGCGCTGTGCTCCCCCACCCGGGCGGCCCTGATCACCGGCCGCAACCACCATTCGGCCGGTTTCGGCGTGATCTCGGAGCAATCCACGGGCTTCCCCGGTTACAACAGCATCATCGAGCGGGACAAGGCCACGATCGGCCGCCTGCTCAAGGACAACGGCTACGGAACCGCCTGGTTCGGTAAGGACCACAACGTGCCCACCTTCCAGGCCAGCCAGGCAGGCCCGTTTGATCAGTGGCCCACCGGCATGGGCTTCGATTACTTCTATGGCTTCGTGGGTGGTGATGCCAACCAGTGGCAGCCGAACCTGTTCCGCAACACCACCCAGATCTATCCCTTTGAGGGCAAACCTCCAGGCAGCTGGAACTTAGTCACGGCGATGGCCGATGACGCCATCGATTACATGGCGCGCATGCACCAGATCAACCCCGCCAAGCCGCTGTTCATCAAATACGCCCCCGGGGCCACCCATGCGCCCCACCATCCCACCCAGGAGTGGGTGGATCGGATCCACGCCA
>CAINZT010000211.1 GCA_903855705.1 uncultured Synechococcus sp.
CTCCAGCTGGTCCGGCCCCTCAATGGCGGCAATCCCTTTAAGAAGGCGCCTTGGAGCCTGGTAGTGGGCCTGAGTATTCAGGAAGCCACGCCGATGAATTTCACTGGTCAGACCATGCCCTATGGCGTGGCAACCACCAACTTCAACGGCGGCAGCACCACCACCAGCAATGTGATTTGCATTGCTTACAACTGCGCCAACAGCAACCAGCTCTTTGGTGTGCGTTTTGCGGCAACCCGCAACACCCTCAACGATCCCCGTAATCCCACCGCCGGTAATTTCCTCAGCCTCGGCACGGAGCAATTCGTCTCGGTGGGCCCCGATTCGCCCACCTTCAACCGGGTGCGGGCCAGCTACACCCAGTACTACCCGGTGAACTGGCTGCGGGTTTATAAGGGCTGCCGTCCCAAGAAGGGCCAGGCCGCCGATTGCAAGCAGGCCCTGGCCTTCCAGTTATCCGCCGGCGCCAATATCGGCACGATTCCGCCCTACGAGGCCTTCTGTCTGGGAGGTTCCAACTCCGTGCGCGGCTTCTACGACTGCAACATGGGCGTGGGCACAAGCTACGGCGAAGCCACGATCGAATATCGCTTCCCCCTGTTCAGCATCATCAGCGGCGAGTTGTTTGCTGATGCGGGCTCGGCATTTGGTACCCAGAGCAATGTGCCCGGAAATCCGGGCGGGGTTCTCGGCAAGCCTGGCTCTGGTTTCTCGGTGGGCACCGGCATCATCCTGTCCACCCCGGTGGGCCCCCTGCGCTTGGAGGTGGCCAGCCAGGACTTCACCAGCAATTGGCGCTTCAACCTGGGCGTGGGCTGGAAGTTCTAGTGACCATCTGGCCTGAGGATTACGGCTCGGCCTACACCCTGGCCGCGCCGATCGAACTAGAGGGAGTGGGCCTGCACAGCGGCAGTCCGGCCCGAGTGCGTCTGGAGCCGGCGGAGCAACCGGGCTTCCGCATTGGCTGGTTGGATGGCTCTGATCGCTCCTTGCGGCTGCTGGATCCGGCCCAGGTGGCCGACACCCAGCTTTGCACCGCCCTGCAGATCGACCAGCGCCGTCTGGCCACGGTTGAGCATCTCTTGGCCGCCCTGGCGGGGGTGGGCCTCAGCCAGGTGACGATCCTTGTGGAGGGCCATGAAATTCCCTTGCTGGATGGCTCGGCCCTGCCGTGGGTGGAGGCGATCGCCGCCGCCGGCCTGCAGCGACTGGGGCCTAGGCCGGCCCTGCAGGTCCTCGATGGTCCGATCACCCTGCAGCAGGGCTTGAGTTTTGCCACGGCTCTGCCCAGTGACAGGCCCCGCCTTGGCGCCGCCATTGCCTTTAGCCAGCCGGCCATCGGCCAGCAGTTCTTCAGCCTGGAGCTCACCCCCCAGGCCTTTGTTCAGCAGATCGCCCCAGCCCGCACCTTCGGCTTCCGCGACCAGATCGAGCAGCTGCGCGCTGCCGGCCTGATCCAGGGCGGCGCCCTCGATAACGCCCTGGTCTGCGATGGCGACCACTGGCTCAACCCGCCGCTGCGCTTTAGCGACGAACCGGTGCGCCATAAGCTCCTGGACCTGCTGGGGGATCTGGCCCTGGTGGGGTTACCCCAGGCCCAGGTGTTCGCCTACCGGGGCTCCCATGGACTTCACACCGCCCTAGCCGCCGCCCTGGCCCGCCGTCGCCCCAGTTCCCCTTCCAGCTGATGCCCTTGACCGATTCCGCCGCCCAGACCCTGGTTCCAGCCCCAGGCTCCCCTAGCCCCGTTGCGACAGACGCCCCTGGGTCTGGAGCCGAGGGCCCCGCAGAGGAGGGCCTCGACGCCGCGTCAGTGGCTTCTTTCCGTTCGGCCCAGCCCGACCCCGCGGCTGCCGCCGTCCTGACCTGCGAACAGATCCTCGGGCTGTTGCCCCATCGCTATCCCTTCGCCCTGGTGGACCGGGTGATCGCCCACGAGCCCGGCAAAAGCGCCGAGGCGATCAAGAACGTCACCTTCAACGAGCCCCAGTTCCAGGGCCATTTTCCCGGGCGGCCGTTGATGCCTGGGGTGCTGATCGTTGAGGCCATGGCCCAGGTCGGGGGACTGATCGTGACCCAGATGCCGGACCTGCCCAAGGGGCTGTTCGTGTTCGCCGGCATTGATGGCGTGCGCTTTCGTCGGCCGGTGGTGCCGGGGGATCAATTACGGATTCGTTGCGAACTGATCAGCATCAAGCGGAAGCGGTTTGGCAAAGTAAGGGCCCAAGCCACCGTGGAGGGTGAACTGGTCTGTTCGGGGGAGCTGATGTTCTCCTTGGTGGACTGACGGCATGACCAGTTCAACCGCCCCCTCAACCACCGATGGCGCCAGCCTCCAGACCCGGATCCATCCCACCGCCGTGGTGGATCCCAAGGCCGAGCTGGGCGCTGGCGTGGACATCGGCCCCTACGCCGTCATCGGTCCGGAGGTGACGATCGGCGCTGGTAGCCGCATCGGCCCCCATGTGGTGATCGATGGCCGGGTGCGCATGGGCAGCCGCAACCGCATTTTCCCTGGGGCCTGCATCGGCCTCGAACCCCAAGACCTCAAGTACAACGGCGCCCCCACCGAAGTGGTGATCGGCGATGACAACAGCATCCGCGAGTGCGTCACGATCAATCGGGCTACTGCCGATGGCGAGCAGACCCGTATCGGCAGTAGCAATCTGCTGATGGCCTACAGCCACCTTGGCCACAACTGTCATCTTGGCGATCGCATTGTCATCGCCAATGGGGTGGCCGTGGCCGGCCATGTGGTGATCGGCGATCGGGCCGTGATTGGGGGCGTCCTGGGCATTCACCAGTTCGTCCATATCGGCACCCTGGCCATGGTTGGTGGCATGAGCCGCATCGATCGCGATGTGCCGCCCTTCTCCGTGGTGGAGGGCCACCCAGGCCGGGTGCGGGGCCTCAATCGCATCGGTATCAAGCGCAGCGGCCTGTCCGCCCGGGCCGGTGGCGCCGAAGCTCGCCAGCTGCAGGAGGTCTGGAGCCAGCTCTACCGCAGCGACCTTGTTCTGGCTGAGGCCCTTGTGGCCGTCCAGGCCCAGGAGCTGCTGCCGGCAGCGCAAGAACTGTGTGATTTTCTCGTGGCCTCGATCAGCCCCGGCCGCCGGGGCCCCCTGCCGGCCCAGCGTCCATGACGCGCCTGCTGATCAGCACCGGCGAGGTCTCCGGTGACCTGCAGGGCGGCCTTCTGGTGGCGGCCCTCCGGCAGGAGGCCGAGCGCCGTGGCATTGATCTGGAGATCGTCGCCCTTGGTGGCGAACGGATGGAGCGGGCTGGCGCGCGGCTGCTCGCCAATACGGCGCCCATGGGCGCCATCGGCCTATGGGAGGCCCTGCCCCTGGTCTTGCCCACCCTGCGTCTGCAGCGACGGGTGGATCGCTGGCTGGATGAGTTTCCCCCCGATGGGGTGGTGCTGATCGATTACATGGGGGCCAACATCAACCTGGGCCTGCGCATCAAGAAGCGCTTCCCCCAGGTTCCCATCAATTACTACATCGCCCCCCAGGAATGGGCCTTCCGCCTCGGCGATGGCGGCACCATGCGCCTACTGGGCTTCACCGATCGGATCCTGGCGATCTTCCCGGAGGAGGCCCGTTTCTATGGCGAGCGGGGCGCCGATGTGCTCTGGGTGGGCCATCCCCTGCTCGATACCCTCACGGAGCTGCCCGATCGGGAGGGGGCCCGCCAGCGGCTGGGTCTGGCCGAGGGTGAGCGCCTCTTGTTGCTCTTGCCCGCGTCCCGCAGTCAGGAGCTGCGCTACCTGGTGCCTCCCTTGGCGGCTGCGGCGGCCGAGTTACAGCGCCGCACCCCCGGCCTGAAGGTGATGGTGCCAGCGGGCCAGGCCGCCTTTGAACCCCTGCTGGAAACCCTGCTGGCCAAGGCGGGCCTGGACGCCCAGGTGGTGCCGGCGGCCGATGCCGACCGCCTGCGGCCCGATCTCTGCGCCGCCGCCGATCTGGCCCTGACGAAATCGGGCACGGTGAACCTGGAGCTGGCCCTTCGTGGGGTCCCCCAGGTGGTGGGGTATCGGGTGAGTCGGCCCACCGCCTGGCTGGCCCGCCACCTGCTCCATTTCCGGGTCGACCACATCTCACCGGTCAACCTGGTGCTGGGGGAGCGGCTGCTCAGCGAGCTGCTGCAAGACGACCTCACGGTGGAGGCGATCGTGGCTGAGGCCCTGCCCCTGCTCGATCCCACCGGCCCGGCGCGGCAACGGATCAGGGCCGGCTACGGGCGCCTGCGCCACGAGCTTGGCGAGACCGGCGTCACGGGCCGGGCGGCCTGCGCCATCCTGGATGGCCTTGCTCCCGGCTGAGCGTGCCCCCATCCCCTGGCGATCTGGCGCTGCCCCCCGTTGCGCTTGGGGTGGTCCATCGCCCCGCCCGTCCCCATGGGCTCGCCACGCCTCGGCGGCCATGGCTTGGCTTGGACGTTCTCCCATGGATCGGCGCCAGGCTTGACGGCTTGGGGAACCCATTGGTGAGCAAGCTGGCAACACCGCTGCTCAGGCTCAGCCTGGTGCTTGTGTTGCTGCTGGCCGCGCCCCTGGGCGCCCAGGCTGCTGTCCAGGAGGCGGTGTTCGCCGGCGGCTGCTTCTGGTGCCTGGAGCATGACCTGGCCCAGGTGAGTGGCGTGCTGGAGGCCGTCAGTGGCTACAGCGGCGGCCAGCTGGCCCAGCCCACCTATCAGCAGGTCTCGGCCGGAGGCACGGGCCACCAGGAGGCGGTTCGGGTGCGCTTCGACGACAGCCGCGTCAGCTACGCCACCCTGCTGCGCGCCTATTGGCGCAATGTGGATGCCCTCGATGGGGGCGGCCAGTTTTGTGATCGGGGCAACTCCTATCGGCCGGTGATTTTCACTGCAGGCGATGACCAGGCCTCCCAGGCCAGGCGCAGCCTTCAGCAAGCGGCCCAGGAATTGAAGCGATCCCCAGCAGAGATCAAGGTGCGGCTTCAGCCCCTGAAGCGCTTCTGGCCCGCTGAGGCCTACCACCAGAACTACGCCGAAACCCACAAGGTGGCGTACAACTACTACCGCTGGGCCTGTGGCCGCGACCAACGGCTTGACCAGCTCTGGGGCAAACGGGCCCGCTCAAACCAGGCCTGGGCCGGGTAAGCGGTTGGGCTGTCCCTGACAAGCATCTGCGCGAATCAGGCCATCCGCAGGAGCAAATCAAACGAAAAGCTTAAGAAGCGATGGGCTGCAGCGGCTAACTCTTCAATCTTGGAGCGGTTTTCCGCCCCTGGTCGCGGCCAGCAATGGCGATAACCTATCTAGAGCTTGATCGAGGCGTTTGTATGTATCTGCTGACGATTCGGGACGGTTTGCAGACCCGCCATATCGGTCCCTATGCCAGTCCGAAGCAGGCTGCTGACGATCTCGATCGCTTACTGGCCCAGTTCGGCGAACGGTCCCGCTGGCAGATCCATGCGCTGGAATCCCCTCAGGCATTGCTCACCGCCAAGGCAGAACCCATCGAGCGCAGAAAGCTGATGGCAACGGCCGCCTGAGCCCCTGGGCTGCGGTCTTTTTGGGGAATGCTCTCGATTGGTTAACCGTTCAAACGCTCACAGCCCAGGGCCGGTTCATTTGATAGTCAGAGCTTCCATTCCTCAGAGCATTCAATAGTCAGAGTGTCAGGGCCTGGTCCAACCCTTGAACTGGGCTGGGGCTAGGCGGCCCCGATCCATGGGCAGCGACGCCAAGGGAATCAACGCTCCCAGGCGAAGCATGGATCCAGGCTCCATAAAAAGGGGTGCTGGATCTACTGCTTGGGATAGCCGCGAAGCAGGCCGCTTTCGATCATTAGGCCTACTCCGGCGGTGATCGCGATCAGGCTGAGGGCGCCGTACCAGGCCCAGGGTCCTTGGTTCTGGCCGATGGCCTGGAGGGTTTCCCGCTCTACCGCCTTGCCGAATAGGCACAGTCCAGCCGGCAGCAACAGCACCCCCAGTTGGGCCTTCACGAACCAGCGGATCTTGCGGACGGCCATTGGGCGGCAGGGGCGCTGAGGGTGATCCAGCCTAGGCGGGAGCGCCAGCGAGCACCCAGTTCACCAGGGTGCGAACGCCAAAGCCAGTGGCGCCGGCTGGGTCTAAGCCCCGGCCCTTGTCGCTCCAGACCGTGCCGGCGATGTCTAGGTGGGCCCAGGCCAGGCCGGGGCTGACGAACTCCTTGAGGAACAGGGCGCCCGTAATCGAGCCGCCGGGGCGGGGGCCGGTGTTTTTCATGTCGGCCACGCCACTCTTGAGTCCTTCCCGGTAGGAGGCCTGCAGGGGCATGCGCCACACTTGCTCCCCACCCTGGCTAGCAGCGGCGGCCAGGGCCCCAGCAAGGGCGTCACTGGGGGACCAGAGGCCGGCAATTTCATCGCCTAAGGCGATCACACAGGCCCCGGTGAGGGTGGCCAAATCCACCACTGCATCAGGTTCCAGGCCGCAGGCATAGACGAGGGCATCGGCCAGCACCAAACGGCCTTCGGCGTCGGTGTTGTTCACCTCAATGGTCTTGCCATTGGAGGCGGTGAGGATGTCGCCAGGATGAATCGCCCCGCCGCTGATCATGTTTTCGCAGGCCGGCACGATCACGTGCACTTCCACCCCCTCGGGCTGGAGCTGGCCGATGGCCCGCGCAGCCCCCAACACGGCGGCACTGCCGCCCATGTCGTACTTCATCATTTCGATCTGGGAGCCGGCCGTCTTGAGGTTGTACCCGCCGGAATCGAAGGTGAGGCCCTTGCCCACCAGGGCCACCCGGCGGCGCACCGCCCCTTGGGGCCGGTAGGTGAGATGGATGAATTGGGGGGGCAGGTCCGAGCCCTGGGCCACTCCCAGGTAAGCGCCCATGCCCAGGGCAGCGCAGTCGCTGCGCCCCAGCAGCTTCAGCTCCAGGCCAAACTCTGTGGCGATGGCGGCGGCGCAGTCGGCCAGGGCCTGGGGGGTCACCTTGTTGGGGGGAGCCGCAACCAGTTCCCGGGCCAGTTCGACGCCACTGCAGAGGCCATCGAGACCGCTGAGCAGCTCGGCACCCGCCTGGGGGAAGCCCAGGAGCTCCACCGCTGCGGGCAGGGGCTTGGGTTCGGCGTCGCTTTTGAAGCGCTGGTCGTTGAACAGGCTCAATCGCACGGCCTGGGCAATGGCCGCTGCGGCCGCCTGGGGTTCCAGGCCCTCCACCGGTAGGGCAATTCCCAGGCTGGTGCAGCCCTGGCCCTGGGCCGCCTTGGCGATGCTGGCGGCCGCCTTGCGGGCGCCAGCGAGCCCGAACTCGGCGGGTTCCCCCAGCCCCACCACCAGCAGCACGCTTGGCGTCGCACCCAGCCAGTCAAACCGCAGGGTTTCGCCTGCCTTGCCCTTGAACTGGCGTTGCTCGAGGCGCTCAAGCAAAGCCGCTCCAAAGCGCTCCTCCAGCACGGCCTTAAGCGGACCGGTGCTGCCGCTGTACAGGCCCACGGCCAGGGTGTCTCCGCTCCAGCTGCTCGCCGGGGTCGAGGTGCAGCGGAACTCCATGGGACAGGCGTGAGGCGGGCCTTGATCGTAGGAGGGGCGCCGGCGGCCCGTTTGTCCGGCGGCCGCCGCCAGGGGTTCAGGCCGTGAACGGCGTGGCCCAGCGGCCACGGGTCTCCTTGTTGAAGGGGGGCTGCCACAGGCGGATCAGGGCCTGCTCCAGGGCCCGGCGCTGCCGGGTTGATGCGGGCGCATCCGACCAGAAGCGGATGCTCAGTTGGCACTCCAAGCCCACCTGCAGCAGGGCTTCGCCATAGGCCGCTAGGTAGTCCTTGCAGTCGTGCTCCCCTTTCCAGCGGCGATCGGCCCGGCCGGTTTCGCCCACGTAGAGCAACAAGGGGCTAGCCAGGTGGCTGGGGCGATCGACCACGAAGTAGAGGGCCGCACCCCTTTGGGGCGCCTCGGGCCAGCGCCAGAACTGCAGGGGCTGGGGCACCAGGGCCAGGGGATCGAGGCCGGCGGCGAGGGCAAGGGGATCGGGGCCAATCCCACCCGGAGGTGCCACCCCGGCGCCGCTGAACAGGCTGCCCTGGCCGTCGGCCGGTCCCGCTCCAGCCGGTTGAGGGCCCGGGGGTTGGGGGCTGACCGTTGGGTGGGCGGCCCCAGGCTGGGCCGAACCCGCTCCGGTCGCCCCTGGCCGGGACGAGCTAGCCAGGGCAGCCGCTAGGAACTGGGGCTGCTGAAACTGGGAGAGCCGCTGCTGCCACTGGTGCAGCTGGGGGGCCTCCAGGGCTAGGACCGCTTCGATCTGGCTGCCAGCGTTGTCCCCTGGGGCGAACAGGTTGCCCTGGCGGGCTGGCAGCGGGGGGTGCGACGGCGGCATGGGGATTTAGCTCGGCCGAGGCAGCACCGGCCCCGCCGGACCCTGGCCAAAGCGCACCCGGCCGATCAAGGTCTCCACCAGGGACGCCGGCAGCTGCAAACGCTCTTGCAGGTCGGCCAGGTCGCGGAAGGGGGACCGTTGCCGTTCCCGCACCAGCCGCTGGCAGCGCTCCGGGGTGAGGCCCACGAGGGCGGCATGGATCTGGCTGGCGCTGGCCCGGTTTAGGTCGAGCTGGCGGACCTGGGGGACGGCAGGCTCCCCATACCAACGGAACTGCAGCAGCGGCTCCCAGCAACGGATCTGGGCCTCCGGCAGCTCCAGCAGCTGCTGGAGGTCCTCCGGGCCGCTCAGCTGCACCCCGCCCGCCTGGAGCCGCAGCAGCAGGTCCACCTGATGGGGGCTGATGCCCGGCAGCCGAAGCCAGTCATCGGCCGTGGCCCGGTTCGCATCCAGGCGCCAGCCCAGGGCGGCGGTATGGCGGACCTCCTCGGCCGTGGTCAGGCGCAGGCCCGGGTTGTGGCGCAGCTTGAGGGCGAGCAGCTCCCGTTCAATCGCTGCGGCCTCGGAATCAAGTGGGGGATCAACATCAACCGGGGGATCAACGGTCGGATTGGCGGAGGAATCGACCCTGGGACCGGGAGTTGGACGGGCATTCGGGCCCAGAGTGGGGCCTCGATCCGCGTTGGTGCTCCCTTTGGGGTTACCAGTGCCCTTGGCGAGGAGGTTGCTGGGTACGCCCTTGCTGTCCGATGGGGGCGCTGGCTGGCCTGGCGCCTCGGCTTGCCTCGGCTTGGCGGGCAGCTGGCCGGTGGCCTCCAGCAGGCTGCGGGCGAGGGGATCCAACCAGTGGCCATCGGCCATGGCGGCAGGCAGGGGGCACAACGTTGCGAAACTAGCCCTCCTGGGGCCAGTCAACCAAGCCAAGACGCAGGGCGCGCACGGCTGCATGGGTGCGATCGCGGGCCCCGAGCTTGTTGCGGAGGTTATTGAGATGGCTTTTCACCGTTTCGGAGCTGATGAAAAGCCTCGCGGCGATCTCACTGTTTTGAAAGCCAAGCAACACCATCTCGAGCACGTCGATTTCCCTGGCGCTGAGAACGGGCACAGGCCCGCGGGCCTGGCCCGCGCCCCGGCTGCGTAATAGCTCCGAGAGGGGACGATCGATGTAGGTGCCGCCATCACGAATCGCCCGTAGGGCCGGCGTGCCGGCATCGAGGCCCATGCCTGACTCCAGACACAGGCCATCGCAACCGGCGTCAACGGCGGCCCGCAGCTTGGCCGGCTGGTGCAGACGCCCCACCAGCAGCAGGGTGCGGATCTCGGGCTGGATGGCCTTGGTCCGTTCCACCAGCCGAATCCCGCAACCCTGCTCCAGCTGGTCGGTGACCACCAGGAAGTCCGGTCGGTGGCGCTTGAGCAGGGCCAGGCCTTCCTCTTCTGTGGTGGCGGCCCCGGCCACCTGGCCAGGCCTGGTTAAGCCACTGAGGAAGAAGTTGAGCAACGCCCGGTTGCCAAAACAGGCCACCAGCTTGTAGCGCTGCAGCAGGTTTGTAGTGGTTGAACTGGTGCTCTGGATCTGCCTGATCTGGGGGGTGTAGTCCACGGGGGCTGACCGCGGGAAGCCGGTGCGCCATCGTTGCGGAGCCGGAGCGCATTGACTGCATGCAGGGCTACGGGATGCGTGGATCCGCACTCGTCAGCGCCCACAGGTCGGCGGACAATTACCAAACTCGATCCAGCAACGCCGCACCATGGCCTTCTTCGACTCTGAGATCGTTCAGGACGAAGCCAAGCGGCTGTTTGGCGACTACCAGCAGCTGATGCAGCTGGGCGGCGAATACGGCAAGTTCGATCGCGAGGGCAAAAAGCTGTTCATCGTGCGGATGGAGGAGCTGATGGACCGCTATCGGGTGTTCATGAAACGCTTCGAACTCTCCGATGACTTTCAGGCCAAGCTCACCGTGGAGCAGCTGCGGACCCAGCTCGGCCAGTTCGGTATGACGCCGGAACAGATGTTTGAACAAATGCATCGCACCCTCGAGCGCATGAAGGGAGAGCTGGAAAAGGATCTCTGAGGGTCGGGTCGGGCCTCGGTCTGAGGACCAGGGGGGACTGGGGGCTGGTGATGGACCGGCAGGGGATGGTGGTGGCGCGGGACCGGCGCAGGACCTACTTGGGAGCGGGCCGGCCAGCCTGGCTCCCGGGCCTGGAAAGTCGCCTGCCTACGATCCGGCCCTGAGCGCTGGGCGGGGCCCCTGATGGTTGACAACAGATGGGGACTGCCGCCCTGGCTCGAGCGGGGCGTGGCCGATCTCTTCCCGGCTCCCCGCCCCCAGCCGGGGTCCAGCCCGCCTACCCCCAGTCAGGGTGAATCGAGTCAGGGGGAATCCAGTCAGGGCGAATCCAGTCAGGCCAGCTCCAGCGAGGCCCTAGCCAGCCGCCTGGCCGAGGCCGAGGGCCAGGGCCGCCCCCTGCGGGTGAAGCTCGGCATTGACCCCACTGGATCTGATATTCACCTCGGCCACTCAATCCTGTTTCGCAAGCTGCGCGCCTTCCAGGACGCCGGTCACACGGCGGTGCTGATCATTGGCGATTTCACCGCCCGCATCGGCGACCCCACCGGCAAGAGCGCCACCCGGGTGCAGCTCACGGCCGAGGCGGTGGCGGCCAACGCCCGCACCTACCTGGCCCAGCTGGGCCAGGGCCAGCCCAAGCAGCTCTCCCTGCTCGATTTCGAGACCCCGGGCCGGCTGGAGGTGCGCCGCAACAGCGAGTGGTTGGCGGGCCTCGATCTGCCCCAAACAATCGAACTGCTGGGGATTTCCACCGTGGGCCAGATGCTGGCCAAGGAAGACTTCGCCAACCGCTACGGCTCGGGCACACCGATCTCCCTGCACGAGTTTCTCTATCCGTTGCTGCAGGGCTACGACTCAGTGGCAATCGGTGCAGACCTGGAGCTGGGCGGCACCGACCAGAAGTTCAACGTGGCCATGGGCCGCGACCTGCAACGGCACTTCGGCCAGCGGCCCCAGTTCGGGATGTTGCTGCCGATCTTGCCGGGCCTCGATGGGGTTCAGAAGATGAGCAAGAGCCTGGGCAATACCGTCGGCCTCAGCGAGGATCCGCTCTCGATGTATTCCAAGCTCGAGAAGGTGCCCGATGGGGTGGTGGAGGACTACCTCACCCTGCTCACCGACCTCGATCTGGCGGCCTTGGCCCAGAACCCACGGGAGCGGCAGCGGGCCATGGCCCTGGAGATCACCCGCCAGCGCCATGGGGCTGGGGCGGCTCGGGCGGCCCAGGCCGATGCCGCCGCCCTCGTGGGCGGTGCCCAGGGGGCCGGCGCCGCTGGCGCCGAGGTGACGGTCGCGTCCCTCGCCGATGTGAATTTCCCGGCCAAGGCCTTTTACCTGCTCAGTGCCCTGGGGATCTGCGCCAGCAGCAGCGAGGCGCGCCGCCAGATCCAGGGCGGAGGCGTCAAGCTCGATGGCGACAAATTGGTCGACCCCAACCAGGTGTTTGCCGGCGCCGGCGAGCTGGACGGCAAGGTGCTGCAGCTGGGCAAAAAGACCTTCCGCCGCCTGGTGGCCGCGGCGCTGGCGGGCCAAGGGGCCCCGCTGCAAGGACCTCAGCCATGACCGAGCCCTCAGCTGCCGGTCCGGCGCCGGCCTCCAGTCCGGCTGCAGGTTCCCAATGGGTTTCAAGCCCCACGGGCCTTGCTTCAGGGAGTCTCCAGCCGCAGCGGCATCCCGCCGATGC
>CAINZT010000212.1 GCA_903855705.1 uncultured Synechococcus sp.
CGGCGGCTTCCTTCCAGGAGACCACCCGGGTGCTCACCGAGGCGGCCATCGAAGGCAAGAGCGACTGGCTCCGCGGCCTCAAGGAGAACGTGATCATTGGTCGCCTGATTCCTGCGGGCACGGGCTTCAGTGGCTTCGAAGAGGAGCTGCGCGCCGAGGCCGGTCCCCATCCCGACATCCTCGATGAGGAGCCGGCTGGCTACCGGCGCATGCAGAACCTGCGCCCCGACTACACCGTGGAAATGCCCGCGGCCCCCGCGGCCACGGCGCAAGCCCTGCTTGACGACCCCTCCGACGACGAGTTGGAGGCCACCCGCAGCCGCCATGGCATCGAGGCCGCGGCTAGCAGCCTGGCTGCCTTCACTCGCCCCACCGTTGAGGACGGGCTCGAAGAGGAGCTGCTGCCCGATCCTGCGGCCCTGGAGGGACTGCAAGAAGAAGGTCTGTTGAGCGACGATTGAGATCGATGCTTGCCTGAATGAGGCATCCCCTCAATCTGGGAGTTTCCGGGTTGAGGGTTTCTGACCCTTCAATGGTGTTGCCATGCTCCAACCCGCTCTGGTCCCGAATCGGCACCTACCCCGCTTCGGCTTCCATACCCATACCGAACGGTTCAACGGCCGCGTTGCCATGCTCGGGTTCATCGCCTTGTTGGCTGTGGAATTGAAGCTGGGTCACGGTCTGCTGGTCTGGCCCTAATGGTTCCGGCCATCCCCCTGCTGGGAATGGGCCAGGCCGAGCTGGAGGCCTGGGCCGTAGCCCAAGGCCAGGCCGCCTTTCGCGGCCGCCAGCTCCACGACTGGCTCTATGCCAAGGGGGCCCACAACCTGGAGGCCATCTCGGTGTTGCCCAAAGCCTGGCGGGAAGCCCTGACTAAGGAGCCTCCCGCTGGAGCCTTTGATTGGAGTGGCCGTTCGCGGGAATTGCACCGCAGTGTGGCCCGCGATGGCACCACCAAACTGTTGCTGGCCACCAGCGATGGCCTCAGTATCGAAACCGTGGGCATCCCAGCTACGGATCGGCTAACGGTCTGCGTCAGCAGCCAGGTGGGCTGTTCGATGGCCTGCCGCTTCTGTGCGACTGGTAAGGGCGGCTTGCAACGCTCCCTGGCCGTGCACGAGATCGTGGACCAGGTGCTGAGCATCCGGGAGGTGATGGAGCAGCGCCCCAGCCATGTGGTGTTCATGGGCATGGGCGAGCCGCTACTCAATACCGATGCGGTGCTAGCGGCGATTGATTGTCTTTGCCGGGATCTCGGGATGGCCCAAAGGCAAATCACGGTGAGCACGGTGGGAGTGCCCCACAGCTTGCCGACCCTGGCGGAGCGAACCCTCGAACGGTTGGGACGGGCCCAGTTCACCCTGGCGGTGAGTTTGCATGCGCCCGATCAGCGCCTGCGCGAGGAGCTGATTCCCACGGCCCGGGCCTATCCGCTGGAGGACCTGCTGGAGGATTGTCGCCGCTATGTGGCGATCACGGGCCGGCGGGTCAGTTTTGAATACATCCTGCTCGGTGGCCTGAATGACCAGCCGCGCCATGCTCAGGCCCTGGCCCAGCTGCTTCGCGGCTTCCAGAGCCACGTCAACCTGATTGCCTACAACCCGATTGAGGAGGAGGAGTTTCAGCGGCCCAATCCGGCTGCGGTCGAGTCTTTCCGCCGGGCCTTGGAGCAGCGCCACATTGCCGTGAGCGTGCGGGCTAGTCGTGGTCTGGATGCCGATGCGGCCTGCGGTCAGCTGCGGCGGCGCCTCGGTGGCAGCCTCGAACCCGCCCAGCCCGGCCGGGTCTGATCCTGCCCTCACCAGGACTGCCGTTGGGCGTTCAGGTGGAATCTCGACTGGGATCGAAGGCGCCCTTGACCCCATCGCCATGCCACGGTGTCAGCCAGGCCATCAACAGGAAGGCCGGCAGGGAGGCCGCCGCGGTGAGTAGGAAGAAGTTGCTCCAACCGATGCCCTGGGCCATGAAGCCCGCCTGGCCCGAGAGCACGGAGCGGCTGAGGGCGTAGACCCCGGAGAGCAGGGCGTACTGGGTGGCCGAGAAGCGTGGGTTACACAGGCTCATCAGCAGGGCCACGAACGCCGCCCCCACCAGACCGCCGCCGAGGTTCTCCAGACCCACGGCCAGGAGCAGGCCAGTGCTGCCGCCGTGGAATTGGGCTAAGGCCCAGTAGCCCAGGTTTCCAGCCGCCCCCACCAGGGCAAACAGCCAGAGGGAGCGGTTCATCCCCAGCCTGCTGAAGAGCAGGCCGCCAAGGATCGTGCCGACAATCGTGGCGCCAATGCCCCAGCCCGCCAGCACCGAGCCCACCACGGCCGGTGAGAATCCCTGCTGGATCAGAAACGGCACCGTCATCACGTTGAGCAGTCCGTCGGGCCAGCGGTAGAGCAGTACCAACGCCAGCACCATCACGGCCCGCCCGCGGCCGGTTCTCTGTAGGAACTCCCGGGCCGGACCGACCACCGCCTGGCGCAGGCTGCGCACCTGGTGCTCGATCGGTGGCAGGGGGGGGGCCGTGAGGGTGAAGGGCACCACCAGCAGCATCAGCGCCGCCGATCCGAGGAAGGCCAGGGGCCAGCCATAACGGCTCGCCAGGATGAAACCTCCGGCCCCGACCGCCAACATGGCGCCCCGATAGCCCAGGTTGGTGGCGGCGGCACCGGCTCCCCGTTCCTGCTCAGGCAGCAGATCGCTGCGATAGGCATCCACCACGATGTCCTGGGTGGCACTGACTAGGGCCAGCGCTACTGCCAGCACGCCGATCGCCGTGAGGCTGGCAGGATCCTTGCCGGGCCTCAGCCCTGCCATGGCGGCGATCAGACCCACTAGCAGCAGCTGCAACAGCAGTAGCCAGCCGCGACGCCGGTCGGGCCAGGGGATTGGCCAGCGATCCAGCAATGGCGCCCAGACCATCTTCAGGGTGTAAGGCAGCTCGGCGTAGGCCAGTAGCCCGATCAGGCCAAGGGGCACCCCACTTGCGGCCAGCCAGCCCTGCAGCAGCTTGGTGCCCACCATGTAGGGCGTGCCGCTCGCGACCCCTTCGGCGCTAACGGCGGTAAGGCGCCGCCAGGGGCCGGTCCGGGAGACGGGCTGGGGGGGCATCGCAGGGGGCTCAGATCGGCGAAGACTAGTTGTGGTCTTTGGGGGCGAGTTCTGCCCTCCCAGCTCTTGAAGGCCCAGCCCCTGTCATGCAGGGTCTTTGGACAATCGTCCAGGGAGCAACGGCAAATTTCCTGGGACTCGAATTCGCGCTCCTCCGACTGGCTGTAGCCCCCTGGCTGGCCAGCCCGCCAGAATGGGGGGCCCACCCGCTCTGCCAGTGCAATTTTTCCGTTCCACCCTGTTGCCGGCAGCGATCGTGGTGTTGTTTGGCCTGGCCCTGTTTGCCGTCAGTGCCCGCATCTGGCTCCCGGGGGACATGGCGGCTCCGGCTCCGATCGCCTGACCAAGCGGGCTGGGCTTGCTGGTTAGGCCCGCTCTGGCTTTTACGATCAGCCGATGGCGGATTCCCTGCACCCGTTCTCCCATAGCCCGGCCGAGCTGGCCCTGGACCCGGAGGTCCTGGCTTCCGAGCTTGCTGAGGAGCTGCTTGGCGATCCCCTCGACGACCTGGAGATCGATGCGGCCCAGCCCGATCTGGCGGCCGAATGCGACCTGGGGCTGGAACTGCTGCAGGGCAGTTCTGAGGAACGGATGCAGGGCCTGCGCATCTTTTGTGAATACCGCGACCCCCGGGCCCCGGACAAGCTCGTGCCGTTGCTGGGGGCCAGTTGTCCGATTCAGCGCATGAGCGCCGTCTATGCCCTAGGCCGCAACCCCGCCCTGCAGGCCGTGTCGCCCCTGCTGGCCCTGCTCCAGAACGACAGCAATGGCTATGTGCGCAAGGCCGTGGCCTGGAGCCTGAGCAGCTACCCGGATGCGCCGGTGATGACTCCCCTGATCCGGGCCCTGCAGAACGACATCGCCGCCGTGCGCCTTTGGGCGGCCAGCACCCTGGCCGATGCCGGCGCCACGGGCCTGGCCAAGGCCGACCAGGCCGCAGGCCAGTTGCTGGTGAGCCTGCGGATTGATAGTGAGCCGGTGGTGCGCAGCAACAGTGCTTGGTCTTTGGGGCGCCTCTACGGCGACCTGGTGGAGCCGCGCCAAAGGGAGGTGGTGGAGGCCCTCGTGCAGGCGCTGCTCCAGGACAGCGATCCCACCGTGCGCGATGAGGCCCGCCTGGCGCTCGAACAGCTCGAAGATCCCGACGTGCTCGAACGGCTCCACACCCTGGTGGATGAGGGCTTGCTCAGCTAGCTCTATTGGATCAGGGCTGCTGAACCGATCGGCTGGGGCAGGTCAGTTCGGCAACGGCGGCATGTCCAGGGGCGATGTTGAGCCCGATCGGTTTGCAACCTCATCGGCTGGGCAACGCGGTTAGCATCCGGGCCACCGAGGGCACATCTGGCATGGGCCAGCAATCCATTCGCTATCGCATCCTGGCCAACGGCAGGGTCGAAGAGGAGGTGATCGGCGTGCAGGGGGCCGCCTGCTCGGCCCTCACCGGCGCGATCGAGGCCAACCTCGGCACCGTGCTCTCCTCCCGCCCCACCGCCGAGGCCTATGGCCAGGATGCTGCGATCAGCCTTGATCAGCAGGCTTCGCTGCAGCAGCAATCGTCCTAGGACCATCTACCCGCTTCCCGTTCCTTTTCGTCCCGCTTCTGGAGCCCTTTCCCCGGCCCAGAGCGCCCTACTTCCCCCCTAAGCCGTTCTCCTAAGGGTCCCCCGATGTCCCACTTCAGCACCATCAAGACCGAACTGCGTGACCGCAGCGCCCTGATCGAGGCCCTGCGCGACCTGGGCCACGAGCCCAGCGAGGGCGAGCGGCCGGTGCGGGGCTACCGCGGCCAGACCGTGATCGCCGATCTGGCCATCGCCCAGGCCGAAGGCACGGACATCGGCTTCCGCTGGAATGGCGCCACCGGCAGCTACGAGCTGGTGGCCGATCTGGAGCTTTGGAAGCAGCCCGCCCCGGTGGAGCGCTTCCTGGCCCGCCTGTCCCAGCGCTATGCCCTGCGCACGATCCTGGCGGCCACGGCCCAGGAGGGCTTCCAGGTGAGCGAGCAACAGCAGGCCGCCGATGGCAGTATCGAACTGGTCGTGACCCGCTGGAACGGCTAGGGCCACCAGCCGATCCCGCAGCAGCCCATGTCCCAGCAGACCAATTTGCAGCAAACAAATTTGCAGCAAACAAATTTGCAGCACACCATGGCCGGTCCGGTCGATCCCTCCCTCGCCTTCCAGGTCAGCGCCCGTCCCCCTGGCGGACCGTCCGGATCGGAGCCCCTGCTGGGGGGGGCTTTGCGCCAAAAGGCTGTGTGGGTCGATGAGGCCGTTTGTATCGGCTGCCGCTACTGCACCCATGTCGCTAGCCAGACCTTTCTGGTGGAACCCCTCTGGGGTCGCTCCCGGGCCCTGCGCCAGGATGGCGACAGCACCGAGTTGATCCAGGAGGCGATCGACACCTGTCCGGTGGATTGCATCCATTGGGTGGCCTATGAGCAGCTGCCGCGGCTCGAGGCCCAGCTCGCCAACCAGGAGATCCAACCCCTGGGGTTGCCCAGCCACGCCCGTGTCAAGCGCACCCTGCCGCGCCCCTGAGCTGCCTTGAGTGCCCCCCCAGTGCCGATTCCCACCCGCCGCTTCGGCCGCACCGAGCTGGCGATGCCCTTGTTGTCTTTGGGGGGCATGCGCTTTCAGCAGAGCTGGAGTGACCTGCCGGCAGACCAAATCAGCTCGGAAAGCCAGGCCAACTTGCGTGGCACGCTCGAGCGGGCCGTGGCCAGTGGCCTGCACCACATCGAAACGGCCCGCCATTACGGCACCTCCGAGCGCCAACTGGGCTGGTTGCTGCCCGAGTGCCCCGATCCCCAGCGGCTGCTCCAAACCAAGCTGCCGCCCCAGGAGGATCCGCTTCGCTTTGAAGCCGAACTACGCCTCAGTTTCGAGCGGCTCGGGCTCGATCGCCCGGGGGCCCCTGGCCGGATCGACCTGTTGGCGATCCATGGCATCAACCAGCCCAAGCACTTGGATCAGGCCCTGCGTCCGGGCGGTTGCGTGGAGGTGGCCCGGCGCTGGCAGGAGGAGGGGCGGATCGGCTCAGTGGGCTTGTCCACCCATGGGCCCCTGGCCCTGATCCTGGAGGCGATTGAAAGCGACCGCTTCGATTTCATCAACCTGCACTGGTACCTGATCCGCCAGGACAACGCTGCGGCGATCACTGCTGCCAACCGCCACGACATGGGCGTGTTCCTGATCAGTCCCACCGACAAGGGCGGCCATTTGCATAGTCCCTCCCAACGCCTGCTGGAGCTCTGCGCCCC
>CAINZT010000213.1 GCA_903855705.1 uncultured Synechococcus sp.
CGCCCACGATCACCATGCCCAGCCCCAGGATCAAAGAACCAATACCCATGGCCACATCGGCGAAGCCCTGATACAGGGCCACCAGGGCACCCGCTAGGGCCACCAGGCCGTTGCCAGCCGCCAGGCCGACGCTGAGGCCCCGGCCCTGGTGGACCCCATTGGCCCGCGCCATCACCGGGTTGTTGCCGATCGCCCGCAGGGCCAGGCCCAGGTCGGTGGCCAGCACCAGGGCGATCAGGCCCACCAGGCCGGCGGCCACCAGGGTGAGGGCGATCGCCCAGCGGCCGTCGTTGCCCTGGCCCAGGTCCGGTAAGCCAGCCAGGGCCGCCGGTAGGTCGGTGAGGGGGATGTTGGAGCGGCCCATCAGCCGCAGGGTGATCGAATACAGGCCGGTGGTGGTGAGGATGCCGGCGAACAGGTCGTTGACCCCCAGGCGCGTGTGGATCAGGGCCGTGGCCAGGCCGGCCAGACCGCCGCAGGCCACGGCCGCCAGCAGGGCCAAAGGGATCGGCACCCCGTGGCTGATCAGCACCGCCGCCGCCCCGCCGCCGAGGGCAAAGGAGCCATCCACGGTGAGGTCGGCGAAATTGAGAATTCGCAGCGTTAAGAGGGTGCCCAAGGCCAGGCCGGCGTAGGCCAGGCCCTGGTCGTAGGCCCCGAACCAGAGGGAAAGCATGGCGAATTATGGCCCGGTTCCCTGACGCCACCAGGGGGGATCCATGGGGTCAAGCGGTGCCGGAAGAGGGGCCTGGGCCCCCTGGCCCGGCTGACCTGGCCAGAGGCTTTCACTCAACTGCGGAACAGGCGCGAATACAGCTCCCGGTGGCTGAGTTGGGCCAGGCCCGCTCCCACACCACCGCTCCAGAGACGGCGGGGATCGCTGGCCGCCAGGGCGTTGGCCCGCTCGGCCAGCAGGGGCGCCAGGGCCAGTTGCAGCCGTTGGCCCTGGGTGGGGCCGAGGGGCACCAGGCGCACGGCGGCGCTGATCTGGTTGGCGACCCAGCCGTAGAGGTAGGCCTCCACCAGGTCGGCCGGGGGTAGGTCCAGGCAGACGCCGGCCCAGGCCCAGGCGGCCGGCCAGGCGAGCCCGCCGGCCCCGATCGGGTTGGGGGAACCCGCTGGGGCTGAGTCCACCGGCGCCCCAGCCGGCAGGGGCCAGCCCAGGTCGGAGAGCAGGCGCAGCAACGACTGGCCCATCTGGCGTTGCTGGGCCCGCAGCTCCGCCGATTCGCGGGCGGCCAACAGCCAGCCATCCAGCTCCTGGAGCTCGGCTAGGGCCGCGGCCCCGTCCTCTGGCTGGCTTGCCTCCACCGCCGAGCGGGCCCGGCCCAGGGCTGCCGCCAGGGGGACCAGGGCCGCCGCCTCCACGCCAAGGGCGCCTCGCTCCAGCTCGGCCCGCAGCCAGACCTCCAGGGCTTCAGGCGTGGTGATCCGGCCGGCCTGCACCAGCACCTCCAGGCCCTCCGAATAGCTGAAGGCCCCCACCGGTAGGGCCGGGCTGACCAGCTGGAACAGGCGCAACTGGGCTGCGCTCATGGCTGGTGGGGGTTCGGGTGGGGATCGTTGTTGGGGCTCGGTCCATGCCTGTGCCCATGGCCTTCGCTGTGTCCGTCGCTAGGGCTATATCCATGTCCCTTTCCATGGCCATGGCTGTGGCCGAGATCATGACTGTGGTCGGGTTCGGCAAGGGAGCCGTGACTGTGACCAGGCCCAGGGTCTTGCCCATGGCTGTGGGCGTGACTGGGGCTGTGACTGTGGCCGCCCGCGTAGGCCCCGCCCTCCGGTTCAAAGGGCGCCAGAACCGGTTCCACCGCCAGCCCCCGCTGGCGCAACAGGTCGGCCAGCACCGAATCCTCCAGGATCCGCAATTCGCCGGGGTGCAGTTCCATCGCCACATGGCGGTTGCCCAGGTGGTAGGCCGCCTGCAGCAGGGCCAGGGGGTCGGGGCTGCGCACCAGCAGCAGCGCTTCCGGCGCCGCTTCCACCCTCACCAGCCGATCTCCTGACGCCGTGGAGAGCGCCTCGCCGGGTTGCAGCGCCGCGCCCCGGGGCAGCTGCAGCACTAGGTCCTGGCCGCAGGCGCTGCGGCGATGGCCGCGCAGGCTGGTGCGTTGGTCGGCCGTGAGCAGCAGCCGCAGGGGCTCCACCCCACCGCCACGCTCGCCGTCCTGCTCTCCGGGAGCCAGCCGGTGGACCAGGACCAGGGACGCCAGGGAGTGTTCCATGGCCTAAGCCTGCAGGGGAGCGGCAGCCTCGCGGGCCGCGGCGCCGGCAAAGTGTGCTGATTGCAACGGGCCGCGGCCGTGGCCGCCAGCACAGTCCGCCGTCACCCTCCACCGATGACCGACTCCTGGCAGGCCGAAGCTCGGCTGCAGTTCAGCTTGCAGGGGTCGAACGGCACGGCCGTACCCCGCACGATCTACCAAGGCGGTGCCACCGCGCCCCTAAAGATCCAGCGGGCCTTCCAACAGGCCGATGGTCGCTGCGAATTGCCCCTGCTCCACACCGCCGGCGGTCTGGTGGGGGGCGATCGGATCCGGGTCCGCGCGGCCCTGGAGCCCGGTAGCCGGGTGCTGCTGACCAGCGTGGCGGCCCAGAAGGTCTATGGCTCGGTGGGCCGCAGCCGCCAGGCGCCCCTGGGGCGCTGGGCCCAGCAGGAGCTGGAGTTTGAGCTGGCCGCAGGCGCCGATCTCGAGTGGCTGCCCCAGGAGCTGGTGCTGTTTGCCGATGGCCTGTTTGAGCAGACCTGCCGGGTTGAGCTGGCGCCAGGGGCCAGCTGGCTCGGCGCCGAGGTGGTGCGGCTGGGCCGCAGCGCCGCCGGCGAAGGCCTGGGCCGGGGTTGTTGGCGCTCCCAACTGGAGATCCGGCGCCTACAGGGGCCGGCCAGCCGTTGGGAACTGGTCGACCGGCTGGAGTTAGGCGGCGCCAGCCTGGAGGGCGACCACGGCCTGGCCGGCCAACCGGTGTTCGGCAGCCTGGTCTGGGTGGCGCCCGAGCCCCTGGCCGCGGCTGAGCTCGAGGCCCTGGCCAGCCTCTGCCGCGACGACCGCGCCGGCCTGGAGGGGGAGCTGGCCTGCGGCCCCCTCGACCAGGGCCTGGTGGCCCGCTACCGGGGCCCCTCCAGCCAGGCGGCCCGCTACTGGTTCACCCGCATCTGGGCGCGGATCCGCCAGCAGCGGGGGCTGGCATCGCCGCAGCTGCCGAGGGTCTGGCCGTTCCAGGAAACCCCCTGGATTGCGGCCGCTGCCTGAGCCGCCAGGTCCCTTGGCCTGCCACCGTTCAGGGGCAACAACCGTTCTTCATGAACGCTGCTGCAGCCTGGGCCACTGCCACAGTGGTTTTGGCCACCCCCTTTCCATGCATCTCACACCCCAGGAGAAGGACAAACTCCTGATCGTCACGGCGGCCCTGCTGGCGGAACGGCGCCTCAACCGGGGCCTGAAGCTCAATTACCCCGAGGCGGTGGCCTGGTTGAGCTTTCTGGTGATCGAGGGCGCCCGCGATGGCAAGAGCGTGGCCGAGCTGATGGCCGAGGGCACCACCTGGCTGGGCCGCGACCAGGTGATGGAGGGTATCGCCGAGCTGGTGCATGAGGTGCAGATCGAGGCGGTGTTCCCCGATGGCACCAAGCTCGTCACCCTGCACGACCCAATCCGCTGAGCCGGACCCCCTTCCGCCCTTTCCCTCTCCAGCCCTTTCCCGCCATGGCGCCCCTGATTCCCGGCGAACTGTTCAGCGAACCCGGCACGCTTGAACTCAATGCCGGTCGCCCGGTCACCACCCTCAACGTTGCCAACAGCGGTGACCGGCCCGTGCAGGTGGGCTCCCATTTTCATTTCTTTGAGGCCAACGCCGCCCTCCTGTTCGATCGCGAGGCCGCCCGCGGCCTGCGGCTCGACATCCCCGCCGGCACGGCGATCCGGTTTGAACCGGGCGACAGCCGCGAGGTGAACCTGGTGCCCTACGCCGGGGCCCGCCGGGTGTTCGGCTTCAACGGCCGCATCAACGGGCCCCTGGATTAGGTCCCCTAGCCCCCAGCTGGAGCGGTCCTGAGACCGCTCAGCCCGGGCCATCCCCTTCCTTGTTTCCGCCTTTCGGCCCCTTTCTCCTCCCTGCATCCAGGCCATGCCCTACCGGATCGATCGCCGCGCCTACGCCGAGACCTACGGCCCCACCACCGGCGACCGGCTGCGCCTGGCGGATACCGAGCTGATCCTGGAGGTGGAGAAGGACTTCACCAGCTACGGCGATGAGGTGAAGTTCGGCGGCGGCAAGGTGATTCGCGATGGCATGGGCCAGGCCCAGACCAGCCGCGCCGACGGCGCCGTGGACACGGTGATCACCAACGCCCTGATCCTCGATTGGTGGGGGATCGTGAAGGCCGACATTGGCCTGCGCGACGGCCGCATCTGTGCGATCGGCAAGGCCGGCAACCCCGACATCACCGATGGGGTCGACATCATCGTGGGCCCGGGCACCGAGGCGATTGCGGGCGAGGGCCACATCGTCACCGCCGGCGCCATCGATACCCACATCCACTTCATCTGCCCCCAGCAGATCGAAACGGCCCTGGCCAGTGGCGTCACCACCCTGCTGGGCGGCGGCACCGGCCCGGCCACCGGCACCAACGCCACCACCTGCACCCCCGGCGCCTTCCACCTGGCCCGCATGCTCCAGGCCGCCGAGGGGCTGCCGATCAACCTGGGCTTCTTCGGCAAGGGCAACGCCAGCACCCCGGCCGCCCTGGAAGAACAGATCCGCGCCGGGGCCTGCGGCCTCAAGTTGCACGAGGACTGGGGCACCACCCCGGCGGCGATCGATTGCTGCTTGACCGTGGCCGACCGCTTTGACGTGCAGGTGGCGATCCACAGCGACACCCTCAATGAGGCGGGTTTCGTGGAGGACACGATCCGGGCGATTGGCGGCCGCACGATCCATACCTTCCACACCGAGGGGGCCGGTGGCGGCCACGCCCCGGACATCATTCGCATCTGCGGCGAAGCCAACGTGCTGCCCAGCTCCACCAACCCAACGCGCCCCTACACGCGCAACACGTTGGAGGAGCACCTCGACATGTTGATGGTGTGCCACCACCTCGATCCGCGCATCCCCGAGGACGTGGCCTTCGCCGAATCGCGCATCCGCCGCGAAACGATTGCCGCCGAGGACATCCTCCATGACATCGGCGCCTTCAGCATCATCGCCAGCGACTCCCAGGCCATGGGTCGGGTGGGCGAGGTGATCATCCGCACCTTCCAGACCGCCCACAAGATGAAGGTCCAACGGGGCGCCCTGCCGGAAGATGCCGCCGGTCCGGGTGGCGGCCGCAACGACAACAGCCGCCTCAAGCGTTATATCGCCAAGGTGACGATCAACCCGGCGATTGCCCATGGGGTGGATAGCCAGGTGGGCTCGGTGGAGGTGGGCAAGCTGGCCGATCTGGTGCTTTGGAAACCGGGCTTCTTTGGCGTGAAGCCGGAGCTGGTGATCAAGGGCGGCTCGATCGTCTGGGCCCAGAGGGGCGATGCCAATGCCCCGATCCCCACCCCGGGGCCGGTCCATGGCCGGCCGATGTTTGCCAGCTTCGGCAAGGCTCTGGCCCCCAGCTGCCTCACCTTTGTGAGTCAGGCCTCCTTGGAGGCCGACCTGCCCCACAAGCTCGGCCTAAGCCGCCTGTGTGTGCCAGTGCAAAACACCCGCGGCATTGGCAAGGCCGCCATGCGCAACAACAGCGCCCTGCCCAAGGTGGAGGTGGATCCCCAGACCTACGAGGTGTTCGCCGACGGCGAACTGCTCACCTGTGAGCCGGCGGAGGTGCTGCCGATGGCCCAG
>CAINZT010000214.1 GCA_903855705.1 uncultured Synechococcus sp.
ACCACTGAGCTACAAGGGCATGTGGAAAGGTGGGCCGGGTTGGATTTGAACCAACGTAGGCAGAGCCAGCGGATTTACAGTCCGCCCCCATTAACCACTCGGGCACCGACCCGAACCACACCCCAAGAACTTACCAGCAGACCCCCCCATGCAGTTGCTCGTGCTCCACGGACCCAACCTGAACCTGCTCGGCACCCGCGAGCCGGGGCTTTACGGCAACAGCACCCTGGCGGAGATTGACGCGGCCCTGCAGCAGCAGGCGACCAGCCTGGGTGTGGCCCTGGCCAGCTTCCAGAGCAACCACGAGGGTGGCCTGGTCGACCGTATCCACCAGGCCCGCGGCCACTGCGACGGCATCTTGATCAACGCTGGCGCCTACACCCACACCTCGGTCGCGATCCGCGACGCCCTCTTGGCGGTGGAGATCCCCTTTGTGGAGCTGCACCTGAGCAACACCCACGCCCGCGAGCCCTTCCGCAACCATTCCACCCTGGCCGACAAGGCGATCGGGGTGATCTGCGGTTTTGGTCCCACCAGCTATCGGCTTGCCCTCGACGGCCTTGTGGACAGACTGCGCCAATCCTCCCCGCGATGAGCCCCTTGTCTTCTGCCCAGGCTGGCTCCCTTCCCGGGGTAACCCGTCAGTGGCCTGCTGAGCCCCCTGGGGCCGCTCCCGCCTCGCCCACGGCCCGGGTCAAGTGGCTGGCGGCCCCCAGCAGCGCCGCCTGGCTTGAGCAGGCCATCGCCCATCCCGACCTGTTGCTGCTCGACCACGCCCATTGCGAGCGCAAGGCGGCCAGCTACGCCATGCAGCTGCTCTTCCGCTATCCGGCCGATGAAGCGCTGGCCGTGGTGCTCAGCCCCCTTGCCCGGGAGGAGCTGGAGCATTTTGAGCGGGTGCTGGCTCTGATGCAGCAGCGGGGCATTCCCCTAAGGCCCCTGCCGGCACCGCCCTACGGCTCCAGCCTGGTGGCCTTGGTGCGGCGCCAGGACCCCGGGCGCAAGCTCGACAGCCTGCTGGTGGCGGGCCTGATTGAGGCCCGCAGCCACGAGCGCATGGCCCTGCTGGCGGCCCACAGCCCCGATCCGGTGCTGCGGGAGCTCTACGTCGACCTGCTGGCCAGTGAGGCCCGCCATTTTGGCCTCTACTGGCTGCTGTGCGAAGACCGCTGGCCCCGGGCCCAGGTCGTGGAGCGGCTGGAGCAACTGGCTGGGGCTGAAGCCGAGCTGCTCGCAGGGTTCTGGCCCGAACCACGCTTCCATTCCTGAACTGGGGTCTGAGGGGAACTGGCTCCCCTGCTTGTTCAGTTAGCTGTTCAGTTGCCTGTTCACGTAGCTGTTCGGTGGATCCTTCAGGCCTCCTTGCCTGCCGCCTCCGGGGAATGGCCATCCAAGGCCACCAGTTGGGCGTAGGGGCTGGTTGGGATCGCCACCATCTCTCCATGGCGTCCTTGCTGCACCACCTGGCCCTTGTCCAGCACCAGAATCCAGTCGGCATCCCGGATCGTGCTCAGCCGGTGGGCCACGATGATCTGGGTGCAGCCGCGTCGCCGCAGGGCCTCGCTCACCAACCGCTCCGTTTCGGGATCCAGGGCGGCTGTGGCCTCATCGAGGATCAGAATGGAAGGATCCCTGAGCAGGGCCCGGGCGATTTCAAGCCGTTGACGTTGCCCGCCCGAAAGGTTGCTGCCCCCTTCACTCAGCACCGTGTCGTAGCCAGCCGGCAACCGTTTCACCACGGTATCGATCTGGGCATCTTTGCAGGCTTGGTTCACGCGCTCCCGGGGAATGCTGCGATCCCAGTAGGTCAGGTTGTCGATCACGCTGCAGCCAAATAAATGTCCGTCTTGTTGCACCATGGCAATCGAGTTGACACTCACTTCTCTGGGAATGGTCGATAGGGGTTCGCCATCAAACAACAGCTCGCCGCCAGTGGGTTGCAGCAAGCCGGAGATGACACGGGCAACCGTACTTTTCCCAGATCCACTGCTGCCTACCAGGGCGATGCGCTGGCCGGGACGGACCTCCAGGTCCAGGTCCTGGATCAGCGCTGGCTTGATCGGCACATGGGCGAAGCTGACCTTGCGCAGGGAGATCGCCCCACTCAGGCGGCCTTGCACGGGATTGGCTGGGGGTGTGCCTGAGAGCAAGGGATCGGCAGGCTGCTCCATCACATCTTCCAGCAACAATACGGAGGCTTCAAATTCAGGGAGCTGTCGCACCACCTCCAGGAGCTGATTCGCGAGCCGCACTAGCTCCATCGCCACTACTTGGACGGCCAGCAGCATTCCCAGGCTAATTTTTCCCTGCAACACAAGCACGAAGCCAATCCCCAGCACTCCAACCTGGTTTAGGCCGTTCAAGGCCGCTGGTAGAAGCTCCATTTGGGCGGAGCGCAGTGCATAGGATTGGAACAGGCTGAGGCTGCGAGCCTGATAGCCAGCGAAGGTTTTGAAGATGTCGGGTTCCACGCCCGAGGCCTTCACCGTTTCGATTTCCTTGAGGGCGGAAATCACCGTGGCTTGGGCCTTGTTGCCATCCTTCTGGAGTTGCTGGCTGCTGTCCTTTTGCAGTCGCAGTTGGCTAGCGATCAGCAGAGCATGTATCCCTGTTGTGGAGATCAGTAGCCCCCCCAGGATCGGGCTGTAAAGCAAGACCAAAACCAGGTAAACGATCAGCAGCAGCTGGTCGCTTGCCAGGGGCAGGAGCTTATCGGTGATGAACTGGGCCACCGTTTTGTTCAGCTCCCCCCGATAACTCACTTCAGCGGCAAAGCGCTGGCTGAAGAAGCGATCAGGCAGGCTCAAGACCTGGTGCTGATAGGCGAGGCTGAAACGCAGATCAAGCCGCCGCACCAACTCCCGGCGTCCTAGCAATTGCAGATGGCGGCCCAGGCCCAGGGCGGCCAGGCACAGCACCATGGCCCACAACAGGGGTTTCAACCATTGTTCAAAATGGCTGCCCACCACGTCGTCGATATAGACCTGGGAAAACACCGGTAGCAATAATTTCGGCAGGATCAAGCCGATCCCGCTGAGGAAACAGAACAGGACCCCTTCCGGTTCAGCCCGCAGACGGGCCAGGATCGCCGGTCCCACCCGCGGTCGTTGGCCGCCCCGTTGGAACTGGGCACCGGGCCGCAGTTCCAGGGTCACCCCGGTGTAACTGGTCTCGAACTCCTCAGCGCTCACACTGCGGCGCCCTAAGGCCGGGTCATTGAGCAACACCCGGCTTCCCTGGAATCCTTCAAGCACGAGGAAATGGTTGAACTCCCAGAACAGCACCACCGGCAGGGCCATCTCCTGGAGCCGCTTGAGTCCCTTCTTAAATCCTTTGCCGCTGAGCCCATACAGGGCCGCAGCTTTGAGCAGGCTGGCGGCGTCGCTGCCGTCCCGGGACACACCGCAGGCCTGCCGCAGCTCGGTGAGGGGCACATACCGGCCGTAGTACTGCAGGATGATCGAGAGCGAGGCGGCGCCACACTCACTCATCTCCATCTGCAGCACGGTGGGGGTGACCACGGGCCTGGTGAGGGGTGGGGTCTGGGTTGGTTGGCGGCTAGTTGGGCCAGGGGGTCCCTTGGGCGCGGCCGTTGTTGTCATGGCGATGATGGGTTGGGCCCCTTAATAGAGACTGGTGAGATCCCGCAGGATCGGCAGGAGATAGCTGATGGGCGCGCGCGATTCGACCAGCACTTTGACCCTGGTGGCGGTTCCGCCGCTCAGGTGGAGGTGGGGTCCGGGCCCGCCACCCCAATTGAAGCCGCTGTAGGTGGCTGGGTCTTTGGAGAGGGCCGTGCGTACCTCAATGAGGGCGGAGCCACTCCCGGCAGCTTTGACGATCTCATTGACCAGGCTGCGGTTGCCAAGGCGGTTGAGCAGGGCTTCTTCAGAGACCGGCAAGGGCCGCACCGCCACAACCCGACCCTGGATCGCCCCATGCCGTTGGGGCTGGGTCACGGTGGGAGTCACCTGCACCGGCTGGCCCACCGCAATCCGCTTGCCGTCCTGGGAGGGGAAATAGGCCAGGTTCTGGAGGTCGTCCAGGTGGCCGCTGCTGTCGATTTCCACCAAGGGTTGGCCAACCGTGACGAGGGCGCCGGCCTGCACCCTGAGATCCTTGATGCAGCCTGCGTGGGTACTGCGCACCCAGCTCTCCCTGGCCAGGTCCGCGTTCAACCGGCCCAGCTCGAGGGCCCGATCTGTGATTTGTTGCTCCCGTAGGGCCCCCTGGCTGTAGAGCTGGCTGCGCAGGCTTTGGAGTGCTTGTTGTTTGTCGACAAAGGTCTGCTCCGGGATTGCGCCGCTGCGGCGATAGGGCTGCAATCGCTTCAGATCGGCTTCGAGGCCGGCGAGTTGGCTGGCGTTCAGCTGGTCGCTGATGCGGTCCTGATTGCGCAATTCCGAGAGCTGTTGGTTGGACTTGTCCCGTTGCAGTTTCAGGTCAACGGGCCTGATCTGGACGAGGGCGGAGCCCTTGGCGACACAGCGGCCGATCGGTTGCAACAGGGCTACTACCTGGCCGTTGGCTTCGCTTTGAAGGAGCTGGAGGCCATTGGGCACGATCAAGATGCCAGGGCCACTGAGTCGAACCGGTAGGCGTCCCAGGATCATCCAGCCCAGCACGAGCCCAGCAAAGCCCAACAAGCTGGCCAGTAGTGTCCAATAGTGGGGGCGGATCAGGGGCAAGGGCTGGTCCAACTTCTCCGGGCTGGCGAGGGCATCTAGGGCGGTCTTGCGAAACATTGTGTTGCAGTCTTATGTTGACGTTTCGAGTGAGAATCTGAGTTGAGGTTCTAGATTGAAGTTCGGGGTTGTTGTCGGTCTGCTGTTGGCTTGTCCTTGGCTTGTGGCTGGCGGGCGGTTGGCTCAGGCAATTTGTTGGCGCATGAGTGTTTCGAATAGGCCGCCGGCCTCCATTAGCTCGTCATAGTTGCCCCGTTGCTCGACCTGGCCAGAGCGCAACACCACAATCTGATCGGCATGGCGAATCGTGCTGAGTCGATGGGCGACCACGATGCGGGTGACTTTCAATTGGTTCAAGCTGGCCGTGACTACGGCCTGGGTGCGGTTATCCAGGGCGCTGGTGGCTTCATCGAAGAACAGAATTCGCGGCCGCAGCACCAGGGCCCGGGCGATCGAAAGTAGTTGCCGTTGGCCGCCCGAGAAGGTGCCACCCCCTGCGGGGACGAGCGTTTGCATGCCCATGGGCATCTCGCGAATGTGATCGGCCAGTCCCACCAGTTCGGCCGCGTCCCAAGCCTGCTCCAGGCTGATCAACGCGCTACCAGCAATGCAGTTGAACAGGCTGCCGGTGAAGACGCCAGAGTGTTGAAGAACGCTGCCAATCTGTCGGCGTACAGCATCGATCTTCAGGCCTGGGAGGGCTTTGCCGTCATAGCGAATCACCCCCTCTTCCGGTTGGCTAAAGCCAAGTAAGAGGCGGATCAAGGTGCTTTTGCCACAACCCGAAGGTCCGACTAGGGCGATGAAGTCACCGGGATCGGCCTTCAAGCTCACCCGATCCAGGGCTAGCCCGAGGCCGGGACCATAGCGATAGTTGATCCGCTCAACATCAAGGGCTCCCTGCAAGGAGCCGGGGTCCAGGCACCCGGCCTTGATCTCCAGGGGGGTGGCAAAGATCGGTTTCGCCCGCTGCCAGTCCACTTGGAGCTCCACCAGTTGCTGGCCGAGGCCTGCCAGGCCCACCATCGAACCGATGAAGATGCCAAAGGCCGAGAGAAAGCCCAGCAAGTCGCCCAGGTTGGGCGCCGCCGGCAGTCCGGCTGGGTTGGCCTGGGCCTCCGCCGCCAACCGGGTGAGCATCACGAAGATCAGCAGGATGCCCAGCTGGGGGGTGAGCGTCTCGAGTAGTTGGCCGACGGCAGCCTTGGCGTCACTGGCGTAGTCGTAGCTGGCCGACCGCCGATAGGAATGGGACCAGTAGCGCAGGGCCGCCTGCTCAGCCCCTGCCAGGCGCAATTGGGACACCGCTTCAATCATCTCTAAACTGCGTCCCAACGCCTCGCCGCGGGCCGCCTGGGCCTGGCCTTCCAGCTTCGCGGTTTGAATCCGGATCCAGGTCGAAGGGATCAACAGAATCAGGGCCACAAGGATGGCTAACAGGGTCAACTTGACACTGATTCGCAGCATGAAGAGCAGGTACAAACTGGTCAGTAGAGCCTGAATTAAGCCCCCCTGGATGAGGGTATTGACCCTGCGGCGGATCGCTGTGATGGCCTGGAAACGCAGGCTCAGTTCGCCAAGGGAATAGCGCTGAAAGAACGCGACGGGTAAGCGCAGTAACCGATCCAAGGCGGCGAACTCCAACCGCACCGCTCCACGGATCTGCACGACAATCAAGTCGCGATTGCGTGACCACTCCAGCCCAATTCCGACCAGGGCCCCGGCCAGGAGAATGCCTGCCATTTGCAGCATTAGGCCCAGGTCCCGATCCGGTAGGGCCTGGTTGGTCAGGATCGTGTTGAAGGTGGGCGTGAGCAAGCCCAGGCCCGTGCTGCCGATGACCATGGCGATTGGCAGGCGAAATCCCGGGGGCACCACCGCCAGGCATGTCCCAACCAGGGCGCCCAGACCCCCGAGCGCGAAGATCCAACGGGTGGCGCCGACCTGATTGCCAATCGCGCAGATCCAGCCCAGGACCAGGCCAACGACGAGGGCGGTGAGCAAAATTTGTTGCTGACGGTTGGGTTGGCCGTAGGCGAACCGGAACAGGCCCAGCACGCTCAGATCCTTTTCCCCCAGGGCGGGGATCACATTCAGCATGCGTGGGCTATAGCTCTCCAGGTGGTCGCGATGCTCTGCCAGGGGCAGCACGGCGGCTAGGTCTGGATCCCAAATCAGGTAGCCCCGGCGGCTCGGGCGCAGGAAGATCGCCCGGTCCGGGTCATCGCGGTGAAAGGCAATCAGGGGACCACAGTCGAGATCGAAGGCGCTGGCGTTCATCAGCACCTCCCTTTGCAGCAGGCCCGATGGCGCCAGCACCAGCTCCAGCCGTTGCCGGATCGAGGCTCCTGGCGGCAGGGTTTGGGCGTCCAGCCGCTGCCCTAGGTCTGCTGCCAGCCAGGCCAGGCCAGCCAGGATCGGACCATCCCTTCCCGTTGTTGGAGTTGTGGTGTTGGCCTTGTTCGCCCCGGGGTGATCCAGGGTTGCCAGGGGCCTGCTGGAGCGATCCAGCTCCTCAAAAAGCTCGTCCCGGGCCGTTCGGTTGAATGGCGCAAAGCGAAGGTTGCGCTGCAGCTGTTGCTGCGCCTCGGTTTCCAGCAGGCTCCTGATGCCTGCTTCGAGGCTGGGTGCCGCTGCTGAGGCCATCGCCCTATTCCTTGGACCAGGCCAGCCATCCACCAACCCCAGCCCCAGCTCTAGCGGCTGGGCCGCCTCGGCCTCCAGGGCAGCGCTGCTGGGGACCCCTTCGACCAGGGCTGGATCAATAGCCTTAAGCACGAAGGCCAGCTCCCGAGTGCTGCCCAAGGGAGGGAGCAGGGTCGGAGCCCTAAAACTGTGGAGAAAGCGCCGTCGCAGCAAGCGGCCCTCCGGACTTCGCAGCTCGACCAGCAGGCCCACCTCGCCGAGACTGACCTGGGCCAATTGGTCGGGCCAGCATCGTTCTTCGCCTGTGTCAAGTTGGGAATTGGTTCGCTGGTTTGAAGAGATTGGGGCCCAGGTTGTGTCGCTATTGAGGCTTCCCTTGCTGCTGGATGTCATCAGCGAACTCCAGGGATTTGGAGCCCCAGGTTGACATTGCGGCAAAGCCAATCAAAACGCAGCCCAGCGGTAGTGATTCCGGACATCTGGGTAAAGTCGATGACATCTTCGTCGTCGCTGTTGTTGTCTTCGGCATTCTGGGATTGCACGGCTAGGCCATGACTTTGCAGTTGGTCCCTATTCCGTTGGGAGAGCAGAACGGCCATGGCCCGATAAAAGCGGGCCGCCATCCCCGGGTTGGCTTCGAGTTGTTCAGCCAGTAGGTCTTTAGAGAGGCGCAGAACATCGATGGGACCATCGGCGTGCACGCTGGCTGTGGCCCGATTCGCGTCACCCAGTAGGCTCATTTCGCCCAGGATCTCGCCGCGGCGGGAACTGCCGACGATGGTTTGATGGCCGTCGATCTGCATGCTGACCTGTGCTGATCCAGCCAGCAGAATCAGCAGATCCGGAACGGGTTCCCCTTCGCGAATCAACACTGTATCTGCATCGAGATGGAGGGGTCGCCCGTGGCGAGCCAGCCAGGACACATCGGCCTCCGCAAGATAGGCAAAGACGACCAAAGCCTTGCGCAGGGGCTCAATACTGACCCCCGGCCAGCGATGGATCAGGGCGTTCTGGCTCTGCAGTTGCAGCGCCAGTTTGCGAGCCATTAATTGATACAGGTCGCTGGCCAGGTTGGCGTTGTTGTCCATGGCCAGCTCGAGGGAGCGTTGCGATATCCTGCGGATTCGACACCCGTGGCCCGCCAGCACCGAGGCGACCGGGGGCCGCTCCTCCAGGAAGGCCATTTCACCAAACATGGCTCCCGCTTGTAGCTCGGCGAGTCGCAGGGCGGAGCCATCGCGGTGACTGACTTCGACAAATGCTATGCCCGCCTCCAGGATAAACAATTGGCGGTGGGGCGTTCCTTCGGCGATCAGGATCTCATCTAGGGACGGCTGTTCCGAGATGGAATGGGTGGACAGCCAGTTCTTCAGAGAGGGACCGGCTTCGTCAAGGGCATGAAAGATCTCTCGGGCCATGGTTGTTGTGCTTAGGTATTAATGATTGGGAGTGCAGGGAATCTTGTTTTTAACCTGCTCGATAGGCGATAGTGTGTCGCCATAATTTTCGCGATCAGTCTGTTTTGCTTGGAGCCGCCTGAGAGTATGCATTGTTACTTTAATGGCATTGAAAGACTGTGTCGATGCCGCAGTGCCCCCGGCCCCGGGTCCACTGTCTGGTCCTGTCAGGAGATTGCGTCCCCTTCAGGCGGGGCGAGGGAGTGGCGGGGCCGGGAGCTGTACTTGCCCTGGCGAGCCTGACGATGGAGGTGGGTCGTTTTGTGGCAACTGGTTGCCTGTGGGTTGGATCTGCGCTGGGCCTGGGCCAGGCTGGAGACTGGGCCATAGGATTCGTGGATCCTTTTCCCCTTCATGGTAGTATTTTCTTAGGCTAGCAAGCATTGTATTAATTATGAACCCACTAAATCCTTCCAATTCTGGCCTAGGTAGCAATCCAGTCGAGCCGGTTGAGTTTTTAGACGAAGAAGTGTCTGGAGAGCTCAGCCTCGATGATCTTGCCGAGATCACCGGCGGGGCGCTTGAGGCCAAGCATTCCATCCCCAACGCCGACGAGCGTCCCGACGCTGGAAGCAAGGGAAATCTCTTTGGATGGTAACGACTAGGCCCTTGCCGCCGGGCCTAAGGATATCCGTTGCGACAAGACAGCTTTGTGCTTTCGTTGGCCCCTAGGTCGCCGGTCAAGGCGCCTCAGGGGTGGGAAATTGCAACGCAAAGGGATGATTTGCCCTGGGTAAAAGTTTTTGTGCGAGCCGGCATGCATGGTCGGAATTTTTCGCATCCAAAGGATGCCTAGGTGCCTTTGAGGGGTGTGAAACATCCTTCTGCGGCTTCCTTGAAATCTTTGACAGCCTTTGGCTAAGGCCGTTTGGCTAAGGCTCTTGCCGGGTTGACCTTAATGCAGCCTCCATCGCAACCTTGAGAAGGTTGCCCAGACAGATCAAGATCGAAGCGTTCGCTATAGGCTAAAAGCTGCTCAAGGCTGGGGCCCCTGCTCAATCCAGCAATGGATAGCGGTTGGCGATCCCATCGCCCGTGAACTCAGCCACCCAGCCGGCCGGATTGTCGAAGAAGCGGATCGCGGTGAAGTGGGGGGCGCTGCCCATGTCGAACCAGTGCTTGGTGCCGGCGGGCACCCGCAGGAAATCGCCGGTTTCGCAGAGCACCTGAATCACCTCGCCCTCCAGGTGCACCACAAACAAACCGCGGCCTTCGACGAAGAAGCGCACCTCGTCCTCGCTGTGGGTGTGTTCCGAGAGGAACTTCTGGCGCAGGGCAAGGCGATCGGGGTGGTCGGGTCCCAGGCGGATCGCATCGACGGTGGGATAGGTGCCACTGGCCTGCACTTTGGCGATCTCGGTGGCGTAGGCCGCCAGTACCGCGGCGCTATCGGCAGCGGCGGGTAGTTCCGGCTTCACCGGCCAGCGCTCGTAGCCCAGGCCCCGCTCGGCCAGGGCTCGGGCAATCACCTCGGCGTCGTCACTCTCGAGCAGCAGGGTTGGCGCTGGATCGGCGCTGGCGCTGTCCCGGTAGAGGCTCAGGCGGGTCATGGGCTCTAGGGGGCGGCGGGCGTTGGGGGGAGCCTAGAAAAGGTCAGCTGGGGCGTTTGTGTGTGGGACTGCATCGGGCCTGAGCCGGCCCCTGGGCCCCAGGGGGCGGCGGCCGCGGCGCCGGGCCTGAGCCTGGTGGGCGTGGGCCCGGGCGATCCCGACCTGCTCACGGTGGCGGCCGTGCGGGCGATCCGCTCCGCCACGGTGGTGGCCTATCCGGTGGCCCGGCTGGAGGCGGTGGGCATGGCCGCCACAATTGCCGCCCCCTGGATCGGCCCCCACCAGCGCCGCCTACCCCTGGTGTTCCCGATGGTGGCGGAGGCGCAGCCGCGCCAGCTGGCCTGGCGGGCGGCGGCCGACGCCCTGGCGGCGGAGGTGGCGGCCGGGGAGGCGGTGGTGTTGCTTTGTGAGGGCGATGTGTCCCTCTTCGCCACGGCCTCCTACGGGCTGCTGGCCCTGGAGCAGCGCCATCCCACCTGCCCCATCACCCTGATCCCAGGGATCACGGCCGTGGCGGCGGCGGCGGCGGCCGGGCGCTGGCCCCTGGCCCTGCAACAGGAGTCGTTGCTGATTCGCCCCACCCCCGAGGCTCCCGCCGCCCTGGAGGCCCTGCTGGAGCAGGCTGCGGCATCAGATCAGGTGCTGGCCCTACTCAAACTCGGCCAGCGCTGGCCCTGGGTGAGGCAGGTGTTGGCCGATCGGGGCCTGCTGGCGGGCGCCCTCTTCGCCCAGCGGGTGGGCTGGCCCGACCAGCTGGTGGCGCCGGCGGCCGCCGTGGCGCCCGGGGAGCAGCCCTATTTCTCCCTGCTGCTGGTTCGTCAGGGCTGGCCGGAGGTGTTGCCCTGATCGCCTCGGTGCCAGCGGGCTGACCTGGGTTAGGCCAGATCGGCGTCGGATGCTTGCATGGCAGGCACCGCTGCAGCTGCCCATGACGCCGATCGACTGGCTGGCGTTGCTGCACCCGGTGCTGATCATCCTGTTCGTCTACCCGGTGGTGGGGGCGACGATCCGGCTGGGGATCCTGGCGCGGGAGCGGCGGCTCAAGATCAATCCCTTGCCCCCGAGTGTGGGCATTGAGCATGGCGACCACGGCCGCTGGCTCACCGGCGGGGTGGTGTTGGCCGTGCTGATCGCCCTCGATTACAGCTTGATCCACCACTTTCTCGATCCGGCCCCACCCTTCGAGGGCGGTGCGGCCCGGCTGGCCTTGCTGCTTCTGATCAGCGCAGGCACCTTTCTGGCCTACGCGGCCCTGTGGTTCGTTAAAAAAGCCCCCCTGCGGGCCAGTTTTGCCCTGCTCACCTGGGCGGGCCTGCTGGGCCTGGGCAGCCAAAAGGAGATCTGGCGCCTGGCCGATAACCCCCTGACGGGCGAGTTCTGGGGCTCCCATTACTGGGCTGGTGTGTTGCTCACGGGTTTGCTGCTCTTCTCGGTGGCGGCCCGCTCCGAGGTGCTGCGCTCCCTGCGCATGCGGCGCCTGCATGTCACAGCCAACGTGCTGGTGGCCGTGTTGCTGGCCGTGGTGGCGATCACCGGCACCCGCGATTTATTGGAAATCCCCCTCAGCTGGCAGGCGCCGGCCCTGCGCGGCTGTGACCCCACCACCTTGAAGTGCGCCCCCACCATCTCCCCTGAGGCCTTCCGCCAGGCCCTAGATAGGGCCGTGAAGGAAGCCCTGGGCAAGCGGTTGTCTCCCACGGCCCTGGTGGCTCCCCCCGTGGGGCCAGCGGCCACCGGATCGAACCAAGCAGCAGCCTTGCCGGCAGCGGGCCTGGCCCCGGGATTGGTCGCTCCAGCCTGAGCGTTTGGGGCTGGCCCACGGGCCCTCGGCGGCGGCGCTTAGTCCTCCTGGGCCGCCCGCTCCAGCAGCTTGAGGGCGCCGGCCGGGGTGGGTTCGCCCATGAGTTGTTGGCGCAGTTGGGCCGCCCCGGGGAAGCCCTGGCAGGTCCAGCCCATGTGTTTGCGGGCGATCAGCAGGCCATGGTCCCCCCTGCGCGCCACCAGGGCCTGCAATTGCTCTGCGGCAAGGGCCAGCCGCTCCCGTTTGCCGGGGGTGGGCGGCACTGGCCTGCCGGCCAGGGCCGCATCGATCTGGCCCACCAGCCAGGGGGCTCCCATGGTGCCCCGGCCCACCATCACCCCATCGGCGCCGGTCTCGGCCAGGCAGCGCAGGGCGTCCTCCGGGCTGGCCACATCGCCATTGGCAAACAGGGGGATGGTGAGGGCCCGTTTCACCGCCGCAATCGCCTGCCAGTCGGCCTGGCCGCGGAAGCCCTGCTGGCGGGTGCGGCCGTGCAGGGTGAGGGCCTGGGCGCCGGCCTCCTGCAGGGCCAGGGCGAACCCCACCGGATCGGCCGACTCCCCGCACCAGCCCAGCCGCGTTTTCACCGTGACCGGAATCGACACCGCTTCCGCCACCGCGGCCACCAGCCGCTGGGCCAGGGCCGGATCGCGGATCAGGCCACTGCCGCCGCCCTTGCGGGCGATCTTTTTCACCGGGCAGCCCATGTTGATATCGATCAAAAAGGCGCCGGCCTGCTCGGCCCGCCTGGCTGCATCGGCCATGGCGGCTGGCCGGTAATCGAACAGCTGAACGCCAATCGGCCCCGCCTCGCTGGCCAGCTCCTCCACCTTCTCGAGGCCAAAACCCAGCTCCAGGCTGGTGGCATTCACCATCTCGGTGAACAGCAGGGCCTCGGGGGCCCAGCGCCGCACCAGCTGGCGAAAAATTCGGTCGCTCACCCCCGCCAGGGGGGATTGCAATACCCGGCAGCTCAACTGGCGCGGCGTGCCCCGGCCGGCCAGTCCCAGGGGGGTCTGGAACCGGTTAGGCCCCAGGGCGCCCACGGGGGCAGGGGCGTTCTTGGGGGTGCCCACGCTGGCACTCACCGGGGTGCTCACCCCGCTGTTCAAGGCGCCATTCACCGGGGCTCTGGCCCCTGGGCTGACGGGGTCCGGCGGGGCCCAGAGGGCGGGGCTGGCGGATGGGCTGCTGATGGCTCCTGGGGCGGCTGAGCTCTGCGGGAGCCGCAGCCGTTGCCGGATGGGGGACCCTTGCTCCATTCTCGCCATCGTTAGGGCGCGTCCTGATCCCGCTGCCGCCGCTTCGCCAGTTGCTTCGCCCGCCCCTTCGCCTCATTTGCGCTATCGATCCCCTCGCTGCTGGTTCAACCCCCTGGCCCCTGTCTCGGCCGTTGTTGCAGGCGGTGCTGGACGACCGCCTCAGCGATCGCTTCGTGTGCGAACTGATCTGGTGGCGCTTGGGCTATAGACCTGCGGCGGCGGCCGGCCAAGGGGCCGCGGTAGGGGCGGGGCCCCACCAGCCCGCCTGGCTGGCCACGCCAGCCACGCCAACCGCCTGGGCCGAACGGTTCCCTGTGGCCCCCGAGCTGCTGGCGGAACGGCCTGCCAATGTCCAACTCACCCGCTCAATCCCAGTGCCCTTCAAGCAACTGCTCAAAGAGCAGCTGGGTTTTGGTGGCTACCGCATCGGCGAGCTCTATCCGCGTCGCACCCGCCGGGCCGTGGCCGTGAACTGGTTGCTGGCCCACCTGGCCGAGCGGGGTGAGCCCCT
>CAINZT010000215.1 GCA_903855705.1 uncultured Synechococcus sp.
GCCCCGCCCCATTCGGTTTCGCTGTGCTGGTTATCCGCTGTGATCTCCGCGAGCAGCGCCTCCAGGTGGATGGCATCGGCGGGCCTGGCCAGTAAGGCGCCTGCCTCCACCTTCACCTCCATCTCGCTGCCAGAGCCAACGCCCAGCTCAGCGGCGTAAGCCTTGGGGATTCTCAGCCCCAGGCTGTTCCCCCAGGATTGCACCTTCACTTTCACCGCAGCTCCGCTCGAATAGCCAAAGTCTATCCATGGTGCTCGCTCCCTGGTCCCAGCTCGATGCCGAAGCAGTGCTCTCGATCGTTACAGACGGTCGTGGTATCAAGATCCAGTCCGATCCCCCGCCGCCTCCAAGCTCCAACTTGCCCGCTACGGGTGTGTGGTTCGCATTTTGATGCAGCGGGCTTGCCGGTTGGGTTTCCTTGGCGTGCTAGTCCCGCCATGCGTCACCCAACCGTCCGCCTGGCGGCGAGCTAAGGGGGGATGCTGGTCAGCCCACGGGCTTAGGTCACCTGGATTCCCCTGCCCAGGGCCTGGAAATACTGCTTCGACCAGATTGCTAGTGGCTGCGGATCGGCGATGAACCGCTCAATATCTTTTCGGGCATTATCAACATCCAGGCGAGTGATGCGTTCATCGAGTAAGGCCTGAAGGCTGGCAGCAGTGAATGGTTCATCCCCAGGCCAATGACCGCTTTGGCGCGCCCGTTCAGCCAGGTGAGAGAGATGCAGGGGGATGCCCTGACGCCCATACCACTCCAGATCAAACCAGTCGCGGCCCTTCACCCGTTTCTGCCATTGTCGAAATAGCACCGCATGCATTTTGCCGGCGAATAAATCTGGCAAACAAAAGCACTTGACGTAAAAGGAATAGGGTTGCAGCAAAAGCTTTTCCTCCGTGTTGAACCCCAGCGGTGGATCCGTATCCACTTCCAGTTTGATCTTTAGGATTGGGCCTCCCCTAATCGCCAGCTGCACGATCGTGGTGCTTGGCTTTAAAAAAGCTGAAACGATCGCGCTCTTTGTTGTTTTTTGCTTCACCTTCGCCTCTACGCTGATGCCGAGGGCACCAAATTCTTCCTCCAGTCCCATCAGGTAGGGCTGCAGTGAGAAGTCAGGATCCGGTTCAAGCAGCGAAAAATCCAGATCCTCGGAAAAGCGCGCCAGCTGATGAAAGATCCTTAGGCATGTGCCGCCGTAAAAAGCAGCCTTACCGAAAAACCCCCGCCGATAGAGCCCTGCCAGGGCAATCTCCTGCATCACTTCCCGTAGACCTTGGCTCCGCTCGGCATCGCTGGCCTGGGGAATGCGCTCCAGCATTTGCGCCACCACCCGGTTCATGGCGCCAGCTCCTGCTGCATCTCCTTTTGCAGTGCTTCAACCACCGCCAGCAAGGTGGCTAGCTGCCTGCGCTTAAAGCCGCTCGCCAGGCAGGCATAGATGTCGGCCAGATCCAGCTGGCCCAGCAGCTCCGCATCCAGCCGCAGGTCTTCGAGCAGCCACTGCCGCATCGACTCCCGCGAAAGAGGCCCTAACCCGCGGCTGAGCACTAGCCGATCACACAGCGCCTTGGCTGGGCTGGTGATCAGAAAGCTGAGCCCATCGCTGCTCTGGCCGAGGTCTTGTCCCACGACGTAGTAGGCCAGGGGCAGGTGCTGGTAGCTGAACCGCCCTACCGCGTTCTGCAGTCTGCGGCTGGGCCTTGGCGTCACCGACGTCACTTCCGCCACCCCCTCTGGGATCAGGCCATGCCAAGCCAAGGCGTAGTCGAGCGACACGCAGGACGGTCCATAGAGATGGTTGGCCACCAGAGGTAGGCAGATCGGCACTCCTCGCAGGGGCTGTCCCGCCAGGTAGAGCCCCCGCCGCAGGGGTTGCAAGGCGCCTTCCTTCATCCATTCGCTCACCTTGTCGTTAGGGCGGCGGTAGCCCCTGAGCACCCCATCGAGCGTCTCCCGCGCCAGCGGCACCACCCCGAAGCCCCGCAATGGATGCTCCAGTGGCGTGGGGCTGACCCCATCCAGGTTCGCGGCTTCTTTTATGGGTGGCATGATCGGATTTTATCCGACTTTCCTGCTTTTTTTGAGCAAGCGATTAACAACGACCTATGGGGCGATTTCGGCATGGGTCCCAGCGCATGCCATCGGCGCCATGGCACCGGATTGGCGTGAACTTTCAAGGCCCACGCATCCGTTGCAGTTATCCAAGAGGGGCTACGACCTGCTGGGCATTGGGGGCCCATTCCCAGCCTCGAGCTGGCCAGATCCTTCGCCTCAACGGCGCCTCTGCGCTTGATGCTGGTCCCCCTCGCTTGGGGGCATGCCCGGGAGCGAAGGCGATAGGCGCGGCTGCGGCCCTCGCCGATCGGCTCGATCGCCTGCAGGTCCACCAGTTCGGCCAGGTCATGCCAGGCGAGTCTGAGATGGGATCTCTACTTGAGGCGTACGGGGGAATGGCTTGAACGCCCTGACCCTGCAGCCGCCGCTTAATACGGTTGGTGCGGGCCGTAGTTGGCTGGTCCCGCCGGCCTAGTGAGCACCGCTGGCGCAACTCCTCTGCCGCCTGGAGGGGTGCTGTGCTGGGTCCCATGCCACGGTCTGGTGAGCGCCAACCGCATTAGTATGAAGCTCTACGAGGTTTCGGCCATGACACCCGCAACCGTTGATCTCAGCCAAGTGGACAGTACTGTCCGTGCTCAGGTCCTCCAAACGCTCTCTGCTTCGGGGCTTTCAGAGCAACTGTTTCTCGGCCATCTATACCGGCTTTTTGCCCAAGGGCAGTTTAGCTTGCTTGACCTCCTTGGACCCAACGCGGAGTCGCTGGCGGCTATTCAGGAATTAGAAGAGGGTAGAGGCGTCATTTCCGCTTCTGTTGATGATTTGTTCGCAGACCTGCATGCGAACGATTGAGCGGTCAACCCAATTCAAGAAGGACTACAAGAATGCATCTAAAAGCATTCATTCTTCAGAACTTGACAGCCGTTTGATCGAGGTCATCGATTGTCTCGTCCTAGATCGCCAGCCCCCGCCTCGGTTCAGAGATCATCAGCTCAAAGCGGACTGGAAGGGTTATCGCGACTGTCACGTTTTCCCGGATCTCGTTCTGATCTACCAGCTAAAGGCTGATTCCATCCTTCGCTTGGTCCGTCTTGGCTCCCATAGCGAGCTTTCTCTCTGATGACGAAGCTTTTGGGCTGTAGCGCCTGGCGGCTCTGAGGGCAAATCCCCAAGGCCAGCCCCTTGTCTCAATCCGGGGAGCCGCTTGCATCGTTACCGCCGTGGTGCGTGGACGGGCGGCTCGACGAGCTAAGCAGCAAGCTCAGGGCAATTTTGTCAAGCACAGGCACCAGCTAGGCCTCTCCGAACGCCATGCCAGGCGAGTCCGAGATGGGCTCTCGTTGCTGGAGGAGTACGGCGAGTTGGCCTGA
>CAINZT010000216.1 GCA_903855705.1 uncultured Synechococcus sp.
ACATCCTGGCCAGCGGTGCCGCCGCTGCCGATCCCGCCGAGCGGGCCGCCGCCCGGGAGGCCTTCATGGCCCGCTTCGCCAAGGCCAGTTCCCCCGGCTTCGACCCTGACCGGGACCTCACTCGCCTTGGGGTGGCCAACCAGACCACCATGCTCAAGAGCGAAACCGAGGAAATCGGGCGGCTGTTTGAACGCACGATGCTGCGTCGCTACGGCCCCCAGGAGCTCCAGGAGCACTTCCTGGCCTTCAACACGATCTGCGACGCCACCCAGGAGCGCCAAGACGCCATGTTCTCCCTCGTGGACGAACCCCTCGACCTGATGGTGGTGATCGGCGGCTACAACTCCTCCAACACCACCCACCTGCAGGAAATCGCCGTGAGCCGCGGCATCCGCTCTTTCCACATCGACACCCCCGAGCGGATTGGACCGGGCAACCGCATCGAGCACAAGCCGCTCGGCGCCGAGCTGGAGCTGCTCGAGCCCGTCCTGCCGGCCGGCCCCCTGCGGGTCGGCATTACTTCCGGCGCCTCCACCCCGGACCGGGTCGTGGAAGATGTGATCCATCGCCTGATGGATCTCAGTGCCAACTGAGACCCAGGCAACAAGCCAAAACTCCGATCCCAACTGGCGCTGTCACATTTGCTGCCATGCCGATCAGACCTTGGCTTTACATTGGTTCATCGATTGCGCCTGCGGGCGTTGAGGAGTCTGAAATCTCGTTGACCACCTCACTCTCCCCACCGATTGCCGCCGCTGAGCTCCCGGGTTTGCTGCGCGACAGCGCAGACCCGAAGCTGCGCTGCTACAGCAGCCACTTCAGCGACCTGATGGAGATGGGGGCGCCGGCGGCCACGGTTGAGGCCTATCTGGACCGCCATGAGGGCTGGTTCCGTCGCTGTGCGGCGCCCATGCGGGTCGATCCGCTCGGCCGCAATGGCTACGTGCTCACCCTGGGACGCTTCGGCAATTTCGGCTTTGAGGTGGAACCCACCATCGGCCTGGAACTGTTGCCCCAAAGCGCCGGGGTCTATCGCATCGTGACCGTGCCCCAGGCGGCTGGGGAGAGCAAGCTTCAGGAGCTCTACGACGTGGAGTTCAACGCCTCCCTACGGCTCGACCAAGAGGGCGCGGATGCGGCCCTGACCCTGGTGCGCTGGGAGCTGGACTTGAGCGTGTGGATCAAATTGCCTGGCGTGATCGCCCTCCTGCCGGAAAGCCTGGTGCAAAGCAGCGGCGACCATCTGTTGCGCCAGATCGTGCGCCAGGTGTCCCGCAAGCTCACCTGGAAAGTGCAGGAAGACTTCCATGCCTGCCACAACCTGGAATGCCCGCCCCGCAAGCGCGCCCAGTTCTAAGCGGCAGGCCCTCGGGCCCCTGGGATTGGGGGAGTGGGACAGCCCAGCTCAGCTGCGGCTCGTCCAGATCTTGTTGACGATCTGCATGCCCGTGACGGCCTGCCAGAGGAACAGGGTCATCAGGCCCATGTTCAGGCCCACATGGATCTTGCGGGCGATCAGGTTGCCCTGCTGGATCAGCGGGATCAGGGAGGCCGCAAGGGCAATCAGGCAGGTCATGGCGATCCCTACCAGCAGGTGGGGGCCGACGAACAGCTTGCCGTTATTGAGGTAGGTGACGGCCATGCCGCCGAAGGTGCCGAGCACCATCACGGCCAGGACGATGCTGCCGATCTGGAAATGGCGACGGCCGTACTGGCCCTTGATCAAGGCCTTGCGGTCTTCGGCCGTGGCGGTGCGGGTTTTCTTGGCCTTGATGCCAAGAAACATCGAGTAGCCCGACAGGGCCAGCAGCCCCCACATCATCAACGGATGGAGGAAGTTGAGATTGAAGGCGAGGGCGTCCGGCATCGGGGGGACTTGGCAATGGAGGCGAAGCTACTGCCCGCCCAGGCCGCCCTGGCTGGAGGACTCAGTGAAGAAAGTGGCGCCGGCCGGTGGTCACCATCGCCAGGCCCAGCTCGTCACAGGCCTTGATCGAGTCGCCATCGCGCATGCTGCCGCCCGGCTGGATCACCGCCGTGATGCCATGGGAGGCCGCTAGGCGCACTGTGTCATCGAAGGGGAAGAAGCCATCGCTGGCCAAAACGGCCCCCTGGGCCCGCTCCCCGGCCGCCTCGAGGGCCAGGCGGGCCGACCCAACCCTGTTCATCTGCCCGGCGCCGATGCCCAGGCTCTGGCCCGCGGCGGCCACCACGATGGCGTTGGAGCGCACGTGGCGCACCAGGCGCCAGGCGAAGCGCAGGTCGTCGCGTTCGGCGGCGCTGGGCTGGCGAGCACTCACCACCTGCCAGCCGTCCTCCTGCACCGGCTCGTTATCGAGGTCCTGCACCAGGACCCCGCCCAGCAGGCTGCGAAGCTGCACCCCTGAGGCCAGGGCAAGCGCAGCCGGAGCCAGCTCCAGCAGTCGCAGATTCGGCTTCGCCGCGAGCAGCTGGCGCGCCTCGGTGCTGAAGGCGGGCGCCACCACACATTCCAGGAACAGGCTGGTGAGCTGGCTGGCAGCGGCCCCATCCACCGGGCCGTTGAGGGCGACGATGCCGCCAAAGGCCGACACCCGATCGGCATCAAGGGCCCGGCCCAGGGCCCCGGCCGGATCGGCCCCCGTGGCCACGCCGCAGGGATTGGTGTGTTTGACCACGACAGCAGCGCTCTGAACAGCTGCGTTCTCCCCTGGGGAGTTTCCCGAGGCAGGGCCGTAGCCGAACTCGCGCACGGTGGCCAGGGCGGCCTCGAGATCGATCAGGTTGTTGTAGCTGAGCTCCTTGCCCTGGAGCTGGATCGCGCCGCCCCAGCCGGCGCCATCTTGCGAGTACCAGCGGGCGGGCTGGTGGGGGTTTTCGCCGTAGCGCAGGCTCTGCTGCAGGGGCAGCTCTAGGCGCAGGGGCGCGTCTTCGCCTGGACCCGCTTCCGCTGCTTGGGAAGCGTCATCAGCGGCCAGCTCAGGGCGGGCGGCCATCCAGGTGCTGATGGCGCTGTCGTAACTGGCCGTGTGGCGGAAGGCTTCCAGGGCCAGCTGGCGGCGCAGGGCGCCATCGACGCGACCGGCGGCCAGGGCGGCCAGGAAGGCGTCGTATTGATCAGGGCTGGTCAGCACCGCCACATCGGCGTGGTTCTTGGCGGCGGCGCGCACCATGGCCGGGCCGCCGATATCAATATTTTCGATGGCCTTGGCCCAGCTGACGCCCGGATCGGCAACGGTTTTGCGGAAGGGATACAGATTGACCACCACCACATCGATCGGGTCGATCGCCTGGGCCGCCAAGTCGGCCTGGTGGGAGGGATCGTCGCGCTTGGCCAGGATGCCGCCATGGACCCGCGGGTGCAGGGTTTTGACCCGGCCGCCGAGGATTTCCGGGGCACCGGTGTGCTCGGCCACCCGGGTCACCGGCAAGCCCGCCGCCTCTAATACCGAAGCCGTGCCGCCACTGGAGAGCAGGCGAAAGCCATGCAGCCGGTGCAGGGCTTCGGCCAGGGGCACCAGGCCCTGCTTGTCCGACACACTCAGAAGGGCCGTTGGGGCCATCGCACTCAGGGGGGGCTGGGGTCAACCTACGCAGCAAGGCCAGAAGCCGCATGGGGATGGCAGCCTCCTGAGAGCAGGGTCCGAGCCCAAGCCGGCCGCGAGCCTGGCGCCAGCCACCAGAGATCCCGGGAGCCTGGCGCTGGCAGCAAGCAGCATGGTGCGCAGTTTGGGCGCTACCGCGCCGGATCCCATGGAGAGCTGGCAAGGGGAACAAGCCGTTGGCGAAGCCCTGCAAAGCGGGCCAGCGGACACCGGCAAGCGGCTGGTGCTCCTGCATGGCTGGGGGGCCGATGCCGATGACCTGCTCGAGCTGGGCAAGCTGCTCTGTGGCGAGCGGCGCCAGCTGCTGGCCCTGCGGGCGCCCCAACCCCATCCCGGCGGCTTCGGGCGCCAGTGGTACGACCTGCAGACCCCCAACTGGCCGGACCTGCCCCAGGCCCGCCTGGCCCTGCGGGCGCGCCTAGGGGCCCTCGGCCGCAGCCTGCCCCTCGAGCACACGGTGCTGCTCGGCTTCTCCCAGGGGGCGGCCATGGCCCTGGATGTGGGCAGTGACCTGGCTTTGGAAGGGATCGTGTCCTGCAGCGGATACCCCCACCCGGGCTGGCAAGCAAGGCCAGCCATGGCCAAGGTGCTGCTCACCCATGGCAAGAACGACCCGGTGGTGCCCTACGCGGCCAGCGAAGAGCTGCTGCGGCTACTTGGGCTGCAGCAGGCCAGGGTGGAGCTGATCAGCTCAGCTGGTCAGCACGGAATCGATCCGGAGCTGCTGCCGGCGATTCGCCGCTTTATCGATCCAGGCCAGGGCTGATCGTCAAGCCGCCCGAGGGGACCCATCCCTGGGGGCAGGGCCTGATCCAACAATCAATAGGCTGAAAAAATTGGCCAAAAAAATACCCATCGCTCCTGCCCCCTGGCTACTGGGGACAAGGGCGATGGGACTGGCTGGGCTGCCCAGGATCAAGGGGCAGGGAGTGGGCTGGCTCTGGGGCCGGGAACCGGACCCAGAGGACCGGGCTCAAACGAAGGCGTATTCGTACTCTTCCATTTCCTCCCAGTCGTCGGCGGCCATGGCTTCCAGGCCGGCGAACAGGGCGTCTTCACCGATGCGATCGACGATGGCGCGCAGGGACGGGAACAGGAAGTGGTTCTCTTCGGCGTACTGGGCGCTGAACAGGCCCTTTTCGCCCCAGAAGAAACGGTCGGTGGTGTGCTCGTTACGGCGCACGTTCAGCAGGGCTGGCGCCACCAAGGAAGACTCGGCGATATAACGGCGAGCGGCGGTGACGGGCTTGTGGTCGCCCGTTTCGAGGTTGTGGGTCGGGACATGGGCCAGCACGCGCTGTCCGGCCAGACGACGACGGCTGATGCGCTTGCGCTTCTTAGACATGGACTTCACTCCCCGAAAGGGAGGCTGAAAGATGGGACTTGAAAGGAAAGGGACGACGCCGCACCAATCCGGTCTGGCCAGGGGACCCGCACGGTTGCGGGGCCACCAGCCTTGGAACGCCCAAACGTCTGTCTACCGGGAGAGAAAGCGCCCCAGGCCACCCGGTGAAGGGCAGGCCTTTGGCAACCGCACTGACAGCGACAGGGCCACCTGGGGGCAGGCAGCCAAACAGCAAGGGGACGTAACTGCTCCTGCTGTAGCCTGATTGCGGCAAACCCGCAACAAAGGCCGTCGCGACAGTGCCCTTGGGTCCGTTCCCGGTCCGCGAGGTATTGGTCGATACCCGGATCTTAAGACTTTTTCCCAGATTTCGAACACGGGATCCGAAAATTTCCCACCAGCTTCGGGATCAGCGCCGATGACGCCTGTGTCAGCCCGGTTGGTCGCCCTGCTGAAGCAGCAGCTGGCCCAGTTCGGCGATCGCCCCGACCTGGTGGCCCTGGTGGTGTATCTCACCATCCCCTCGGACAACGGCAAACCCGGCCTTGAGCCCATTGGCCAATGGCCTGATTCGGCCCAGGTCCTCGCCGCCGGCCCCGATCCAACCGCCCTGGACCTGGCCCCCACGCCCCAAGCCGTGACCCGCCGTTGGCTGCCCCTGCGCGATGGCCCCCAGCTGGTCGGCGCCCTGCGGGTGGACAGCCGGATCTGGCCCTGGCCCCAGGCCCTGGCCGAGCGCCTCCAGGCCACGGCCGGCTGCCTCACCGAGGCTCTCGGCCTAGACCTAGAGCAGCAGCGGCTCAGCCGCGCCCTGGCCCAGCAGGACGACCAACTGCGGCTGCTCGTGCACCAACTGCGCAACCCCTTGACGGCCCTGCGCACCTTCGGCCAGCTGCTCCTGCGCCGACTTGATCGAGATCCACTCAACCGGCCGTTGGTCGAAAACCTGTTGGCGGAGCAACGGCAGCTCAACCGCTACGTCGATGCCATCGACCAGCTGACCCACCCCACCCCCCTGGTGGCCGCCGCCCCCCAGGCGGAGCCCCTGCTGCTGCCCCCGTCCCTGGATGGTCCCGCCCAGCAGCCCCTCGCCGAGTGGCTGACGCCCCTGCTGGAACGGGCCTCGGCCACCGCCAGCCTCCAGGGGCGGCTCTGGCAGGGCCCCAAGCAACTGCCGAACTGGTGGGGCGCTGGCGGAGCCGTGGCCGAAATCCTGGCCAACCTGCTCGAAAACGCCTTTCGCTACAGCCCGAGCGAGGCCCGCATTGGCCTGCACTGCTCGTCCCTGGCTAGCGGCCTGGCCAGCCCGGGTGCCAGCCCCACCGGAGCAGGAGCCACGCCGGGCGCGGATCCCAGTCCAAAGCCTGCCCTTCGCCCTTACCAAGCCGAAGCCGGGGGTGAGCCCACCGCCGTGAGCCTCACCGTTTGGGATACGGGTCCGGCCATTACGCTTGAGGAACGGCAGCGGATCTTTGAGCGCGGTGCGCGCGGCCGGGCCCAGGGCGCCATCCCGGGCAGCGGCCTTGGGCTGGCCCTGGCCCGGGACCTGGCCCGACGGCTCGGCGGCGACTTGGAGCTCGTGGTGCCACCCCAGACCATTGATCCGGACCTCCCGGACCAGGGCAACGCCTTTCGCCTGACCTTGCCGGCACCGGCCCCCTGAGCTGGCCCTCCCGCAGCCGAACCCCCCACCAGGGCATCGCCCTTTGCAAGGGAATCGGGGGAGAAAAGCCCGCAAACAACGCCGCTTTGCTGGAGCAGCGACAGGAGGTTGAGCCGTCGTGGTTGGCAAGGAGAGAAGGCGGGTTGGCGAGGCTTAGCACCCGGATTAAGGGGGGCCGCCTAAGCAGCCAGCACCCCAGCCAAGGCCATGAGCAGCAGGGTCCAGCTGCAGGTCCATTCGACACAGGCCCCGTAGGTATCGCCGCTGTGGCCCCCCAGGCGCCGCCCCAGGCCCCAGGGCACCAGCACCGCCGGCACCAGCCCCAGCCAGCCCTGCCAGGGCAAGCCCGCTGCCGCGCTCCAGGGGCCCAGCAGGCCCAGGAGCAACAGCGCAGGCAGCAGCTCCTGGGCAAAACCAGCCCAGTGGCGGCGATGGAATCCGGCGCTGCCGCCAACCCCAGGTTGGTCGCGCAGATAGGGGAAGGCGCCCATGGCCACCAGGGGGGCGATCCGGCCCCACACCGAGGCCCAAACCAGGGCCCAGGGGGCCGCGGCCGCCAGGGTGACCAGGGCCGCGGCCCGCAGCAGCAACAGCACCACCAGGGCCTGGACGCCACTGGCCCCGACCCGGCTGTCCTGCATCGCCTCCAGGCAGCGGTCGCCGGCGGCCAGGCCATCGGCCGTGTCCATGGCGCCATCGAGGTGGAGGCCGCCGCTGAGCCAGATCGCCAGGGCCATCACCAGGGCCACCTGGGCTGGCAAGGGCAGATGGCCCTGGCCCCCTGCCCAGACCAGGGCTTCGATCGCGCCCAGCAAGGCGCCGATCCAGGGGGCGAAGCGGGCGATGCGCTCAAAGCGGGGCCGGGGCCAGGGCGGCAATGGCAGGACGCTGTAAAAGATCCAGGCCCCGGCGAGATCGGCTAGCCAGCCAGGCGTCTTCGCCAACCGCAAGGGGGCTTGGGGCGGGGCCATCAACGCAAACGCTCCGGCTCAGGGAGCCTGATCCTGGCGCCACGCCTTCTTAAGTTCCAGGTCTTGTTGATCCAACGCGCTCCCTTGAGCTCCAGCGGCCCGACCCAGACCCCGCTCTTCGGGGGCGAGACCGCCGAGCCAGCGCCGGCGCCGTTTCGCTTTGAAATTTCTGCCCGCAGCAACCGCAACCGGGCCCGCTGTGGCTGCTTCCACACCCCCCATGGGGTCGTAACGACGCCGCGGTTCATGCCCGTGGGCACCCTGGCGACCGTGAAGGGGGTTAGCGCCGCCCAACTGGCCGACACGGGCGCCCAGATGGTGCTGGCCAACACCTATCACCTCCATCTTCAGCCCGGCGAGGCCGTGGTGGCGGAGGCCGGTGGGCTGCATCGCTTTATGGGCTGGACCGGGCCGCTGCTGACCGATTCCGGCGGGTTCCAGGTGTTCAGCCTGGGCGGAATCAACAAGATCGACGACCAGGGCGTGGTGTTTCGCTCGCCCCGGGATGGGGCCCGCATCGAGCTCACCCCCGAGCGGGCCATGGAAATCCAGATGGCCCTGGGGGCCGATGTGGCCATGGCCTTCGACCAGTGCCCCCCTTACCCGGCCAGCGAGGCCGATGTGGCCGCCGCTTGCCGCCGCACCCACGGCTGGCTGGAGCGCTGCATCAGCCGCCACAGCCGCCCCGACCAGGCCCTGTTTGGCATCGTCCAGGGGGGCTGCTTCCCCCACCTGCGGGCCGAATCGGCCCGGGTGGTGGCCTCAATGAACCTGCCCGGCATCGCCGTGGGTGGCGTGAGCGTGGGCGAGCCCGTGGAGGAGATGCACCGGATCGTGCGCCAGGTGGGCCCCCTGCTGCCCGAGGACAAACCCCATTACCTGATGGGGGTGGGCAGCCTGCGGGAGATGGCGATCGCCGTTGCCGAGGGCTTTGACCTGTTCGACTGCGTGCTGCCGACCCGGCTGGGGCGCCACGGCACGGCCCTCGTGAACGGCGAGCGCTGGAACCTGCGCAACGCCCGGTTCCGCCACGACCACACGCCCCTCGATCCCAGCTGTGCCTGCCCGGCCTGCCGGCACCACAGCCGCGCCTACCTGCACCACCTAATCCGCACCGAAGAACTGCTGGGCCGCACCCTGCTCAGCCTGCACAACCTCACCCACCTGATCCGCTTCACCACCGCCATGGGGCGAGCGATTGCCGATGGTTCTTTTGCAGAGGATTTCGCTCCCTGGGAAGCCAACTCTGCGGCCGCCCACACGTGGTAGCGTCCGCTGACCGATCGCCTATGCACCCAGGAATGGCCCTCTCCGCGCTGCTGGCCGCTTCCGCTGTTCACCCGATGGCCCAGTTGCCAGAGGCCTACCAGGCCTTCGCGCCCTTGGTGGACATCCTGCCGATCATTCCCTTCTTCTTCCTGCTACTGGCCTTCGTTTGGCAGGCCTCGGTGGGCTTCCGCTGAACTCGGAGCCTGGCCCCAGACCCTAACGATTTCCAAGACCTGGACTTGGCGCCCTGAAGAACCTTCAGGGCGCCATTTCATAAGTTCCTCATCTAGGCCGGAAGCCCAAGGCTTCTGGCCTGTTTTGTTTGGGCTGGGTGCTTAGGCCCAATGCGAGGGCATCCAAAACCTGGGCGGTAGGGCTCAAGGGTTGTCCCGCCCGAGAGCTGGTGGGAGGACTAGCCCTGGCGCAGCACCTGCCAGGCGAAGGCGGGCAACGAGAGCATGCGGCGCCAGCGGCTGGGCTCCTGAATCAGGCGAAAGAGCCATTCAATGTGAAACCGGCCCATCCAGCCCGGTGCCCGGGTCTTGACGCCCGCCCAGACATCGAAACTGCCGCCCACCCCCATCCACAGGCCCGGCCGGCCCTGGTGGACCCGCTGGGTCCAGGTTTCCTGGCGCGGCACCCCCAGGGCCACCAGCACCAAATCCGGCCGCAAGGCCAGCAGCTGCTGCTCCAGGGCGGGCCAGGCCCCGGGCTCCTGATAGCCGTGCACCGCCAGCACCAGCCCCAGGCTGGGCAGGTCCTGGGCCAGGCGCCGCTGCAGGGCAGCCATCACCTCGGGGCTAGCGCCCACTAGGGCGACGCGCCACTGCTGGCCGGCCGCGTGCTCCAGCAGGCGCCAGGCCAGCTCAATGCCGGGGCTGCGGCGCACGCGCCGGCCCTGACGGGCCAGGGCCCAGACCACGCCGGCGCCATCGGGGATCACCAGCTGGGCGGCGGCGATTGCTGCCCCCAGGGCCCGGTCGGCCCGGGCGGCCATCGTCATCTCGGCATTGAGGGTGACGATCTGGCCGCCTCCGCGCCCATGCAGGGCCAGGGCGGCGTCAAAGACATCGGCGCAAACCGCCACCGGCACCCCCAGCACGGTCACCATCGGGATGGGGTCGCCAAGGCCGGAACCGGCCGGAGGGCCTGGGGGGGCAGTCGCCATTGATGCCATGGGCTGGTCGGTCGGCGGGAGAGAATCTATGGCCCGCGCCCAGGACCCCGCCGGCATGGTCCCCTCGCCCGTTTCCGGAACCCCAGCCCAGCCCCAGCTGGACTGCAGCACCCAGGCCAACTCAGGCGAACGCCAGGCGCCCCTGCAACTGGATCCGGCCGAGGCCCGGCGAACCCTCCAGGACCTCGATGCCCAGATCGAGGCGGTGGTTCTGGCGCGCCAGCACCCGATCACTGGCCTACTGCCGGCCAGCACCGCCCACACCGTGCACGGCAACTACGGCGATGCCTGGGTGCGGGACTGCGTCTATTCGATCCAGTGCGTTTGGGGGCTGGCCCTGGCCTACCGGCGCCTGGGCGGCCACGACACCCGGGCCTTTGAACTCGACCAGCGGGTGTTGCAGCTGATGCGCGGCCTGCTGGCGGCGATGTTGCGCCAGGCCGCCAAGGTGGAGCGCTTCAAGACCAGCCTGGCGCCCCTTGATGCGGTCCATGCCAAGTTCGACACCGCCAGCGGCGAACCGGTGGTGGCCGATGACGGCTGGGGCCACCTGCAGCTGGATGCCACGGCCCTGTTCCTCCTGCAACTGGCCCAGCTGACCCGCTCGGGCCTGGTGGTGGTGCAGACCAACCACGAGCGCGACTTCCTCCAAAACCTCGTCTACTACGTGAGCCGCGCCTACCGGGTGGCCGACTACGGCATCTGGGAGCGGGGTGACAAGGGCAACCACGGCCTGCCGGAGCGCAATGCCAGCTCGATTGGCCTGGTGAAAGCGGCCCTCGAAGCCCTCGATGGCCTCGACCTGTATGGCCCCCATGGCGACGGCCGTTGCCGGCTGTGGATTCCCCATGACGCGATCGTGCGGCTGCGGCGGGCCCTGCGCAGCCTGTTGCCACGCGAATCCGCCAGCAAGGAGGTGGACAGCGCCTGCCTAGCGGTGATCGGCTACCCGGCCTGGGCGGTGGACAGTCCGTCGCTGGTGCAGCGCACCCGCCAGAAGATCCGCCAGGACCTGGGCGGCCCCTATGGCTACAAGCGTTTCCGCCGCGATGGTCACCAGACCGTGATCGAGGACCACACGCGGCTCCACTATCAGCGCGAAGAGCTGGCCCAGTTCGAGTGCATCGAATGCGAATGGCCCCTGTTCATCGCCTACGAGCTAGTGACGGCCTGCTGCGAAGGCCGCTGGCAGGAGGCCTGGAGCTGGCGCGACCACCTCGACCGGCTGGCCGTGGATGTGGAGGGGGTGCCCCTGCTGCCCGAGCTTTACCTGGTGCCGGAGGCGGCGATCCCTGCCGAACGGCGCCAGCCCGGCAGCCAGGTGCGGATCGCCAACCCGAATGTGCCCCTGCTCTGGACCCAGAGCCTCTCCTGGCTGGGGGACCTGATGCTGCAGGGCCTGCTGCTGCCGGAAGACCTGGACCCCTCTGGCCGGCGCCTGCCCCGCCCCCTCGGGGCAAGCCAGGTGCTGGTGGCCCTGGTGCCGGCCAGCGCCGCCATTGCGGAAGCCCTGGAGCAGGCGGGCCTGCCGGTGACCCCGCCCAATCCCGGACCCGACCAGCCGGACAGCCTGCGGGTGGCCAGCTCCAGGGACCTGGGCGAACGGATGGCGGCGGTGGGGGCCAACCCGAAGCTGGGCCTCAGCGGCCATCCGGACGTGCGGATGGAAGCAATGGCCACCGCCCGCCTCTATCGCTGCGCTGGCGAGCGGCTGGCCTTCCTGGCGGCGGTGCTGGAGGAGAGCACCTTCTACCTCTCCGACGATCCCGACCAGCTGGCCGATGCGGTGGGCGCTGAGCTGCGCCTGCTGCAACGCCACTGGCGCCATAGCCAGCCGCCCCTGCTGCTGATCCCCGTGGCCGAAGGCCCCTTCCAGCGCACGCCCGAGACCATCCTGCGCCTGGGTGCCCAACTGCAAAGCGGCCAGCTGGAGGGGGTGTCGGTGCAGCTGGGCAGCCTGGCGGAGCTCCAAGACCTGGCCGGCTGGGTCGACCTGCCCGCCCAGGCCCAACCGAGCAGCAGCGTCCGTCCCCTGGGGCGACCGCTGCTGCGGGCCAGCATCAGCAAGCAGCCCCTCACCGCCCTGGAGGAGCAGGAACTCGAGGAGATCCCGATTCCCGATCTGGCCGAACGGCTCTGGCGCAGCACCTCCTTAACGGAGCAGGCAGAGGTGCTGGAACAGCTGGTGCGGCGCCTGGGGCCCCAGGCCCTGCTCCAGGGTCCGGCTGTCAGCGACAGCGTCTCGTTGCAGATGCTGGCCGAAGAGATCTACCGCCGCGGCCTGGCCCAGGGGGACTGGACCGTGGTGCGCCGCTGCGCCGGCACGATCGGCCTGGTCCATCCCCAGCTGGAGGATGCCCTCACCGACTTGCTGGTGCGCCAGAAGCAGGTGGTGGTGGGCCGCAACTACACCCACGAGTCCCTGATCAGCCAGCCCCAGGGCAGCCAGGCGATCGCCGCCATGATCGAGCGCTTCAGCGGCGTGGACGGCCGCGAATGGATGCTGCAGCAGGAGCTGCTGCTAGCCCTCGATGGCCTGGCCCGCCTCGAGCCGGCCCTGCTCAGCGGCAGCCTCACCCTGCAGCTGGGCCAATTGCTGTTGCTGCTCACCGGCGAATTGGCGGCGGAGCGGGACCTGGCCGCCGATGACGCCTTCGAGGCCCTTTGCAGCCTGGCGCCCCACGCGATCCGGCGTCGCCTGCGGGCCGTGCTCACCGATGTGGAACACGCCAAGGCCACCCTGCAACGCAAGGAACAGCTCCATGTCAGCGGCCGGGTGCGCTGGGACGTGCCCGACCCTCTTGAAGAGCTCCCCCGCGGTAGCGGCTGGCTGCAACACCGCCAGCGGCTCGGGGCCCTACAGCAGGTACCCCGCGATTTCTACCCCGGCATCTGGGACCTGCTGCACCACTGCCGCGGCCTGGTGATCGGCGACAAGCTCGATCGCCGCAACCGGCTCGAAAGCGGTCCCCTGCTCAGCGAAAAGACCCCGGGCGAGCGCAACTTCGCCAGCCTGGTCGAACACCTGCTCAGCAAGATCGACGCCTCGGAATATCGCCAGCTCTGCACCGAAACCCTGCTGACCCTGGTGGCCTTTGTGGGCGCCAACCCGGACGTGCGCTTCAACGACTACCTAGCCCTTGATGTGGTGATTGGCCATGCCGTGCGGGTGGGCTGGCAACAGGAACACCCCGAAACCCCCAGTGCCCTCTACGGCCAACACAAGGCCGAGGCCTGGGACCGATTTTATGGATCCTCAGCGGGCCAATGCCGGCGCTGGCAACTGCTCGCCCTCAAGGAACTGGCCGAAGGCGGGCTCGCCATGGCCGACGCCGTCGACGCGCTAGACGACGCAGAAGCCGGGGTTGGGCTCGACGCCGGCGGTAGCCAGGACGCTGGTGGCAGCCAGGACTCAGATCGGGGCGCTCAGGGTCATACAGATGTTGGGCTGCTCAACACACTGCTCAATTAGGTCGGCGAGCTGGAGGGCACGGGACGCCTGCAATCCATCTACGGCAGGAATTTCACGGCCGCGCACGCATTGGAGGAAGTGCTCCAGTTCGGCGTAGAGGGGCTCGATCGAGGTGGTGCTCACCTCTTCGATGAAGCCATCGTTGCGGTAGAGCAGTTCGCCGTGATCCGCCGACACCGACTGGTGGGTGCGCCGGTGGATATGCAAGCTGCGGTTGAGAAAATCGGTTTCGACCAGGCTGTCGCGGCAGTGGGCGCTGAGGCTGCGGATCTTGCGATGGGCCATCTTGCTAGCCGTGAGGCTGGCCACCACCCCATTGGCAAAACCGAGGGTGGCGTTGACGTAGTCGATTGGGCCATCGCCACTGCGGCCGCCGGCGGCCGCCAGTTGCACCACCGGCGCCGCCGCCAGTTCCAGCACCAGATCGATGTCGTGGATCATCAGGTCCAGCACCACCGACACATCGTTGGCCCGATCACCATTGGGGCTGTGGCGCCGGGCCTCGAGCACCACCACCTGCTCATTGGCCACCACCTTGGTGAGTTCGCGGAAGGCCGGGTTAAAGCGCTCGATATGGCCCACCTGCAGCAGCCGGGCGGAGCCTTCTGCCGCCCGGATCAGGTCGGCGGCCTCTTCCTGGCTGGCGGCGATCGGCTTTTCGATCAGCACATGTAGGCCGGCCTGGAGGCAGGCCATGCCGACCCGGTGGTGCAGCAGCGTGGGCACGGCGATGCAGACGGCCTCCACCTCTTGGAGCAGGTCGGTGTAGGAGGGAAACCAGCGACAACCGAACTGCTCAACGGCGAGCTGACCGCGCTCGGCATCGGGGTCGGCCACGCCAATCAGTTCGGCATCTCGCAACAGGCTCAGCACCCGGGCGTGGTGCCAACCCATGTTGCCGATACCGATGACGCCAACGCGGACGGGCTTCATGGCGCTGGGGTCGGGGTTGAGGGTCACGGCAGCCGGGGGGGCAACAGAAGCGCTCCCTTGATGCCAGCGCCGCAATTATCGGTGATCAGCTGTCCGGCTCGCGGCCCCGGGCGGTGATCTGGACCCGTTCGATGCGCGGCCCATCCATGGCCACGATCACGAACTGGTGGCCTTGCCAGCGCAAACTCTCGCCGGGGGCTGGGATGTGCTGCAGCCGCTCCAGCAAAAAGCCCGCCAGGGTGTGGTGGCCATCGGCCTCCGGCAGGTTGAAGGCGAGCTGGCGATTGAGTTCGGCGATCTCGAGGTCGCCCGCCACCAGCCAGCTGTCTTCGCGCAGCTGTTGCAGATCCTCATCGGCGCTCTCTGCATCGGCACCATCACCGACAATTTCGTTGGTGAGATCGGCCACGGTGACCAGGCCTTCGGTGCCGCCGTGTTCATCGACCACCACCAAAAGCGGTTGGCCACTACGGATCACCGGAAGCAGGTCGGCGAGCGAAGCGGTTTCCTGAACCCGGGCCACCGGGGTGATGTAGGGGGCGAGGGGCGTGTCGCTCTGCAGCTGGCCGAGGGCGATCGGTTCGGCCAGCCGGCGCAGGTCGAGCATGCCGCGCACGTCATCAAGGGACTGGCCGATCACTGGGAAGCGGGCGTGGTGGGTGGCATGCACCGCCTCCATCATCTCGGCGAAGCGCACCCCCAACGGCAAGGTGACCATGCCGTTGCGGGGCACCATCACCTCGCGCACCTGGGTGTCGCGCAGGGAAAACAGGCCCTCCAGGATGCTGCGCTCATCGGGCATCAAGCCGGTGACGCTATTGGACTCAATCAGCGTTTCCAGCTCGCCGGCCGAGAGGGCGGGCACCAACTCATCCCAGTTGCGCGGTAGGCCCAGCAGCCGGAGCAAGCCATCGCCGAGGCGCTCGAGCAGCAGCAGCAGGGGTCCGAGGGTGGCATTCACCGCCTCCAGCAGGGGCGCCAGCCGCAGGGCCGAGGCTTCCGGCCGGTGCAGCACCCAGGCCTTGGGGACCAGTCCACCCACCAGGGTGGCCAGCACCACCAACAGCAGGAACACCCCCAGGTCGATCCAGGGCCGCTGGGCAGCGGGATCCCAGCGCACCGCCACGCCGCGGCCGGCCCAGCCCAGGGCCACCAGGGCCAGGGCCGCCCCTAACTGGGTGGCCACCAGGGCCCTGCGCAGCCGGTGTTGCAAGCGGGCAACGGAGCGGGCGCCGCGGTGGCCATCGGCGGCGAGCAGCTGCACCCGGCTGGGGCGCAGGTGGATCAGGGCGAATTCCCCGGCCGCAAAGAAGGCCAGCAGGGCAAGCAATGCCGCCAGGGCCAGGTAGAGCATGGTTCGGGCTCTGGATGGGGGTCCCGGGGATCGAACCCGGCTAAGGCGAATTATGAGTTCGCTGCATTCACCAGATTGCTAGACCCCCGTAGGGGCGTCCCAGCAGGGTCGCCCAGGGCATGGTGGCCTACCAAAGGCCCCGCACGGGGGCGGCCGTCGGAGCTAGCCCCGACATCCTGGGGCTTGGGGCTAGCGACGCCTCGGCCATTGGCAGCCCACATCCCCCCTGGGCCAGGCCAGAGCAGAAGCCGTTGAAGACATCGCCGCTGCGCACCGGCATCGGCTTGGACTGGGCTTCGAGCAACACCCGGTTTGTCGCCTCAATTGCCGTGCCATCCCAGACCAGGGTCTGGTCGGGGAACCCCAGGCCCATCACCGTGCTGCCATCACGCCCGGCCACGGCAATGCCAAGCGCATCGGTGAATTGGTGAACCAGATCCACCCCCTGGGCGAAGGGCGCCGTCCAGCCGTAAGCGCGGCGTTCCACCAGTTGGGGCGTGGTGACGACGGGACCGCAACGGGTGACCACCACCGGCGAGAGCGAGGAGAACGCCGAAGCGGCGGCCCCCTTCACCGGCAGGGGCGCTTCCAGGGAACTCACGCAGACCACCGGGCCGGCCAGGGCCGCCCCAGGAGCCACCAGGGCCAGGGTGGCGGTCAGGCCAGGGGCGACCAGGGCCAGGGCGCAAGTCCAGCCAAGGCCTTGGCTGGGGCCAGGGCTGTGGCTAGGACCAGAGCTTTGGATTGGAGCTGGGGTTGGGCTACGGCTATCCGAGTCGCTGGTGCTCGGGCCCTGGCCGCAGAGCCTCGGCAGGGTGGTGGCTGGTTGGGGACGAACCACCCCGCTGGGGCCTACGGAACGGGCCATCGATGGGGATGCAGGATTAAGCAGCAAACTAATCAAACTCCCCTCAAAAGGCCAGCCACCAAAGGCAACCATGGCGCCCCTTCTTCCCAGCACAGCCCCTGAACAACGCCAGCGCCTGCTCGATCTGCTGGCCGAACGGGCCTACCGCCATGGCCAATTCACCCTGGCCTCGGGTCGCAGCAGCGACCACTACGTGAACTGCAAGCCGGTGAGCCTCAGCGGTGAAGGGCTGGCCCTACTCGCGGCCCGGATGCTGGACCTGGTGGAGCCCCAGGCGGTGGCGGTGGCCGGACTCACCCTGGGGGCCGATCCCCTGGTGAGCGGCGTGGCCCAGGCGGCGGCCCTGGCCGGCCGCCAGCTCGATGCCCTGATCGTGCGCAAGGAGGCCAAAGGCCACGGCACCGGCGCCTGGCTGGAGGGTCCCCTGCCCAAGCCCGGCGCCACCATCACCGTGCTGGAAGACGTGGTGACCACCGGCGGCTCCTCGCTCAAGGCCGTGACCCAGCTGCGCCAGGCCGGCTACACGGTGAACCGGGTGGTGACGATCGTCGATCGCCAGGAAGGGGGCCTAGAGGCCATGACCGCCGCCCGCCTGGAGCTGGTCAGCCTGTTCCTGCTGGAGGAGGTGGCCGCCACCAGCGCCGCCCGCCAGCAGCCATGAGCAGCCCCCAAGCATTCCCCAATCCCGATCCCTGGGGTGGCCCAGCTCGCCCGGCCTGCTGGAGCAGCCCGGTGAGCCTGATCCGGCTGGAGGGGCCCGATAGCAAGCGCTTTTTGCATGGCCAGAGCAGCCAGGCGATCGAAACGGCCGCGCCAGGGGCCTGCCTGGCCACCTGCCTGATCACACCGACGGCCCGCCTGCGCGGCCTGGCCCTGGCCCTGATGGATGGCCAGGGCCTTGATCTGGTGGTGCTGGAGGGCGAGGCCGCCGCCATCCACCAGGCCCTTGATCGGGTGCTGTTTCCGGCCGATCGGGTGCGCCTGGACCCACCGCAACCAGCCACCCTGGTGCGCCTGGCGGGGCCCCTGCCGCCAGGGGTTATCAGCGGCCCATCGGGCCAGTGGCAGCCCTTGCCGGAAGGCGCTGGCCTGCTGCTCCAGCCGGAGGTGAGCCTGGGCGGAACGGCTGGCAGCCCGGCCTTGCTGCTACGAGCCGGCGAGGCCGCGCCGGCCTGGCTCGCTGACCTGATCCCCCTAGACCCCGCCGCCTGGGACCACTGGCGCCTGGGCCAGGGCTTCCCCGCCGCCCCGGGCGAACTCAACGACGGCTGCAACCCCTTCGAGCTGGGCCTAGCCGGCTGGGTAAGCCTCAACAAGGGCTGCTACGTGGGCCAGGAAACCCTGGCCAAACTCGCCACCTACGACGGCGTCAAACAGCAGCTGCGGCGCTGGATCTGGCGAGCCGACGAGACGGGGACTCCCCCTGGAAGACCCCCCGATCGCGATCCCCCCAGCCCGGGCACGGGACTGGTGACCGCCGCCGGCGAACGGGCCGGGGTGATCACCTCGGTGCTGTCCCTGCCCGCCCCGGAGCCTGCGGGGGGGGTTGTGCTGGGGCTGGCCCTGGTGCGCCGCTCCGCCTTGGCCGAAAGCCACCTGCTCTCAGGTGGGCTGGCCCTGGAGATCAGCACCCCGGCGGCATTCGAAGCGCCGCCGGTGGGGGCTGGCAAGGGGGCCTGAAGCGCCAGTTGAGGCCCCTGGAGCCCGGTGCTCAGATCTAAACCTGGTCCTCATCCAGGAGCCAGCGGGCCACGGCCCAGGTGGCCAGGCAGTCGTCGCGGTTGTAGGCAAAGATGCGGCGCAGGCTGTGGCGGCTGCCACGGCCATGGGCGCCGCCGAAGCCCAGCCGCCACTGGCGCCACCAGAGCAGGGCCCGGGCCCCATCCACCCCCTTTTGGCTCCAGCGGAAGCCCCGCCAACTGGCCACGGCCTTGAGGCCGTAGCTGGACACCGGCAGCCACCAGCAGCGGCGGATCCGTTGGTGCAGGTCGATCAGACGGTGGCGCAGGGCCGCCAGCTCCGCCTCCGACGCCCCCTGGCGCTGGGCCAGCCGCAGCAGGGCCAGGGATTCGGTTTCGCCGTAGTGGAGCACCGGCCAATCGGGCCACTTCGCCAGCAGCTGGCTCAAGCGGTTCCAGAGCCGGGCCTCGCCCTGTTCCTGCAGGGCCAGTAGGGGGTGGTAAGGGGCTTCGTTGGGATCGAGCCAGCCGCCGGCGCCATCGCGGCCAAGGCGCAGGAAGCCATGCAGGAAATCGTCGCGGGCGTCGGGATCGGATTCGATGTCGTAGATCAACACCCCGGGTGCCTGGTCCAGTTCGGCCAGGGCGGGGCTGGGGTCCCGGCGCAGGGGCTGGCCGCCCTGCTGCACCTGGGCCTGGGTGATCAGCTCAGATGCCACGTCGCGCAGCTGTTCGCCATGCACGGCCAAGGCGTCGGCCAGCTGCTGGGGATCGGCCGCGGCCAGGTCGCCGAGGCGCTGCAAGCCCAGCTGCTGCAGCAACTCGCGCCGTTTGCCGCCGATGCCACTCACCTCGCTCAGGTGCCCTTCGGCGGCGGCTTCGCGGTCACAGAGGCTGCGCCAGCTGCAGAGCACGCATTTCTTGCGGTCGTTGACCAGGGGCGGCGGGCTGGAGCGCTCCAGGTCGCCGGCCAGGCGCTGCAAGCTTTCATCGAGCTGGTGCTGGAGGCTGCCGGTCAGGGCCAGGGACTCCCGCTGCTGGCTGGCCCCAACCCCAGCCAGCACCAGGCCATGGCTGACCGGCGCCTGTTGGGCGTCGCCGAGCAGGCGGCCCCAGAGGGTCAAGGCAAGGCGCGGTTCGCGGCTGAGGCGGTAGCCCTGGCGGGCCAGCACGGGCTGGTAGGCAAAGGCCCCCCAACGGCTTTGGCCGGCGCCCCGCACTAACAGGGCGGGATGGGCCTCCAAGGCCAGGCCAGCGGGTCCCTCGCCCGCCAGCCGTACCCCCACCACAGCGACGGCACCCGCCTCACAGGCGGCCAGGCCATGGCGGGGCCGCTCCGGGCTCAGGCTGGAAAAACTGCGGCGTTGGCCATCGAGCTGGAGGCTGCGGTGGGCGCTCCAGATCCGTTCGCTGGGATCGCCGTGGCGATCGAGCCAGGCCCGCCGTTTGCACCGCAGCCAGCTCCCCAGGAGCCGGTCGGTGAGCGGGGAAGGGGCCAAGGGGGAAACGGCCAAGGGGAAGGGAAGGGGCGGTGCCGCCAAGGGCCTGGTTGGACGCTAAGGCGGCGTGCTGCGGCGACGCCGGGCTGGGGCACCTGGGGCCCGAACCGCCGGTGGCCTGCCGCCGGGCCGGCACCCTGAAGCCCCGCAGGGCCCCATCGGGCTGCTAGCACCGGCCCATCTGCTGCAGCTCCGATGGCGTCAGCGCCGCTTCCCCTGGAAGCCAGTCCGATCCAGTTCGGCACCGACGGCTGGCGCGGCATCCTCGGCGTCGACATCACCGTGGAGCGCCTGCTCACCGTGGCCGCCGCCGCGGCGCGGGAGCTGGCCTACTCGGCTCCGGCGGGCCTCTCCAGCCGCGAGGTGGTGATCGGCTACGACCGCCGCTTTCTGGCGCCGGAGCTGGCCGAAGCGATTGCCGCCGCCGTGCGCGGCGCCGACCTGGAGCCCCTGCTCAGCGACACGCCCGTGCCCACACCGGCCTGCAGCTGGGCGGTGGTGGAACGGGGCGCCCTCGGGGCCCTGGTGATCACCGCCAGCCACAACCCGCCCGAATGGCTGGGCCTGAAGATCAAGGGCCCCTTCGGCGGCTCGGTGGAGGGCGACTTCACCAGCCGGGTGGAGACCCGCCTAGCGGCCGGGGGCATCAGCGTGCCGATCGACGGCGCCACGCCCCGCTTCGATGCCATGGGCACCTACCTGGCCGGCCTGGGCAGCCGGATCAACACCACCGCCCTCTCCCAGGGGCTGGAACGCCTGGGCCTGCGGGTGATCGTCGATCCCATGCATGGCTCGGCCGCCGGGGGCCTTAGTGCCCTGCTGGCCGGGGCCAGCGCCACCGGGGTCGTGCGCGAAATCCGCTCCAACCGCGATCCCCTCTTTGGCGGCAATCCGCCGGAGCCCCTGGCGCCCTACCTAGAGCAACTGATTAGTGAAGTGAAGGCCTCCACGGCCGCGGGCCTGCCGGCGGTGGGGATCGTGTTCGATGGCGATGGCGACCGCATCGCGGCGGTGGATGAGCGGGGCCGCTTCTGCAGCACCCAGCTGCTGATGCCCCTATTCATCGACCACCTGGCCCGGGCCCGCCAGCTGCCCGGCGCCGTGATCAAAACCGTGAGCGGCTCGGACCTGATGCAGCTGGTGGCCGAAGACCTGGGCCGCACCGTGATCGAGATGCCGGTGGGCTTCAAGTACATCGCCGCCGAGATGCTCAGCGGTGAGGTGCTGGTGGGGGGCGAGGAATCGGGGGGGGTGGGCTTTGGCATGCACCTGCCCGAGCGCGATGCCCTGTTTGCCGCCCTGCTGCTGCTTGAAGCCCTGGTGGAGGGCGGCCTGCCCCTAGGAGAGCGCATCGATGCCCTGCAGAAGCGCTGTGGCGGCGCCAGCCACTATGACCGCCTCGACCTGCGCCTGCGCGACATGGCCAGCCGCAGCCGCCTCGAACAGTTGCTGCTGGACGCCCCCCCCCAGGAGGTGGCGGGCGTTGCCGTGCAGGAACTTATCCGCACCGATGGGCTGAAATTACGGCTTGGTCCC
>CAINZT010000217.1 GCA_903855705.1 uncultured Synechococcus sp.
ACTCCCGAGGTCGTACCGCTGCTCGGCTCGAGCCGGGGCTGGACCAGTTCGCCAATCCCTTGGGCCCTTCGCTGAAAAGATGCCGTGCCCGATCCACCGAAGGCGTAACAAGACGGCCGATGCTGGCAAGACATAAAGGGCCATTCCTAGTCCCATGGCAAGCGAGCTGGGTCATCCAACCACTCCGATCCCCACCCCGCGACATGAAGAAGGGATCCATTGATCAAATAGTAGACTTGATATGAGACCAGGGTCAAGACTCGCCTGAGATAGTCGAGCACCTGGGTTCGCTTGCGGTTAGCGGCCGACTTCCCCCATTTGCAGGAGCGAAGCTGCATGGGACCCACCAAATCGCATGCGGACCCATGGAACGCTTTTTGCAAGCGATTGGCAACGGCTCGCCCAACGGAGCGGCAACGATTTAAAAGGTCTCTTGCGAGACTTGAAAGTAGACCCAATATCAGATAATTATGGGACATTGAAGACCATGCTCGCCTGGCTGGCGTTGCGTATTGGCTTTCTGATCAGTGCAGGCGACCACCAAGGCGCCTGGCATGCCAGTCTTGCCCCTCCAGGCTTGGACCCCTTATGGGTCCTGTATCAAGTCTCACCTTAGATCAACAAGCCCATGCCATGGGTCCGCCTGGTCCCTTTGGCCTGCCTGGCTTGCCTCCTGTGATCAGGGCAACCGGTGTGGGTGGGGTTGGGCTCATCTGGCGCTGAATCAAACCCCTCCCGAGACTCAAAGGTCTCAGCTCAAGGGCCCAACAATTGTTCGACTCCACCCGAGACAGGCTGGATGCAGAATGGGTCCAAGCTCAAGTCCCATATGGGATACACGGTTGACTGGTGTTTGAAGAGTCTTGTTGGGATCATGCCACTCGTGTCGTTGGCACAAGCAACAAAAAAGGGCCCAAAGGACCCTGATGGTATTGGTGTCACCGGAGTAATCACTCCTTTGATCGTGATCAAAGGGGGCAAGCGATTAATTGGGGGTCTGCATCCCTTGGATCAGATAGTCGAAATAGGGGGAGGCCAGGGCCGCATCATCAGCAGCAAGTAGCACCAAAGAGGCCTCTTTGATGCAGCGCATCGCTTCCACCATGCCGGGCATGGGCACGCCCAAGCTGTTGTACATCTCGCGGGCGCCGACCAGCCCAATCTGCTGGATCATTTCGGTGCTGCCGGCCAGCACCCCATAGGTCACCAGCCGCAGGTACCAGCTGAAATCACGCAGGCACTGGGCCCGTTGTTTCTGGCCGTAGGCATTGCCGCCTGGGGCCACATAATCCGGTTTGCGGCTAAACAGCTGCCGCGCAGCCTCATCAACAATCTTGCGCTCGTTGTCCGTGAGGGCCCGCACCACCCTCAGGCGGCCGCCTCCCTCCGAGAGAAACTCGACCATGGAGCGCAGTTCGCCGCCGGTCGGGTAACGCAGCTGATCATCTGCCTGAAGGATCAGATCCCGAACGACGCTCATCCGATAGCACCATGCGCTCTGGAATTGTATCCAGCCTTCCGCCTGAACCCGGCCATCTGACGAGAGGTGTTACGCACCGATAGGGTCGGGGTATGGTCCACCCCCCCTCCGCCCCCGCGCCAATCGGCCGCATCGGCGATCGTTTTGAAGTTGAGATCACTGACCTGGGCCACGACGGCCAAGGGGTTGGCCGTTGGCAGGATCGGGTGGTGTTCGTGCCCGGAGGCCTGCCCGAGGAACGGGTGGCCGTGGTGGTGCGTCGCGTCCAAAAGCGCCACCTGGAAGCCGAATTGCAGGCCGTCCTAGTGGCCTCGCCCCTGCGGCGGCGCCCCCCCTGCATCCTGGCCGAGCGCTGCGGTGGCTGCAGCTTGCAGCACTGGCAGGACGGTCCCCAGGCCCATTGGAAAGAACAATTAGTGGTCCAGGCCCTGCGCCGTATCGGCGGCCTCGACTGTGCCGTGGACCCCCTGATGGCCCCAGAACAAGTTCTCGGGTATCGCAACCGGGCCACGATCCCGTTGGAGCGGCGCGAGGGCGATGGCCAGCTGCGGGCCGGCTATTACCGCCGCGGCAGCCACCGCATCGTCAACCTCAACCGCTGCCCCGTGCTCGATCCCCGCATCGATGCCCTGATCGCACCCCTTAAGGCCGACCTCGAGGCCAGCGATTGGCCGGTGGATGTCCATCTGGAGCAGGAGGGCGGCCTGCGCCATCTAGCCCTGCGCGTCGGCCACCACAGCGGCGAGATCCTGATCACCCTGATCAGCAGCCACGACGAGCTCGATGGGCTTGAGGAGATTGCCGACCACTGGCTGGAGCGCTGGCCCCAGGTGGTGGGGGTCTGCCTCAACCTCCAGCCCCAGGCGACTAACACCTTGATGGGCCCCGAAACCAAGGTTCTGGCGGGACGGGGGTTTGTACGGGAGCGCTTTGCCGGCATCGGCCTCAGCATCGCCGCCGATACCTTCTTCCAGGTCAACACGGTTCAGGCCGAACGGCTCGTGCCCCTGCTGCTGGAAGGCTTTGGGCCCCTGGAGGGCCAAGAATTGGTGGATGCCTACTGCGGCATCGGCACCTTCAGCCTGCCCCTGGCCGCCGCCGGTGCCCGGGTGGTTGGGTTGGAGAGCCACCTGGCCTCGGTCGAACAGGCCCGGGCCAATGCCATCGCCAATGGTCTGGGCCGGGCCACGTTCGAGCAGGCCGATGTGGGAGCCAGCCTGGTGGAGCGGCTCGGTGCCATCGATGGCTTGTTGCTCGATCCGCCCCGCAAGGGCCTGCCGGCACCGGTTTGCGCGGCAATCGCGGCGACTCCCCCAGCCACCGTGGCCTACATCAGCTGCAATCCGGCCACCCTGGCCCGGGACCTGGCCCTGTTAACGGCCGAGGGCAGCCTGGCGGTGCAGCGGGTACAACCCATCGACTTCTTCCCCCAGACCAGCCATGTGGAGACCCTGGCCCTGTTGAAACGGGTTTGAAGCCGCTTCGATCCAGGCTTCTGGGCCTAGGACCATTGCGTGATGCAGCCTGGACGTGATACAGCCTGGAATCGAAGCCCCTAGCTGCGCAGCTGGGCTTTGAACTGCTTCTCGAGGGCGGAACGCACGGCTTGGTGGGCCACCTCCACTTCGGCTTCGGTGAGGGTGCGCTTTGCATCGCGGTAGCGCAGTCGGAAGGCCTGGCTGCAGGAGCCAGCGGCCACCTGGGGCCCCTCGTAACGATCGAGTAGGTCGGCCTGCTCTAGGAGGGGTTTGCCGGCCTTGCGGATCGCCGCCAACAACTGGCCGCAGCTGATGCTGGTGGGCACCACCAGGGCCAGGTCCCGCTCGGAGGCCGGCACGGTGGCGTAGGCAGCAAAGCTGGGTTGGAAGCGATTGCGGCGGGTAGCCGCCGTTAACAGGGGGGCCAGTTCCAGTTCGAACAGGTGGGTGGCATCCGGACAATCCAGCGCCTCGGCCTGGAGCGGATGGAGCTGGCCGAACCAACCGACCGGGCGCCCTTCAACCAGCAGCTGGGCGGCCCGTCCTGGATGCAGTAGGGGATGGTCTGACGGGCTGGCTTCGAGGGGCCGGTCGTCGGCGGGGATCCCAACGGCAGAAAGGGCTTGTTGCAGGAGACCCCGGGCTTGGAAGTAGCCGGGGGCAGGGGGCTTGCCGCCCGTGGTCCAGAGCTCGGCAGAGCGGCTACCGCAGACAATCCCGCCCAGGCGCTGGCTTTGTCTTGGGTCCTTAGCCCCTGGGGAAAAGACGGTGCCGATCTCAAAGGCCCAGAAGCCGGAGCGGCCCGCCTGCAGGTTGCGGCGGGCCGCTAGCAGTAACTCCTCCACCAAGCCATCGCGGAGATGGCTGTAGTCGGCCAACAGGGGATTGGCCAGGGGCAGCCTGGTGGGAGTCGCTAGGGCAGGTGCCCCTGTATCAGCTTCGGCTGGGGACCCATGCTCAGCCAGGCCGGCGCTCAGAACGCTGCAGGCTGGCCCGAGGGAGAGGTGGCAGGTTTCCTGCAAACCGGCGGCGGCCAGGGCGCGGCGCAGGCGCCGTTCCACCTGCTGATCGGGGCTGAGGCCCCCCGGTTCGAGCGGATCGGGCAGGTGGGACGCGAACCGGTCGTAGCCCACCAGGCGGGCCACCTCCTCAATCAGGTCCACCTCCCGCACCAGATCCTGGCTGCGGGACGGGGGCACCATCACATCCCACCCCTCAGCCCCGGGTCTCTCGCCCAACTCGCAGCCCAGGGCAGTCAGGGTCTGGACGATCTGGTCGTCTTCGAGGTCTTCCAGCTCCCCGGGTTCTCCATCGAGCACCTGCACGGGTCCCAAGAGCTGATGCAGGGCATCACGGCGCAGCCGCAGGGGCACGGGTTCGGACACCGGACGCCGGTGACACCAGCGGCCCAACACGGTGGCGCCGCAGAGATCCTGCAACAGGGCCACGGCCCGATCGGCTGCCGCCAGGGTGACCTCCAGTGGCAATCCCTTTTCAAAGCGACTGCTGGCATCGGTACGCAGGCCGGCGCTGCGGGCACTGCGGCGCACCGCCTGGGGGGCGAACACGGCCGCTTCCAGCCAGATCTCCGTGGTGGTGTCGGTTACGGCGCTCTCGGCGCCGCCGATCACTCCGGCCAGGGCGATTGGCTTCTCTGCGTAAGTCACCACAAGGGCTTCTTCGCTCAGCTGGTGTTCGCTGCCATCAAGGGCTGCGAACGGTTCCTGACTGGCCCCCTGGCGCAGGCCGATGGCCCCGATGCTGGGGCCATCGCCAGCGGCAACGCTGCCGCTGGCCTTGCCCAAGCTGGCCAGGCGAGTCGCATCAAAAGCATGCAAGGGCTGGCCGGTTTCCAGCATCACCAGATTGGTGATGTCAACCACGGCATTGATCGGCCTTAGGCCGGAGCGCTCAAGCCGGCTCTGCAGCCAGCGTGGCGATGGGCCCGCCTGGATCCCCGTGAGGGCCGTAATGCTGAAGAGGCCGCCGGCTTCCATGGCGGCCAGTGCTTCTTCAGCAAGAGGCAGGGCCTGGCTGGGGATTGCCGGATCGGCAGGAGGCAATGTCAGGGGCGCTCCGGTGAGGGCAGCCACCTCGCGGGCAATGCCCCGCAGCGAGAGGCCATCGGGCCGGTTGGCGGTGATCGCCAGCTCCATCACCTGGTCATCAAGGCCAAAGCTGGGCCCCACGGGCGATCCAACCTCCGGCACTTCGTCGAGCAGCTGATCAAGGATGGCGATGCCGTCGGAGCTGTCAGCCAGGCCCAGCTCCTTGAGGGAGCAGATCATGCCGCTGCTGGCCACGCCCCGCAGTTCGGCCGGCTTGATCGTGAGGTCAACGGCGGGAAGGTAGGCGCCCACGGTGGCCACGGGCACATGGATGCCGGCGCGCACATTGGCGGCGCCACAAACAATCTGCAGCGGTTCGGCGGCGCCGATCTGCACCCGGCAGACGCTCAGCTTGTCGGCATTGGGATGGGGTTCGCGCTGCTCTACAAAGCCCACAACCACCCCGGCGGCCTGGGCGGCGAGATCCTCCAGGCCATCGAGCTCGAAGCCGGCCATCGAGAGGCGCTCGCCCAGCTCGGCGGCCGGCAAATCACAGGCCACAAGCTCCCGCAGCCATTGGAGCGAGACCCGCATCGACGTAAGAGGGAAGTGGGCTGGATCCTAGGCACCGGCCTTGGCAGCACTGGGTCCGGCGACGGGGTAAGGTGTTGCATTGTCATTTGCATCGCAACAGCGGCGCAACGTCCTTATGGCCAAAAACAAGGGCGTCCGGCTCGTGATCACTCTTGAGTGCACCGAATGCCGGTCCAACCCCGCGAAGCGTTCCCCCGGTGTGTCCCGTTACACCACCGAGAAGAACCGCCGCAACACCACTGAGCGGATTGAACTGAAGAAGTTCTGCCCCCACTGCAACAAGTCCACGGTTCACAAGGAAATCAAGTGATCCTCGCCTTGCTGCCCACCCCTTCTTCCGTTCATCCATGACCAGCTCCTTTTTCAAAAAGCGCCTTTCGCCGATCAAGCCCGGCGATCCGATCGACTACAAGGATGTTGACCTTCTCAAGAAGTTCATCACCGAGCGCGGCAAGATCCTGGCCCGTCGGCTCACTGGCCTCACTGCCCAGCAGCAGCGCGACCTCACCAATGCCGTGAAACGCGCCCGCATCATGGCCCTGCTGCCCTTCGTCAATCCTGAGGGCTAACGCCCTCAGAACCTTCCTTGCAAAGCGGCGACCTGGTCGGAGTTCAGACCCGTTCCGGTCCGCGCCTGGCCCTGGTGGCAGAGCTCCATGGCAGCAAAGCTGCTGTGCTGGTCGGTTTTGAAGCCAAAGCTGAGCGCCTGCCCCTGCGGGAGTTGGACTTGATTTCCCCGTTGCCCCCAGGCGCGGCCCCCGCGGCCAGCCTGGGGGCTTTCCCTTGGCAATTCACGGCCCCAGTCTTGGCAGCGGCAACCCCCAGCCGCCAGGACCTAGCTGCCGCCTGGCTGCTGCTGGAGGGTGAAGACGGGCCCATGGCCTTGGCTGCCCTGGTGGAGTTACTGGCCCCGGAAACCACAGCCCAGGCCCTGGCAGCCTGCTGGCTGCTGCTGCACCAGCAAGATTTCTTCCGTTGGCGCCAGGGCCAGGTGCAGCGGCGCAGCCTCGATGACCTGCGCCAGCTGCGCCACGACCGCCGCAAGCTGGTGTTGCGCGCCAGCCGGCGCCAGCACTGGCAAGGGCTCCTGGCTGCCCGCAAGCCCCTCGGCCCAGATCAGCTGGCCGTTGCCCAGGCCGACCAACGGGCGGAGCTGGAGGCCCTGCAGACCATGGCCCTAGGCGAGGAGGCGGGGCCGCCCGGTCCTGAGCTCCGCCAGACCCTGCAGGCGGCCGGCTGTGGACCCAGCAGCGCCGAGATCCGCCGCCTGCTCAGTGATCTGGGCCTCTGGGACGCCCATCGACTGCCCAGCCTGGCCGGCACCACCTGGTCAGCAGGGTTCAGCGACGACCTACTCACCCAGGCGGCCGAACTAGCCCTGCGCTCCGACGAGCACTGGCCTGGAGACGGGGACCGGCTTGATCTCACTGGCCTTAAAACCGTGACGATCGACGACGCCGACACCCGCGAAATCGACGATGCCCTTTCGCTCGAGCCCAATGGTGAGGCTGGCGGACGCATCTGGATCCACGTGGCCGATCCGGGCCGGCTGGTGGCCGCCGGCAGCCCCCTGGATCAGGAGGCCTTGCGGCGGGCCAGCAGCCTTTATCTGGCCAACGGCAGCGTGCCGATGTTCCCGCCGGCCCTCTCAGAGGGTCCCTTCAGCCTGCGCCAGGGCCAGCGCTGCGCGGCCTGGAGCCTGGCGGTGCAACTGGATGGCGAGGGTGCTGTGGTCAGCCACGAGCTGAAGCGCTCCTGGATCCGTCCCCTTTACAGGCTCACTTATGAGGATGCGGATGAGCTGATTGAGTTGGCGCCGCCTCCCGATCGGGAGCTGGCCGTGCTCGATGGGCTGTTGCAGCGCCGGCGCCAATGGCGCCAGGCCCAGGGCTCCCTGCAGATGGATCAAAGCGAGGGCAGGATCCGCCAGCAGGATGGCCGGCCGGAACTGGAGGTGGTGGAACCTTCGGTCTCACGCCTCCTGGTGGCTGAAGCGATGATTTTGGCCGGGGCCGTAGTGGGGTCGCTGGGCGCCCAGACCGGCCTGGCCCTGCCCTACCGCAGCCAACCGGATTGCCCTCTGCCGTCAGAGCAGGAGCTGCTCGCGTTGCCGCCTGGCCCCGTGCGCCATGCGGCCCTGCGCAAGGGGCTCAGCCGCGGCTTGACCACGGCCCAGCCGGCCTCCCACTTCAGCCTGGGCCTGGCGGCCTATGTGCAGATCACCTCGCCGATCCGCCGCTACGGCGACCTGATCGCCCAGCGCCAGCTGGCCGCCCAGGCCGCCGGCGAGGCCGCAATCACGGCAGAAGAGCTCAGCGAGCTGCTGGAGCGGCTCGATCACGCCCTGCGCCAGGGGATCCAGATCAGCCGCGATGACCAGCGCCACTGGCAGCAGGTCTGGTTTGAAGCCCACCAGCAGCAGAGCTTCGAGGGGCTCTTCCTGCGCTGGCTCAAGCCCCAGGACGGCCTCGCCCTGGTGCGCCTCGACGCCCTGGCCATGGACCTGCCGGTGGTTGTGAGGGAGTCCTGTGAGCCTGGTGAAGTCCTGGTGGTGAAGGTGCGCGAGGTTGATTCGTTTGCGGATTTGCTGCGGCTCACGGGCCAGAGGGGAACCGGCCCCCGCGGGCTGGGTCCCGGTTAAGAAAACAGGCCTGTATTGGCCGGCCAGGGTCTCGCTAGAGCGGGCCCGACTGCGCCAAACCGGGCTCAAGTGGGGCAGCCCAAACTCGGCTAGCTCAACGGGCCAGGCGCGACACCCGCAGCCACGGCCCCCAGGGGTTGAGACAGCCGATCAGTTCCACCTCCTGGGGGTGTTCGAGGGTGAGCAACCAGTGGTGCAGGGCTGGCTCCAGGGTGATCAGGGGCCAGCGGCCAGCGCCAGTGCTGAAGCTGTAGCCCCCATAACCATCGGGGCTGACCCATCCCTGCCAAAGGGATTCAAGAGGTTCGGAGCATCCGCTCTGGGGTCTGGGCGACGCGGCGCCCTCAAAGCGGCCATCGGGACCAAGCAGGGAGGGATCATCCAGCACGCGCCGTTGGCGCTCAGCCCAGCGGGGATGGTGCCAAGGCGTATCCCAGAGGGGTACGGGCCCCGCAGGTGCCAAGGGGTCGCTGAGCAAGGCCTCCTGCAGCTGGCGCAACGGCAAGGCGGCCAGTGGGATCTTGCCCTGCCAGCAAAGGGCAGCGGCTAGACCGGCGGCCTGGCCGATGTTGAGGATCAGGGGCTGGAGCCGGGTGGCGCCATTGGCCATATGGCTACTGCTGAAGCATTTATCTGCCGCCAGCAGGTTGTCGATCCCGGCGCTGACCAGGGCCCCATAGGGGATGCAAAAGGGCGTACCGCTCCAGCGGCCTCCCCAACGGCAGCTTTTGGCCGCCAGGGGCCAATCCGGCCCCGGGTAGTGGTGGTCGTTGGGGTAGTTGCCCACAGCAATCGAGCTGATGGCGCCATTGCCATCGAAGGGCAGGGGCGCGATGACCTCGCCTGGCCCTGGGGGCAGCAGCTGCTGCTCAAGCACCACCTCGAGCCCGACTAGGCGGCGGCCCTCGCGCCAGTAGGGCATCAGGGCCAGGGATCCAGGGCCCTTAAGGCGTGAACTCGCAAGCCGGTCCTGGGCCATGGGAAAGGCCTGGCCGGGTTGTAACCAGCCGTCGGTAGCGCTGATTAACTCCTCCAGAAAGGCCTGGCTATGGGCCCGCATTGCCGCCAGCAGCTCGCCGTAGTCGGGGGTGCCTGGCTGGAAGGCTGCTGCCAGGCCCTGGTGCCAGTCGTTGCCAAGAAGGGGCCAGTTGAGCATCACCAGGCCACCGGGCAGGCGGCCATAGGTGAGGGTGCGCTCCAGGCCAAAGGCCTCGGCGGCACCGGCAAAGGGCGGCGCCAAGGGGGACCCCGTGGGGCAGGGCCCATCCCCCAGCTGGGCCATCACCACCCAGGTGGGCGATTGCACCAGTTGCTGGTGGAAAAAGGACTGCCCCACTTGGGCCTGGAGGCTTGGGGCGCTGGGTTCACCCCAGGTCTCGGTGGGCTCCCAGCCGAGCCGGTAGGGGGCCCCCACCAAGGGGAACAGGTCCCCTAGGTCACTGCCATCGACCAGCAGATCCAGGTCAAGGCGCAGGGGGTCGCCGTCCCGCTCGATCTCCAATGCCAGCACCCGATTGTCGCGCCGTTTGGCGGCTAGCAGCCTCACGTCCGGCCACCAGCGCAGTAAGGGTTCGGCCCCAACCCAACGGCGCAGGATCGCCTCCGCCGTGGCGGGCCGATAGCCGAAGCAACTCACCCAGTTCTGGTCGAGGCCCTCCAGTTCCTGGCGTTGGAGCTCGCGGAGGAAGGCACCCCAAAGACCGGTCTGCCAGCAGCTCAGTTCGTTGCCATCGGGGGCGCAGACCCCGGCGGCACTGACCATGCCCCCTAGCCAGGGCCCAGGGGTGAGCAACAGGGTGGGGGCACCGGAGCGGGCCGCCTGCAGGGCTGCCGCTACCCCGCCCGTGCCCCCGCCCCAAACCACAACGGCGGCGTGTTCCTGGATCAGAACCATGGGCAGCGGCGAACGGAACGGGACAGGGCAGGACTTGGATTTAGCAGGGGGCAGGCTCCAGCCCACGCCACGGCTGCGACATCCGACCCAACCGGGTCCCGAACAGGCGCTGGCTAGGATCCGGCCTCGGCGCGGGGCCGCCTGGGCGGCGCAGCGGGCCCGTCTGCACCGCCGATCCAGTTTCCAGCCGATGACCTACACCCTCACAACGCCGCTTTATTACGTCAACGACAAACCGCACCTCGGTAGCGCCTACACCACCCTGGCTTGCGATGCCCTGGCCCGGTTCCAGCGACTGAAGGGTGAGGAGGTCATTTTTATCACCGGCTGCGATGAACATGGCCAGAAAATTCAACGCACGGCCGAAGCTGCAGGCCTAAGCCCCCAGGCCCATTGCGATTTGATCAGTGCCCAATACCGCCAGCTTTGGCAGCAGTGGCAGATCAGCAACGACCGCTTCATCCGCACCACCGATCCCCGCCACCGCCGCATCGTTCACGAGTTTTTTGGCCGGGTTGAGGCCAATGGCGATGTGGTCGAGGGGCGCCAGCAGGGCTGGTATTGCGTCGCCTGCGAGGAGTTCAAGGACGATCCGGCCGGCGCCCTTGATCCCCAGTGCCCGGTGCACCAGCGGTCTTTGGAATGGCGCGATGAGCTCAACCTCTTTTTCCGCCTCTCCCGCTACCAGGAACAGATTGAAGCCCTGATCGCCGAACCGGAGTTCATCCAGCCGGCCAGCCGCCGGCGCGAAGTCCAGAACTTCGTGGCCCAGGGCCTGCGGGATTTTTCGATTTCCCGGGTCAACCTGCCCTGGGGCATCCCGGTGCCGGGCCATGACGGCCACACCTTCTATGTGTGGTTCGATGCGCTGCTCGGCTATCTCACGGCCCTGCTGGATGGAGCCGAAGATGGGGCAAGCAGCGAAGCCGGCCTAGGGGAGCTCAGCCAGCGGGGCTGGCCGGCCCAGGTCCATGTGATCGGCAAGGACATCCTGCGCTTCCATGCCGTCTACTGGCCGGCCATGTTGCTCTCGGCCGGCCTGGAGCTGCCCAAGCAGGTGTTCGGCCATGGCTTCCTCACCCGCGAAGGCCAGAAGATGGGCAAATCGATCGGCAATGTGCTCGATCCCGAGGCCCTACTGGAGCGCTGCGGCGCCGATGCGGTGCGCTGGTATCTGCTGCGGGATATCCCCTTTGGCGATGACGGCGATTTCCAGCAGCAGCGCTTTGTCGATCTGGTGAATAACGACCTGGCCAACACGATTGGCAACATGCTCAACCGCACCAGCGCCATGGCGCGCCGCTGGTTCGATGGCACCGTTCCCCCCGCCGGCGCCGCCCAAGGCCCAGGCCACCCCCTGGCCGAGGCGGCCAATGCCGCTATTGCCCTAGTGATTCCGAGCCTGGAGCGGCTCGATTTCCGCACGGCAGCCGAAGCCAGCTTGCAACTGGCGATCGCCGCCAACGGTTTCCTCAACACCCAGGCCCCCTGGAGCCTGATGAAGAAAGAAGGCCACAACGACCAGGTGGCGTCTGATCTCTACGCCGTGCTCGAAGCGGCCCGCCTGGTGGCCCTGCTGCTCGCCCCCCTAGTGCCTGAACTCTCGGCGCGGATGCTGCAGCAATTGGCCCTCGAACCCCTGGGCTCCGGTCCCAGGGACACAAATTCCACTCCCTGGCTGGAGCAGCTGCAGTGGGGACAGCTAGCCGTGGGCTCCCCCCTGCCCGAACCGGCCCCGGTGATGGCGCGGCTCGAGCTGGATGGCCCCCTGTGACAGGGCGGCGACTCCAGGGTCTGGCCCCTGTCCTGCCCCTGTTGGGGATCCTGGCCCTACTGGCTGGCTGCGAGAGCATCACGCCCAAGCAGGAGACGACGGAACCCTTTCTGTTTCGTTCCCTTGATCTGCGCCAGCAGGATCCCCAGGGCCAGCCCGCCTGGTCGCTCAAGAGCCCGGAGGCCCGCTACGACATCGCCAAACGCCTGGCCAAGGCCCGCCAACCCCGCGGGCTGATTTACCGCAACGGCCAGCCCCACTACGACATCCGCGCCAAGGGCGGCACCGTGCTCAACAACGGCGAGGTGATCCAACTTGAAGGCGACGTTGTCGTCACGCTGCTGGGTCCCGATCCCGTGCAGATCCATGCCGACCAATTGCGCTGGATTCCCCGCCGCGACCTGATGGAAATCGATCGGCGCCCCTGGGCCAGTGACCATCGCTCCCGACTCACTGCCGAAAGCGCCCGCTTCTATGTGCTGCAGGACCGGCTCGAACTCAGCGGTAGACCCCAGTTGCGCCAATGGGCCGATGCCCCCATGAGGCGCCCGGATCCCACACACCTGGGACCACCCGATCTGGTTTTGACAACCTCGGCGGCGATCTGGCACCCCAGAACCGGTGTGCTGATGGCCAAAGGACCCGTTGAGGGCGCGCACCATGACGCCAAGGGTTCAGGCCAGACCCTGCGGGCCCGGGCCATGGCAGGCAACCTGCGCCAGCAGCTACTGGCCCTGGAGGCACCGGTTCAGGTTGTCGATGCCGGCCGCAAGGCTGTGCTCGAGGCGCAACGCACGGTCTGGGACCTGGCAGCCCGCCGTCTCAGCAGCGACCAGCCCTTCAAGGCCCGCATCGATCGGCTGCAGGTCCGTGGCGATCGGCTCACGATCGACCTGGGCAAGGAAACCGTGTCCATCCCCCAGGCCTGTGAGTTGCTCCAGCCAGGAGAGCAATTACAGGCCCAGCAGTGCCTCTGGCATTGGCCCAATGGCCAGGTTTGGGCCCATGGCGCTGTGGTGCTGCAGCGCCAAGCCAACCGCCAGATCACCCGCGCCGACCAGCTCCAGGGCCAGATCGGCAAGAACGGCCTGGCCGTCTTTAGTTCTCCCGGGGCGCGGGTCCAGTCCCAGCTGACCCTGCCACCGGCTGGTGCCAATCCTCCTGGAGCTGCCCAGAAGGGGCATCGCCCCCAGGCAGCGCCTCCAGTGACGTTCTGAGCTTGCGTGCCCAACCCTCGAGCCAGAGTTCATCACTGCGGCTGAAGCAGCGCGGCGACCAGCCCCCAAGTAGCAACAGACCGTCGCTGCCGATCGGTTGAACCACGAGGGCGGGCAGGCCTGCGGGTAAGGCGGCAAATTCATCCCGGCCTGGATAGAGGGCCAGGTTCACCAGGGAGATGGCCTTGCCGCTGGCCAGGGCCCGTTGGCCAATGGGGCCCACCAGTACAGAACCGCTCCCCAGCAGGCCGCGGCGCAACAGGGTGCGCTGCCGCCACAGCAACAGCACGGTCGCCCCTGGCGTGGCCGTTAACAGCAGCTGGCTACCCCAGGCCAGCTCCAGCTTGAGGGCCTCGGGTAGGGACCCATCGAGCTCCAGCCCCTGGGGACCCTCCAGGGCAACCCGCTCGGGCGCCTTGGGCACGGCCCGGGTCCAGAGGGTCGCCACCAACAGGAAGCCCACGGCCAGCAGGCTGGCGAGCACCGAGGCCCGCACCAGGGGGGGACTCAGTTCTGCAGCGCTGAACTGGTTGATCAAGCTGAGCAGCAGGGCGACAAGACCGACGCCCAGGCAGGCCAGCGCAGGCCGTCCCATCGCTCCAGTGCAGGGATTGGGCCAAGGTTGTCACAGTCGGGCCGGCTGAGGCCAAACTGGAGGCCATGCATCTGCCATCCGCCTTGGCCCCCCTGCGTTCCCTCCCCAGGCTCTGCTGGGGCTTGTTGCTCACCCTGGTCTGCCTTCTGCCAGCCGAGGTCGCCCTGGCTATGGGTCCCCAGGATTTCCCCGCCAGCCCTCCGATGACTCGGGTCGTCGACACGGCCGACCTGCTTAGCCGCGCCTCAATTACCGACCTCGACCACCGGCTTGCCGCCCTCGAGGATGACCACATCCAGGCCCACTTGGTGACTCTGCGGCGCCTCGACTACGGCCTCGATCTGGGCGACTTGGGCCAGCAGCTCCTGGAACGCTGGCAAAGCGAGGGCAGTGCCATCTCGGACGGCCAGCTGCTCTTCTTGATTGAGGCCCAGAACAACACCGCAGCGGTGGTTGTCTCGAACGACCTGCTGGACCAATTGCCGACCAGCCTGCTCTCCAGCACGGGCACGAGCACCATGGGACTGCCCCTGCGCGAAGGGGCCCGCTACCGCCAGGCCTCGATTGATGGGATTGATCGGCTTGCCGCCGTGCTCAGGGGCGGCGAAGATCCCGGCCCGCCCCAACTGATTGAACGGCTGGCGGTGGAGTCGAACGTGCCCAGCCGGGATGAGACCCAATCCAGCAATGCCCTGACATGGGTGGTGGTTTTACTCACAGTGGGCACACTGGTGCCGATGATCACTTGGTGGGTCTTCTCCCGTTGACGCGACCATGGCGCTGACTGACTGGATGACGGCCTTTGAGCGGGCCCAGGCCTCGGACCTGACCAACGATCTGGAACGGGCCTACGAAGCCGCCTTACTGATCCAGGGTTTCGAGCTGGAGTACTACAACGACCGGCCGGTGCGGCCCGAGCTGGAGCTGGGAATCCCGCGCCAGACCCAGGCCCAGATGCTGCGTCGCTTTAAGGCGGCCCTGAAACTCTGCCGGACCTCCCTCGAGCAACTGGAACAAAAACGGGGGCAGCTCGATGGCCAGGAACATCGCCAGTTGCAGTTGATTGAAAGCGTCGTGTCCCGCTACGGACGACGCACCCCCCTCCCCAGCATGAGCCGTTCTCCGGATGTGCTGCCAAGCAGCCTCCTGAGTGTGTTTGACGGGGTAAGACGCCAGCTTGACCCAGAAGCGGAGGCCACGGTGGTGGCCGGTTTCCGTCGGCGCCGCGATTCGACCCTGGTATCCCTACGGATCCTGTTGCTGTTGATCCTGGTGCCTCTGCTGATTCAGCAGATGAGCCGCAACCTGGTGGTGTCGCCGCTGGTGGATTTCTATTCAAAGGATATGCCGATCCTGAACTATCCCCAACCGCATCTGCAGCAAGAAGCAATCAAGAAATTGCGCCTCTATCAATCAGAAGTTGAATTTGAAGCCCTGCTGGCGGGCAAAACACCGCCCAGTCGTGATGACATGCAGACAGCCTTGGCCGAAAAGGCCGAGGAACTCAGAAAAGACGCTGATCGCGAAAGCAATAACGCCATCAAGAACATCATCGCAGATGCCTGTGGCTTCTTCGCTTTTGTGCTGGTTTGCCTGTTTGGACGGCGCGAAATCCAGGTGCTACGGGGCTTCCTCGATGAGGTTCTCTACGGCTTGAGCGACAGCGCTAAGGCCTTCGCAATCATTCTCTTTACCGATATTTTCGTAGGGTTCCACAGCCCCGAGGGCTGGACCGTACTGCTCGAAGGCTTAGAAGATCACTTCGGCTTGCCCCACCAGGAAAGCTTCATCATGTTGTTCATCGCCACCTTCCCGGTGGTGCTGGCCACAATTTTGAAATACTGGATCTTCCGCTATCTCAACCGGGTGTCGCCATCCTCAGTGGCAACACTGCACAGCATGAATGGGGGTGGTTGATCGGAGCTGCAGGGATGCTGAGAAAAGTCCATCCC
>CAINZT010000218.1 GCA_903855705.1 uncultured Synechococcus sp.
CTCCTAGACGCATTACTTAAGCGGGTCCATCTATTTCGCCATTGACGAGAAAGAATAGGCTTGATCTTTAACAAGCTAAGGGATCTGATACGGGGAATTTTTAGGGGCTCCAAGGGTTCCCTGGGCCAGGTTGATGGCCCGATCTGTCCAATAAATGGCACCCACCTCAGGGAACCCAGACCTGCCCGCATGGATCGGGGGTCGTGCCGGTTGAAGGCGGGCTGGCCCTTTTGGTGCCCCTCCCCCGGTTCACGCCATCCGAGAGCCCTTGGGCCCAAGCCGCCAGCTGGCTTGCGAAGATCAGCCAACCCTTGCCCCAGCCCCGCCGATGCCGCTCACCGCCCTGGTTCGCCAGCTCCAGCAGGTGACCCTCACCGGTGAAGTGCTGGAGCGCAGCAAGCGGCCCGACCGGCTACGGCTCAGTGGTGCCGGCCGGGCGGCCCGGGCCCTAGTGAGCAGTGCCCTGGCCTCGGCCGCCGGAGCCCCCCTGCTGGTGGTGGTGCCGACCCTGGAGGAGGCGGGCCGCTGGGCGTCCTTACTGGAGTTGATGGGCTGGAGCAGCAGCCTGCTCTACCCCACCAGCGAGGGCTCCCCTTACGAACCCTTTGACCCCACCAGCGAAATCACCTGGGGCCAGCTGCAGGTGCTCAGCGAGCTGCTGGATGGCGGCCACAGCCGCCTGGCGATCGTGGCCACCGAACGGGCCTTGCAACCGCACCTGCCGCCACCAGCCGCCCTGAAGGCCCACTGCCACAGCCTGCGCAAGGGCGACAGCATCAACCTGGAGACCCTCGGCCAGACCCTCACTCGCCTGGGCTATGAGCGGGTCGCCACGATCGAGCAGGAGGGCAGCTGGAGCCGGCGCGGCGACATTGTTGATGTCTTTCCGGTAAGCGCCGAACTGCCGGTGCGGCTGGAATTCTTCGGCGAAGAGCTTGAAAAACTGCGGGAATTTGACCCCGCCAGCCAGCGCTCCCTCGATGGGATTGAGGTGGTGCGCCTCACCCCCACCGGCCATGGCCCGTTGATCGCCGATGCCCTAAGGGAGTCGATGCCGGCGGGGCTGGAGCAGCTGCTCAGCCCCGAGGCCCTCGACCAACTGCTGGAGGGCGGCACCCCCGAAGGCATGCGGCGCCTGCTGGGGCTGGCCTTTGCCCAGCCGGCCTCCCTGCTCGATTACCTGCCCGCCGCCAGCCTGGTCGCCATCGATGAACGCCGCCATTGCCTGGCCCATGGCCAGCAGTGGTTTGACCATGCCAGCGCCCACTACGGCGATGGGATTGCCGAGCTCGGTATCGCTGAGCAAGCGGGCGAGACCCCTGGCAGCGCGCCAGGGGCCAGCCTGCTGCCGGCCTGTCTTCACATCAGTCCCCGCGAGGCCCTGGAGCAGGTCGAAAGCTTTGCCGGCTTCGACCTGGCCGAACTGAACGAAACCGACAATCACCCCAACAGCTTTGACCTGGCCAGCCGCTCGGTGCCGGCCTATCCCAATGCCTTTGGCAAGTTGGCCGCCCTGGTGCGTGGCTTCCAGGCAGAGAAGGCGCGGGTCTGGCTGCTCTCGGCCCAGCCGTCCCGGGCGGTAGCCCTGCTGGAGGAACACGACTGCATCAGCAGGTTTGTGCCCAATCCCGGTGATTTCGCCACGATCAACCGGTTGATCGAGCAGAACACCCCCGTGGCCCTTAAAACCCGGGGCACGGCCGAACTCGAAGGCCTGCAATTGCCGGCCTGGAAGCTGGTTTTAATCACCGATCGGGAATTCTTCGGCCAGCAATCGTTAACGGCCACGGGCTATGTGCGCCGGCGCCGTAAGGCAGCAAGCCGCACGGTGGATCCCGGCAAGATGCAGCCCGGCGATTTTGTTGTGCACCGCAACCACGGCATCGGCCGCTTCCTCAAACTGGAAAAACTGGCGATCAGCGGTGAATCCCGCGATTACCTGGTGGTGCAATACGCCGATGGCCTGCTGCGGGTGGCCGCCGACCAGCTCGGCAGCCTGGGCCGCTATCGGGCCAGCACCGATGCGCCCCCCGAGCTCAACCGCATGGGCGGCACGGCCTGGGCCAAGGCGAAGGAGCGGGCCCAGAAGGCGGTGCGCAAGGTGGCGCTCGACCTGGTCAAGCTCTACGCCGAACGGCACCAGGCGCCGGGCTTCGCCTTCCCCGCCGATGGCCCCTGGCAAAACGAACTGGAAGATTCCTTCCCCTACGAACCCACCCCAGATCAGATCAAGGCAATCAGCGATGTCAAGCGGGACATGGAACGGCCCCAGCCCATGGACCGCTTGGTGTGCGGCGATGTGGGCTTCGGCAAAACGGAGGTGGCGATCCGGGCCATCTTCAAGGCGGTGACCGCCGGCAAGCAGGTGGCCCTGCTGGCCCCCACCACGGTGCTGGCCCAGCAACACTGGCGCACCCTCAGTGAACGCTTCGCCCCCTACCCGCTCAAGGTGGCCCTGCTCAACCGCTTCCGCACCACACTTGAACGGAAAACGATCCTGGCGGGCCTAGGCGAGGGCAACGTCGATGTGGTGGTCGGCACCCACCAGCTGCTGGGCAAGGGCACCCACTTCAAGCAACTGGGCCTATTGGTGGTGGATGAGGAGCAGCGTTTTGGCGTCAATCAGAAGGAAAAGATCAAGGCCCTGCGTAAGGACGTGGATGTGCTGACCCTTTCGGCTACGCCGATCCCCCGCACCCTCTATATGAGCCTTTCGGGCGTGCGCGAGATGAGCCTGATTACGACGCCTCCCCCCCTGCGCCATCCGATCAAAACCCACCTGGCCGCCCTCGATGAGGAGGCGGTGCGCAGCGCCATCCGCCAGGAACTCGATCGCGGCGGCCAGATTTTCTCTGTGGTGCCGCGGGTGGAGGGCATCGAGGATGTGGCCGGCCAGCTGCGCCAGATGGTGCCCGGCCTGCGCCTGCTGGTGGCCCACGGCCAGATGGCCGAAGGGGAACTGGAAAGCGCCATGGTGGCCTTTAATGCGGGCGAAGCCGATCTGATGCTCTGCACCACGATTGTGGAGAGCGGCCTCGATATTCCCCGCGTCAACACGATCTTGATCGAAGACGCCCACAAATTCGGCCTGGCCCAGCTCTATCAACTCCGCGGCCGGGTGGGCCGCAGCGGCATCCAGGCCCACGCCTGGCTCTTCTATCCAGGCAATGCCTCCCTCTCGGAAGCGGCCCGCCAACGGCTAAGGGCGATCCAGGAATTCGCCCAGCTGGGGTCCGGCTACCAGCTGGCCATGCGTGATATGGAAATCCGCGGCGTTGGCAATTTGCTCGGGGTGGAGCAGAGCGGCCAGATGGAAACGATCGGCTTCGATCTCTACATGGAGATGCTGCAGGAATCCCTAGCCGAAATCCAGGGCCAGGACATCCCCGCCGTTGATGACACCCAGATCGACCTGCCGATCACCGCCTTCATCCCGGGCGATTGGATTACCGAAAACGACGAGAAGATCGCCGCCTACCGGGCCGCCGCCGCGTGCGACAGCATGGAGAGCCTGGTGGAACTGGCGGCCGCCTGGGTGGATCGCTACGGCGCCATCCCCGCCCCGGTGCAGAGCCTGTTGCAATTGATGCAGCTGAAATTACTGGCCAAGCGCTGCGGCTTCTCGCGCATCAAACCGGAAAAACCAAATATCGCCCTGGAAACGCCGATGGAGGAGCCCGCCTTCCGGCTGCTACGCCAGGCCCTACCCCAGCATCTCCATGGCCGCCTCGTGTATCAAGGCGGACCTGGCAGCACCGCCAAGGTGCTGGCCCGGGGCCTGGGGGTCTTGCCGATCGAGAAACAACTGGAGCAACTGATGGAGTGGCTCAAGCTGATGGCCGACCAAATCCCCGGCAGCGATGGTCTCAACGCCCTGCAACGGCGCCAACAACTGGAAACCCGCAATGCCGAGGTGCTACGTGTTTGAAAGCCAGCCCCAACGACCAGCTCTTTGCAAGGGGCCCAATCCAGCCAAGCGGCGCCGCCAGACAGCCGGGGCAAAACTGGCCCTAGGCCTGGCCCTAGCGCTGGGTTTGCAGGCCTGCAGCGAGCCCTTGCCTATGCAACGGCAAACCCTGATCATTTACGTCGATCCCCCCGATTCGGCCACCCTCAACAAAGAAAATCTCCGCACGTTATGGGATCCCCTGCTGAAGACCTACAAACGCTTGCATCCAGGGGTCCATCTCAATTTCAATTTCGTCGTCTTCCAAGACCAGCAACTCAAAGAGGAGTTGCGCCGCCGCAATAGCCGTGGCTTGGGCCCCGACATGCTGGTGATCAATGCCTCAACGGCGATCGATCTCCTCAATCAAGGGCTGATTTCCAGGATCCAGGTTCCAAGAGAAGTGCAAAACAGCCTGCAACCCTGGATTCTCTCCCGGGTGAAGGTTCCAGGAGGGCTAGCGGCCCTGCCCGTTGCCCTAGAACCCCAACTAAGTTGTTATAACCGGGCCCGCATCCCCAACCCGCCAGCCACCCTGGAGGAGTTGCTGCAATTAGCAGCCTCGGGGCGGCGCATTGGCCTCTCCATCTTTCCCAAAAGCATCTGGTGGACCACCGGCCCCTTGGGGGCGAACCAGGCCTTGATGCAGCGGCTCGAGGAACCGCCCGGCAGCCATGAACGGATCTACAGCAGCGATCAAGCCGCCATCACATCCTGGCTGAGATGGTTGCGGGAAGCCTCTTTACAGAACCACGTGAATTTCTTCAATAACGACGAAGACTTACTTAATGGCCTCGGCAAGGGCCAACTGGATTGGATCAGTTGTTTGAGTTTTAATCTGCCAAGCCTGAAGCGCCAGATGGGGGACAACCTGGGCGTCGCCAGCCTGCCTAAAGGCCCCCACGGGCTGGCCTCGCCCGACTCCCTGCTGCGGGTGCTGGCCTTCGGCGTCAATTCTTCCGGGCAGCAACGCCAACGAGCCATGCAGCTGGGGTTGCTGCAATTGAACCCGCTGATGCAGCATTCCATGACTCTTAACAGCGAGCAAATTCTGCCTGTCAATCGCTTTGCGCCGGCACCCGTCGCCAGTTCCGCCAAGCTGAAGGTGCTGGTCAATGCCCAGGAGCAATTCCAGCAAAGTTCTTTGTTTTCCCGATCACCCCTTGCCATCAATCGACTGGACAACCACAGCGCAGAGCTGGAAGGGCTGTTAACCCAGGTGGTCGTTGATGTGATCGGGCCCGAGCAGGCGAGCGCGCGCCTGATCGAGATTTTGAGGCAACCCTGATGGGCGATCTGCTGTTGGCGGTGATCAGCTGGCTGGGCTTCCTGCAAAGACCCGATGTGCTCAAGCAGCTCCTGGCGATCGGCCTAGCCCTCCTGCTAGGTCGCTGGCTGGCCCGGGCCCCCTGGCTTGTCCTGGACCCACAGCTTGCCCAGGACATACGGCTTGCCCAGGACACACGGCTTGCCCAGGCCCGCTGGCGGGACCGCCCGCGCCTCTCGCGCTGGATCCCCCGGCAGCCCCCCATCCCCCTTTTCGAGGAAGGGGCCCTGCTGCTCACGGTCCCTTTGCTGTCGATAGCGGGCCAGGAGAGTGGCCTCGTCCTGCTGGTGGCCCAGATCAAGGCGGCTTGGCTGACCCTGGACCTGCTGGAACACCAACTGCTGGAGCGCTGGCTGGATCGGGAGATGCGCCTGCGGCTGTCAAGCCGGCTGCTGCGGCCAGCCCTGCTGCTTGCCACACTGCTGATCGGCCTCAATGCGGTCGACAACCTGCATCAATTGGCAAGCCTGCCCCTGGGCCGCCTCTTCGGCTCCGTTATCAACCTGGGCCGCTTCGTCCAGGTGCTGGTGGTGCTCTACTTCTTAGCCATCGGCTCCGGGCCGCCCGCAAGCGTCCTCGGCTGGCTCTGCCAAAGGGGACTGGGCATGGGCGAAGGCAGCCGCCGCGCCCTGGAATTGATCCTGCGCTACTGCCTAGTCAGCATCGGCATCGTCTGGGCCCTAGGCGACCTGGGCTTCAACCAGACCGGCCTGTTCGCCATCGCCGGCGGGCTGTCGGTGGGCCTGGGCTTTGGCGTCAAGGAAGTGTTCTCCAACTTCATCAGTGGCCTGTGGTTGCTGTTTGAAGGCTCGGTCCGGCCGGGCGAGGTGCTGATCATTGATGGCGAAGCCTGCGAAGTACGCCGGCTGGGGTTGCGGGCGGCGGTGCTCTGGCGCCGCAGCGACAACGCCGAGCTGCTGATCCCCAACCAGACCTTCTTCACCTCCACCACGGCCACCTTCACCGGCAGCGACCGGATGCGCCGCGGCGTTTTGATGGCGACTGTGGCGAGCAGCATCGCGCCGGCCGAGGTGTTGGCCCGCCTGGCAGCGGTGGCCACGGCCCAGTCGGGCGTGTTGTCGGAGCCGGCAGCCAAGGCCTCGATCGAGAAATTTGGCTCCACCACGACCGACTACAAGCTGACCTACTGGATGCCCGATCCCCTGAGCATTCGGGAGGTGAGCAGCGAGCTGAAGCTGGCGCTCTGGCACAGCTTCAACCCCGAGGACATCAGCCTGGGCTGAGGCCTGGGCAGGGTGCCAGCCAGCCCACCGCCCAGGCCCCTCTCAGCTTGCGCAATTCTTCGTTACAATTGCGAGATCTTTGGTTACCGCAGCACCGTGGGTGAGCTGATCGAGCAGGGGGCTACGAGCGGTGGTTTTAGCCTGCTATCTGGACTGGTGTGCCTGGTCGCCCTCGGCCTCTACGGCCTGATGGGGCGCGACCAGGAAAACAACGACGACGACGATTCCAGCCCCGGCGGCGGATTGATGCAGCCCGTGGCCTGACACCGGCCAACAACCACCCTTCATAAACCCAAAAACCGCCGATGATTGAGCGGTTTTTTGATTAATAAAAACCAACCAACCTTTACCCCTTTACTTCGGGCGTATTCAGCCATCAGTCAGCCACTCAAGCATGCATTAAAACAGCCAATCTAGTTAATCAAAAAATCCAACCCTACAAGGGCAGCCTGACAACCCCATTACATTCTACCTCATAGGAACCTTAAGCGCTCAAGGATGTGAGCAAAAGGACCAATGAAATGCACTCACGCCGAAGGGCCCGTGCTGATTTGCCCATCGATGCATGGATCACCTCTGGCAATGCTAAATTTCACACTGACAATCATTTAAATACTAGCTAAATGACTATCAACAATTCACTGGACCTTGTCAAGGGCCAATGGAGACTCTTAACCTGCATCACAGAAAAACAAGCGTCCACAGATAAGTATCTATCCCTAGGCGAAAGCCCCAAGGGCAGACTAATCATTACAGAAAATGCTTACCTGCTCGTACTCATCACCACAAGCCAACGAGCCATTGTCTCGTCAGACCTGGACAAAGTATCTGCATATGACACCATGGTATCCTACTCTGGACACTGTGAATTAGCCGGCAATAAACTAACTACAAAGGTTGACATGTCCTGGAACGAAAAATGGGTGGGCGGCACGGAAGTTCGCTTCTTTGAATTCGTTGGAGATACCCTTGTGCTAACAACGGCTTGGGAGGCGAATCCCTTTGAGGCCGGAGTCAACGTCCAAGTCAGAAGCGTTCTGACCTGGGAGAGGGAAGCTTAGGAGCTGCACTATCCAACCAGAAGACTGGCATCAATCATTCTTTCGATGCCACTCTTTATCACGCAAGGCCACAAAAAGATTCAGCCAATAATTAATCACCTAGGCATTGCCTATGCAGATTCCAGATTGGCCCTCCTCAAGGACCCAGCTCTGCCCAGTCAAGCAGCCTCCATTCAATAGTGACTGGGAATCGATCTATTCTGCCCCGATACAACCCATGAATCCCTAACCTCCCAATCCATCAAGGATTAGACTTGTCTGCACCCAAGGCTGCTGGCACATTGCTCGTTCCAGGCTGGAAAGGACGCTGGGCCACCCCAGCGCCGCGCAGCAGTTTAATCAAGGTGGTTTCGGCCGCCACGAATTGGCTGTCCTTCTGGGTGGCGATGTCTTCGAGCTTCAGTTTCTGGGCGTCGGCATCGGACAATTTCGCAGGCACATCCGGCTCAATGCCGCGGTGGTGAATGTCGCGGCCGCTGGGGGTGAGGTATTTGGCAATCGTCACGGTCATGCCGGAACCATCGGAGAGCCCCCGCACCGATTGGACCAGGCCCTTGCCAAAGGTTTTCTGGCCCACCAACAGGGCCCGGTGGTTGTCCTGGAGGGCGCCAGAGAGGATCTCGCTGGCGCTAGCCGATCCCTCATTGACCAGGATCACCAAGGGGCGTTTGGTGAGGGCATGGCCATTGGCCCGCTTGATGTCCTGGATGCCATCGCGGGTCTTGGTGGACACGATCACACCCTCATCAAGCCACTGGCGGGCGATCGCCACGCTGGCCATCAGTAGGCCGCCCGGGTTGCTGCGCAGGTCCATCACATAGCCCTGCACCCCCTTGGCCTCCAAATCCTTGACCGCCGCGCCCATATCTCGGGCGGCATTGGCATTGAATTGCTTCAGGCGGATATAGCCCAGGCGCTCGCCATCGGGTCCAGTTTTCACCTGATGCTCGACGGTATGGAGCTCGATGCGTTCGCGCACTAGGGGCGAGGTGATCAGGGCGCCCTTGCGGCGCAGCTGAATGGTCACCTTGGTGCCGGCTTCACCGCGGATCAACTTGACCGCCTCTTCGGTGGACATGCCCAAGGTGGGCTTGCCATCGATCGAGACAATGACGTCTTTGGGCAACACCCCTGCCCGATAGGCAGGCGAGCCTTCGATCGGTGCAATCACCACGAGCTCCTTGCTGTCCTTATCGATGCTCAGCTGGATCCCCACCCCGGACAATTCGCCCGAAGTATCGATCTGCATCTCCTTGAACTCACGCGGGTCCAGGAAGCGGGTGTAAGGGTCACTAAGGGTGGCCAACATCCGGCGGATGGCGACATAGCCCTCCTTCGGCGTCTCGTAATTCTTAGCAAGAAGTTGGCGCCTTAATTCGCGCCAACGTTCCTGTGAATATTTACCGGTGGTATCGAGATAATCACGGAAAACAATTTGCCAGGTTTGATCAATCACCTCCTTGGGGCTGTCGCTGATCAGGGCGGCCAGGCTGGGGGCGTTGAGCAGTTCACTGCCCACCAGCACCGTTGCAGCAAGAGCCCCTGTCCCCATCAACAGCACGACGCCGGTGCGAGCCCTGCCCATCAACAACTCCTATGAACCTGGAGATTGGTCTCAAGCTAGCCCGCCAAGGCGAATCCGCGGCAGCGGGGAAAACCGAAATGGCGGTAGGCAGGCGACCGCCCCCAGGCAGGGGGCTTGACAGGGATTGATTCGGTGGAGCGCTTTAGCAGCGGCCCAGACACGAACGGCTCAGCCCCTGATCATGGGGCGTTGGAAGCAGCCTTCAGCCCGCTAGCCGGGGCTTGGCGAACCCTTCAAACCGTCAGGGATCCGGGATCCACCCAGCGGCCATCCTCCTTGATCAGGGCGATCAGGGCGGCCACCCCTTCGGCTTCTGGCACCCGGCGGATTTCATCGCGGCCCCGGTAGAGGGAAATGGTGCCGGGGGTCTTGCCGACATAGCCGTAGTCGGCGTCGGCCATTTCGCCCGGGCCGTTGACGATGCAGCCCATCACGGCGATATCGAGGCCGGTGAGGTGGGCCGTGGCGTCGCGCACCTGATGCAGCACCTCCTCGAGGTTGAACAGGGTGCGGCCACAGCTGGGACAGGCCACGTATTCGACCATGGTCTTACGCAGGCCCAGGGCCTGCAGGATCGAATAGCAAACCGGGATCTCCTTCTCGGGAGCCTCGGTGAGGGACACCCGGATCGTGTCGCCCAGGCCATCGGCCAGCAGGGTGGCGATGCCCGCCGTGCTCTTGATGCGGCCGTAATCGCCATCGCCAGCCTCGGTGACCCCTAGGTGCAGGGGGTAATGGAAGCCCTCTAGGTCCATGCGATGGGCCATCAGCCGGTAGGCCGCCAGCATCACCGGCGCCCGCGACGCCTTCATCGACACGACGATGTTGTGGAAATCGAGCCGATCGCAGATGCGGATGAATTCGAGGGCCGACTCCACCATGCCCAGGGGCGTGTCGCCGTAGGTGAAGAGCATGCGCTCCGCCAAGGAGCCGTGATTGACGCCAATGCGCAGCGCCTTGTCCTGGCTCTTGAGCAGGCTCACCAGCGGTTCAAAGGTATCAACGATGCGATCGGCGATCTGGGCCAGCTCGGCCTCGGAAAAACTGCTGCGGTTCGGATCGGGCTTGTCAAACACAAACAGGCCCGGATTGATGCGCACCTTGTCAACGTGGTGGGCCACCTCGAGGGCAATCTTCATGCCGTTGTGGTGCACATCGGCCACCAGGGGCACGGGCTGATAGGTGTCTTCCAGCCGTTTGCGGATCTCGGCCACGGCCTTGGCATGGGCCAGGCTTGGCACGGTGAGCCGCACGATTTCACAGCCCGCCTCGTGCAGGCGGCGGATGCCGGCGGTGGCCCCCTCAATATCGAGGGTGTCCTCATTGATCATCGACTGCACCACCACCGGGTGCTCACTGCCGATGGCCATCGCCCCCACCCGCACGCTGCGGGTCTTGCGGCGATGGATCACCGAATCAAAGCGGGGATCGCTGGCCCAATCGGCGCCACTGCCGCCTTGGGCGGGATCAGAAGTCATCCCCGGGGTGGCGGCATCGGGGCGGGCCAGGGTGCCGGTCATGGGGCGGGGCCGGAAGGTACCGCAAGCCTGTCACAGACCACTCCGGACCCGGCGGCGATGCCTACTTGAGAGTCAGCAGATGGTCCCGCACGGCCACCAGGTCCGCTCGGGTGAGATCCCTGGGCCGGCCTGGCTGGCTCGAGCCGTTGCGCAGCAAGTAGGCGGGGTGGAAGATCGGCAGGCAGGCGCGCCCCTCAAAGCACTGCCACTGGCCGCGCAGCTGGCTGATCGGACCCTTCAGCCCCAGCACCGCCTGCAGGGCCGTGGCACCCACCAGCACCAGCACCTGGGGCTGGACCAGGGCGATTTGCTGCTGGAGCCAGGGCCGGCAGGCGGCCAGTTCCAGGGCCGTCGGTTTGCGGTTGCCGGGGGGGCGGCACTTCACCCCATTGCAGATGTAGGCGTCCCTGCTGCTGTCGAGGCCGGCCTCCGCCAACAGCTGGTCAAGCAGCTGGCCCGAACGCCCCACAAAGGGTTGGCCCAGCGCGTCCTCCTGGACCCCCGGGGCCTCGCCGATCAGCATCAGCCGGGCCTTGGGATTGCCGCGGCTGAGCACCACCTGCTGGCGGCCGAGGGCCAGGGGGCAACGGCGGCAGGCGCCGCACTGCTGGGCCAAGGCGTCCAGATCGGCCAAGAGGGCCTGATCTGGACCGCTGGCTTCGGTGGACGGGGCCCTGGCCGCGACGCTGGGAGGAACGCTGGCCCCAGGGCCCGTTTGGGGTGGCGGGGCTGGAAGGTTGTCGATCGCTCGGGCCTGGCGCTCCTGGCCAGCGTCCCATGGCCCACCAGGCCCGAAACGCCGCAGCCTGGACGGCCCAATCCAGGGCGGGGCGCGGAATTGCCCTGGGGCAGGGGCGCAGAGCAGCTTTTGGATCGGTCGCTTGGGCAAGCCCAGGGCCGGGTTTGGCCCCAAAAAGTCTGCGCGGAACCTTTGGAGTGGCCGGCGTAGGGCAGGATGCAAGATTGTCCAGGCATTCCTCGGGATGCCGCCCCCGACGCTGCACCGATGCTGCGCCCGATTGAGCTCTCTGCCCGGGCAGAAGCGTTGCAGCCTTCCTTGACCCTGGCCATTGCTGCTCGGGCCAAAGCCCTGCGCGCCGATGGCCATGACATCTGCAGCCTCAGTGCGGGGGAGCCGGATTTCGATACGCCGGCCTTCATCCGCCAGGCCGCCACGGCGGCCCTTGAGGCCGGCCATACCCGCTATGGACCGGCCGCCGGTGAACCGGCCCTACGCCAGGCGATCGCCGCAAAACTCAGCACTGAAAATCAAGTTCCCACCACTGCCGACCAGGTGCTCGTCACCAACGGCGGTAAGCAGGCCCTCTACAACCTGTTCCAGGTGCTCTTGGGGCCTGGCGATGAACTGCTCTTGCCCTCGCCCTTCTGGCTGAGTTACCCGGAAATGGCCCAGCTGGCCGGCGCCAGCGTGCGCCTGATCCCCAGCAGCGCAGCCGACGGCTTCCGCATCGATCCCCAACAGCTGGAAGCGGCGATCACGCCCGCCAGCAAATTGCTGGTGCTGAACAGCCCCTCCAATCCCACCGGCATGGTGCTGGGGCTGGGTGATCTGGAGGCCATCGCCTCGGTGTTGCGCCGCCATCCCCAGGTGGCGGTGGTCTGCGATGAGATCTACGAATTCCTGCTGGCCCCAGGGCTCACCCACCACAGTTTTGCGGCCGTGGCCCCCGATTTGGCCGGCCGGATCTTCACGGTGAATGGCTTTGCCAAGGGCTGGGCCATGACCGGCTGGCGGGTCGGCTGGCTGGCGGGGGCAAAGCCCGTGATCGCCGCCGCCAGTGCCCTCCAAAGCCAGAGCACCAGCAATGTCTGCAGCTTTGCCCAGTACGGCGCCCTGGCGGCGATCAGCGGCCCGCGGGACTGCGTCCATGCCATGGCGGCCGAATTCACCCGGCGCCGCAGCCTGCTCAGCGATGGCCTGATGCAGCTTGAGGGGTTGGCCCTGATCCCGCCCCAGGGGGCCTTCTATGCCTTCGCCGATGTCAGCAGCAAGGGCCTCGATTCGATGACCTTCTGCAACCGACTCCTCGAGGAGCAGGGCCTGGCGGCCGTTCCCGGCGTCGCCTTCGGCGATGACCGCTGCATCCGGCTCTCCTGCGCCGCCTCGCCGGCGACGATCGAGGACGGCCTGGCCCGGCTTGAGCGCTTCCTCGCCAGCGCCTGAAGGGCTGCGGGACTGCATGGCTACGGAGCTGACTCCCGACTCGGCCGGCTCAATGACCGGGCGACCCACTGGGCAAGAGGCTTTCTGAACAAGTGTCTGGTCGAACAAGTGAATGATTGAACAAGTGACTGGATGGGCCAGTGACTGGTTGACCCACAGTCTCTGGGTGTCCAAGGGGCTGACTGGCTAGCTGTTTGACTGCTCTGTTGTCGAGCCGGCTGCGTTCACGGCCGCCTAAACGGCCTGGCTGCGGACGCCCCCGACCCTTCCCCTCCCCAAACCCCATGGCCATTCGAGAACGTTGGGCCGCCGTGCTGGCAGGCCTGTCCCTGGTCCTGCTGCCGGCGGTCCTGCCAGAGGGCAACCCCGGCGGCCCCAGCCTGGTCCCCCCAGCCCGGGCCGAACAGCCCCAGGGCCAGGCCAAACCGGTGTTGCGCATCGGCGCGATCCCCGACCAGAAACCGGAAAAACTGAACCGCCTCTATCCCCTGGTGGCAGCCGAACTGGAGCGCCAGTTGGGCGTGCCCGTGACCTACGTGCCCGTGGTCGACTACACCGCCGCCGTGACGGCCTTCCGCACCGGGGACCTGGATCTGGTCTGGTTCGGGGGCCTCACCGGCGTGCGGGCGCGCCGGCAGAAACCCGGCGCCCAGGTGCTGGCCCAACGGGACATTGATGTCGCCTTCCACAGCATCTTCATCGCCAACACAGGCAGCGGCCTCAAGCCGATCCATGACCTCAAGGGCCTGACGGAACTGAAGGGCAAACGCTTCACCTTCGGCTCGGAAAGTTCCACCTCGGGCCGGCTGATGCCCCAGTACTTCCTGGCCAAAGGCGGCGTGAAGCTGGGTGATTTTGCGGGCGGCGCCCCCGGCTTTAGCGGCAGCCACGACACGACCATCGCCCTGGTGCAAAGCGGCGCCTACGACGCCGGGGTGGTGAATGAGCAGGTGTGGCGCACCAGCCTCCATGACGGCCGGGCCAACCGGGCCAAGGTGGTAGCGATCTGGCGCACCCCTGGCTATCCCGATTACCACTGGATCGGCCAGCCCAACCTCGATCAGCGCTTCGGCAAGGGCTTCAGCCGCAAGCTCCAGGGGGCCATCATCAGCTGGCGCACCACCAATCCCGAGCAGAAACAAATCCTGGGCCTGTTCGGGGCCCAGCAGTTCAGCAAATCGACGGCGGCCAATTACAAGCAGATCGAACAGGTGGGTCGCCAGATCGGCAAGATCCACTGATGTCAGCAGCCCCGGCCAGCGAGCTAGGCCAGCCGAGTCCAGGACCGGAAGCGCCGCGCCAGGAGCTTCCCTGGCTGGAGCTAAGCCAGATCACGGTGCCTGGCCGCGGCCGGCCGCGCCTGGATCGGGTGTCATTGGCGATCGGGGGCGGCGAACGGGTGGCCCTGCTGGGTCCCAGTGGGGCCGGCAAGAGCAGCCTGCTGGCGGTGGCCAACGGGCTGCTCCGGCCCGCCTCCGGATCCCTGCGCTGGCTTGGGACCCCTCCGGCCCGATCGGGCCGGGCCCGGCGCCGCCAGCAGGCCCGCATCGGCACCCTCTGGCAGGACCTGCGCCTGATTGAGGAGCTGAGCGTGCAACAAAACCTCAATAGCGCTCGGCTGGCGGCCTGGGGCTGGCCCCGGGCCCTGCTCAACCTGCTCTGGCCCCTAGACACGGCCGCCAACCGGGACGCCCTCGCCCAGGTGGACCTGGGCGCCGAGCTGCTGGACCAACCGGTCAGCGCCCTCTCTGGCGGTCAGCGCCAACGGGTGGCGATCGCCCGCCTGCTGCGCCAGGACCCGGATTTGCTCCTGGCCGATGAACCCCTGGCCAGCCTCGATCCCCGCCTGGCAGCGGAGCTTTTGCAACTCCTGCTCAATCAGGTGACCCCCCGGCGGGCCCTGCTGCTCAGCCTGCACCGTCCCGACCTGCTGGCCGGCTTTGATCGGGCCATTGGGCTGCGCCATGGCCAGGTGCTCTTCGACCAACCCACCAGGACCATCGGCCCCGCCGACCTGGAGGCCCTCTACGGCGGCGAGCAGCCGGACTCCGGGCCGTGATGGCGTCGCTGATTCCAGCCGTGATTCGGACCAAGATCCACAGTGCCTGGGCCGGGTGGGGCGCGGCAGGGGGCCAGGGGGCAAGCCCCGATCGGGCCCAAACCACCCTGATCTGGCCGACCGGTATCGCCGCGCCCCTGGCGATGGTGGCCCCGGCGTTGGTGTTGATCCCGGTGCTGGGGCTGCTGCCGGGCCTGGTCCATGGCGGCGGTTTCGACCTGCTCGCCGAGTTCGTCCAAGCGGCCTTCACTCCCTCCCTGGATCCCCTGGTGGTGGGCTCGGCCATCAAAGGCCTGGGCATCACCGTGGGGATCGCCCTGCTCGGCTGGGCGGCCAGTGGCCTGCTGGGGCTGGCCCTGGCCCTGGCCAGTTCGCGCCAGGTGTGGGTCACCTACTGCGGCCAGGTCTGGCCTGCCAACCTGCTGCGCCGGCTCTTGGCCCTGCCGCGCTCGATCCATGAGCTGCTCTGGGGCTTGCTGCTGCTCCAGGTCGTCGGCCTGCAAGCGGCCGTGGCGATCGCTGCCATCGCCATCCCCTATGGGGCCCTAATAGCCCGGGTGCTGGGCGACCAGATCGACGCCCTGCCATCGGGAGCCCTAGCCGCCCTGCGCTGCAGTGGCGTGGCCGCCCCCCAGGCCCTGCTCACCGCCCTGGGGCCGCCCCTGCTGCCCGGCCTGCTCAGCTATGGCGGCTACCGGCTCGAATGCGCCCTGCGCAGCGCCACCTTGCTGGGGGTATTTGGCCTGGGGGGCCTGGGCACGGAGCTCAAGCTCTGCCTGCAATCCCTGCAATTCCATGAGCTCTGGACCGGCCTCTGGCTGCTCCTGGTGGTGATGCTGCTCCTGGAAACGGCTCTGGCCGGCCTGCGGCGGCGCTGGTTGATGCCCCGCCGCCTGGGCCTGGGGGGGCCGTCCTCCGGGAACCCTCGGCTCGAAGCTGGGGCAGCTCAAGGGTCCGGTTCAGGGAGGGCCCTGGCTCCGTGGGCGCCAGCGGGCCCTGGGCTGGCCAGCCCCAATCCAGCCCGCCCCGGGCCCCTGCCCACCAACCCCTTGGCCCCCGAATCCGGGGCCGGGCACCGGGGCCAGGGCAGGGCACCGCGGCCGGACAAATTGGGGCGCCGCGGCCGCGAAATGGTGCTGGCCCTGGTGGTGATGGTGCCGCTGCTGGTTTGGCTGGCCCGGGGCATGGGCGTGCATCCCCTGGGCCTACTGCACTGGCAACCCTTGCCGAACCTGGGCGGGGCCTCCTGGGCCAGCGTCCTGGCCTTGCCCTGGCCCCAGCTGGTGGGCACCACCCTGCTACTGACCCTGGTGGCTGCGGGGCTGGCGGTGGGGCTGGCGCCCCTGCTGCTGCTGGTGATTGCCCCCTGGCCCTGGGCCCGGCCCCTGCTGCAACTGGCCTGGGCCCTGGCCCGCCTCTGGCCGCCTCCCCTCAGTGCCCTGCTGCTGTTGTTGCTGCTCAAACCCGGCCTGGTTACCGCCGCCCTGGCCCTGGGCTTCCACAACCTGGGCATCCTGGGCCGTCTGCTGCTCGAATCCAGCGACGACAGCCAGGCCCCGGCCGAGGGGGCCCTTCAAGGGGCTGGGGTTGGGCCGCGGCTAGCCCTGTTCTATGGCCGTTTCAGTGGCCTGGCCCGCAGCTACCTGGCCTATGGGGCCTACCGGGCCGATGTGATGCTGCGCGAAAGCGTGGTGGTGGGCCTGGTGGGGGCGGCCGGGCTGGGCACCCAGCTGCTCGAGAGTCTGAGCAGTTTTGCCTGGGACCAACTGCTGGCCCTGGTGGGGGTCTACGCCCTGCTCACCCTGGTGGGGGAAGATCTCAGCGACCGGGCCCGGCGCCGGCTCCTGGCCCCGACCTGACCAGCCCGCACCAACCAGTCGATCGAATCACCCCGGTTGACCGCCCCCTCTTTGGGCGCGTTTGCGCGCCTGCACGCCTTGCCCCCATGGCCCAACCCATCCCCCGCAAACTGATCGTGCTTGGGGATAGCGGCGTCCTGGGCTGGGGCGATCCCGAGGAGGGGGGCTGGTGTGAACGCCTGCGCCGCCATTGGATGGGGCTTCCCAGCGGGCCCGTGGTCTATCCACTTGGGGTCCGCGGCGATGGCCTGGAACGGGTCGCCGCCCGGTTGGAGAGGGAGGTGGCCTGCCGCGGTGAACTGCGGCGCCAGCTCCCCCACGGCATCCTGCTGGCGGTGGGCCTCAACGACAGCGCCAGGGTGGGCCGGCCCGATGGCCGGGCCCAGCTCGATCGTGACGGCTTCCTGTTTGGCCTGCAGCAACTGATTCGCCAGGCCCAGGCCCTGGCGCCGGTGTTCGTGCTGGGCCTGACCCCAGTCGATGAAGCGGTGATGCCCTATGCCGGGGTGCTCTGGTATTCCCTGGCGGCCATTCAGCAGTACGAGGCCCTGCTGGAGGAGGCCTGCCTGGAGGCCGATGTGCCCTTCCTGTCGCTCCTGCCCTCCCTGCTGGCGGACCCCCACTGGCTGCACTGGCTCGATGCCGATGGCCTCCATCTCAACAGCGAAGGCCATCGCCAGGTCTACGGGCGCCTGCGCCAGTGGCCGGCCCTGCTGCAGTGGGCCGGCCTGGAGCCCAGGTCGGTGGCCACACCGATGGGGTGACCAGCTCGCTAGTGGATCTTCGGATCGATTCGGATCGATTCGATTCGGTTGGGAGCGATGGGAGGCTCGTTCCGGGAGGCTTGTCCATTGGGGGGCCTGGTCCTAGGCCGGCCTCCCCCATCTGGGGGAAGGGCAACCCCCCAGGGGTAGGAAGCAGATCGCCTGAAGGGCGGCAGATCCTGTGGAGCCCGATTCCAGCCCTCCATGGCGATCCCCCGGCGCGTTTCAGGCCCGATCAGCCCCATCGGCAAGCAAAACCAGGCCCGCCTGGTGGCCTATGCCCTCAATCGCAGCCGCGAGCAACGCAACCAACTGGTCAAGGACAACCTGCCGTTGGTGAAGCAACTGGCCCGGCGCGAAAGCCAGCGCACAGCCGTGCCGATGGAGGACCTGGAGCAATCCGGCTCCCTCGGCCTGATCAAGGCCCTGGAGACCTTTGATCCAGCCCGCAGCACGGCCCTGAGCAGTTTTGCGGTCCCCTACATCCGCGGGTCCATCCGCCAGTACCTGCGCGACCGTTGCCAGCCCCTACACACCAGCCGCGGCCTGCGCGAACTCCATGGTCGGGGCCTAAGGCTCCAGCTGGAACGGCAGCAGCGGGGTTTGCCGGCCCTCACAGAGGCGGAACTGACCAGGCTTCTGGGCGTCAGTCTTGGGCGCTGGCGGGACGCCTGCGCGGCAGAGCGGGCCCTGAGGGTGATCAGCCTGGATCAACCCAGGCCAGGGTTCGAGGGGGACGGCGATAGTCCGGGTCCAAGACGGGGCCAGGGATTGGCCGATGTCTTGGCCGATCCAGCCGGACTCGATCCGCTCGAATGGGCCTGCGGCCTTGAGCGCCAGCAACGGCTCACCGAGCTCCTGGGCCTGCTCAAGCCCCAGGAGCGGACCCTGCTGCTGGGGCGGGTGCTTGGAAACCGCTCCTTTGCCGAACTGGGCCTAGCGATTGGGGTGAGCGGCAAGGTGGCGCAAAGGCGCCATCAGGCCTTACTCACCTGGCTCAGGCCCCAGCTCGATCCGGCCTTGCTGCCGTAACAGCTCGACCATGGGCAGCCCGCCTAGGCGATTTGCAGTTGAACAGCCAGGCCGATGGCGAGCAAGGCGGCGATCAGGGTCTGCAGAGCATTGACCAGCTCATTGCTGAGCCAGGTGATGCGGCCCTGGAGCGTGGCTCCTATCAGGCTTTCGATCAGGGTCGCCACCAGGCCCACCAGGGTCACCAGGAGCCAGGGGACGGCGCCCTGCAGCAAGCCCAGCTGCAGGGCCACCAGGGCCATCAGGGCGCTGCCGGCCAGGCTGGCCAGGCTGCCCTCCAGGCTGATTGCCCCCTCCGTGCCGGGGGGCACGGGCCGCAGGTTGGTGACCAGCACCGTGTGGCGGCCCCAGCGCTTGCCGATCTCACTGCCGCAGGTATCGGCCAACTTGGCGCTGAAACTGGCGGCAAATCCGATCAGCAGCAGGGGCACCGGCGCCCAGGGCAGGGTGCAGAGCAGGGCCAGACAAGCGCCGATGGCCGCCGACCCCCAGACGTTTTCGGGCCCGCGCCGGCCGCCGCGGCCCTCGGCCAGGCCCAGTTCCTGCTTGCGCCGCAGGCCCAGTCGGGTCACGAGGGAGCCCAGCAGCAAATACAGCACCACCGCCAGCCAGCCGGCCCAACCGAGGCTGCCCCAGAGCAGGGTGCCGAGGATGCCGGCATGGACCCAGCCGGCCCGGGTCAAGAGGGGAACTCGCTGGGCCAAGGCAATTAACAGGCCATTGATTAGCAGGGCATCACGCCACTGCAGCAGCCGCTCTGGCGACTCCAGGATCAGATACGCCAGCACGACCGGGCCCCGACTGCGCCCCTAGCTGAACACAGAGACCGCCGCGGGGCGAGCCATGGCCAAGGCCCGGAAAAGGTCTAGGGGTGAAACCAAGCCAAAACCCGGTCCCGGCCAAGGCCGCTGGGGCCTGGCAAGGCGACCGTTTCCAGGGGACGCCAAGGGAGGCCTGGACAGCAACAGGCCAGCTTCTGTTGCACTGCCCTAAGCCACAAACGGGAAGGGCCGCTGCCAGCGGATAATCCAAGGCATTGCCTGGTCTGCCGCCGTCATGGTCTTCAACCGCAAGGGGTCGTTCTTCCTAAACCTCGACGACAAGGCCCCCGCCCAGGCGGTCCAGGTGGCTCCGGTGCGAGCCACTGAGGCCACGCCGAAGGCCGGCAAGGGCGGCGACCAGGCTGCAGCAACGGGGATCCAAGCCGCCGCTGCCCCAAGTGCCGCATCCAGCGAGCCCGAGCCCACCACCAGCCTGACCACGGCCGAAGCGATCGCCGCCGAGCTGCGCGCCGCCCAGGAGGCCCGTCCGGCCCAAACCTTCATCACCTTTGCCCCTGAACGGGTCAGCGCCGGGGGCGCCCTGCCGATGGCCCGCCGCAAGGGCGGCGCCAATCTGGCCGGCTTCAAGGCCATGGCCGGCAGCCTGTTCGGCAAGTAAGCCAAAGGCCTGATCAACACTCTGGCCCAGGCCAACCAGCCCCACACCAACCAGCTCGAGGCTGTCGTGCTCCAAGGCTGTTCTGGTGGAAGGCTGTTCTGGTGGAAGGCTGTTGTGGTGGAAAGCTGTTGTGGCGGAAGCCAGTTCTGGTGAAAGGCTTTTCGGGTGAAAGGCTTTTCGGGTGAAAGCCTGTGTTCTCTCAAGCCTGCCCAGCTCCTCACCAGGGCGCTCAGCAACCCCAACGGCGATAGCGCCAATCACTGAGCAGCCCCAGGCCGGCCACGGCAGCGGTGGAACTGCGCAGGATGCGGGGCCCCAAATCCACGCCGATCCAGCCCTGATCCCTAGCCAAGGTTTCCTCGGCCCCACTCCACCCCCCCTCCGGTCCGCAGGCCAGCCACAAGCTCGCTGGCGGCTCCTTGGCGGTCCAGGCGTCCAGGGCCTCCAGCAGGGGCAGGCCTGCGCTCTGGCGGGTGGTGGCAAACAGTTTTAGGCAGGCTGGCGAGCCCCCGACGGAGGGGCCCGGGGCCCTTGCCGGCGGCGTGGCGCCCAGGGGCGGCAGGGGACCAGTTGCTGCCAGCCACTCGCGGGCGGGCCGGGGAGCCTGCAGCTGGGGCAGCCAGGGCCGTTCACACTGCTCGGCCGCCTCGCGGGCAATCGTGCGCCAGCGCTCCAGGTTGGGCTGGCCAGCCACGGCGTCGAACTCCGCCCGGCAGGGCAGCAGCCAATCGGCCCCCAGCTCCACCGCCATGCGCAGCAGCACCTCGTAATCCCGCTTGACCAAAGCCGCCAGCAACACCAACGGCGGCGTTGGCGGCGGCTGCCAGGCCAAGGGCGCCTCCAAGGGCTGTTGGAGTTGGGCCCCAAGGGGCTCCACCAGCTCGGCCTCCCACAGGCCACCAGCCCCATCGCTGATGGCGAAGATCGCCCCGGGGCCGTAGCGCAACACCTTCACCAGATAGCGGCTTTCCGCCGGGGTGAGGCCCACCAGCCCTGCTGGGGCCTGCTGAAGGCGGCCCGGATCGATCAACAGGCGCCGTTGTTCCCGCCCCATGGGCTAGGGCACCCGGCCGTCGAAACCGCTGATGCCATTGCCCGGGCGCGGGTCGGGACCACCCCCATCGGCTCGGGAGTCGCCATCGAACCCCTGCTCATCCTCTTCTGGGTCCCCCTCAAACTCCTGCTCCTCCTCGGGGTCGTCCTCCGGGGGGAAGAGGCTGTCCGGGTGCTGCTCCACCGGCCAGTCGTCGTTTTCGCCGCCAATCAGCAGCTCCTCGATCTCGACCACATCGCGGTTGAGCTGGCCGAGGGAATTAATCAATACATCGAGGCCGAAGGCATCACTGGTGCCCAGGTCCAGCCAGCAGCGGGCCCAGTCGTCCCGATATTCCATCTCGCCCATGTTGTGCATTAGGGCCGGCAGGGCCCGCTCAGCGCCCTCAAGGTCGTAGCCCATCCAGCCGAGCTCGACGCCCTCCTCATGGCACTGCAGATTTTCGGCATTGAAGCCCCCCAACTTGCCGAGGAAAAACCAACTGTCGAAGAGGGTTTCGACGTAGCCCCGCTCGGCCTGGCCCAGGGGAGCCCCAAACCGCATCCAGATCCAGCAATTGAAGGGATTGAGCTCGCGAAAACGGATTTCCATGGACGAACCAGCCGGCTCAGGTCAGGGCGACACCCCTATCCAACATCCCCAGGGAAACCCCACGACATCCCCAAGACCTCGTCATGGGCATGCCCAAGGCAACCCAAGCGCTTCGCCAGAGCATCGATCAGCAATCCCCCCAAACCAACCCGCCAGCCATCCCGCCGCCGATCCACCATGCTGGGGGCGCCGCCCGGTCGACCGTGCTCGAACTCCGCGACCTGACCTACCAGGCAGCCACGGCCCCAGAACCGCTGCTGCGGGGCCTCAGCCTGCGCCTGGAACCGGGTCGGCCCAACCTGGTGGCGGGCCGCAGCGGCTGCGGCAAAACCACCCTGCTGGAACTGATCGCCGGCCTGGCCGAGCCTGGCCGGGGCTCGATCCTGTGGCAAGGCCAGCGGCTCAGCGGCCGCCAGCGGCGCTGGCTCTGCGGCCTGGTGTTCCAGTTTCCTGAACGCCATTTCCTCGGCCTCAGCGTTGGCCAGGAACTAAAACTGGGCCAGCGGCGCCTCGGCAGTGACCAGGCTGCCGCCGTGTTGGCCCAGGTGGGTCTGGCGGGCCTCCCGTTGCAACAACCGCCCGAACGCCTCAGTGGCGGCCAGCAGCGGCGCCTCGCCCTAGCCGTGCAGCTGCTGCGAAACCCCCAGGTCTTGCTGCTCGATGAACCCACGGCCGGGCTGGATTGGTCCGTGCGGGCCGAGGTGCTCGACCTCCTGGCCCAGCTAGCCCGCGAGCGGGTGCTGCTGGTGGTCACCCACGAACCCGACCTGTTCGCCGATCTGGTGGAGCACTCGTGGCAACTGGAGCAAGGCCAACTGCGGCCCCTCAGCTGAGCCGATTGGGGCCCCGCAGCCGCCCCCCCAGCCCTGGGCGGGACCGGCCTCGGCCGAACCCAGATCGCCTGGTGAAAACCGCCCAACGGTCGCCATTGCCCTGCATACGATGGCTCCAGTTGGGCCCCGAACCGGGGCCGTTGCGATGCCCGATCAGCTGGTCCGAGCCACCGCCGCGGGAGGCGGCATCCGCCTGGTAGCGGTGAACAGCACGGTGGCCTCCCGCTACGCCCGGCGGCGCCATGGCCTGTCGTTTCTCACCACCGCCCTGCTGGGCCGGGCGATGACGGCCGGCCTGCTGCTGGCCAGTTCCATGAAGGTGCGCCATGGCCGGGTCAACCTCCGCATCCAGTCCGATGGCCCCCTCAAGGGGCTGATGGTGGATGCCGGCCGCGACGGCACCGTGCGCGGCTACGTGGGCAATCCCGGCCTGGAGCTGGACCTGCTGGAAGCGGCCGATGGCTCCCACCAATTCGATTTCCGCCAGGCCTGCGGCACCGGCTACCTGCACATCGTGCGCGACTTGGGCCAGGGCGAACCGTTTAGCAGCACGGTCGAGCTGGTCAGTGGCGGCATCGGCGAAGACGTGGCCTCCTACCTGCTCCATTCCGAGCAGACCCCCTCGGCCCTGTTCGTGGGCGAGCAGCTCGACAGCCATGGGGTGCGCTGCGCCGGTGGGGTCTTGGTGCAGGTGCTGCCCAAGGCGGCCCGGGAACCGGCCCTGGTGGCGTTGCTGGAAGAGCGCTGCCGCGAGGTCACCGGCTTCAGCCAACGGCTCGGCGAGGCGGCGGGCAACCTCAAGGCCCTGCTCGAAGACATCTTTCCTGATCTCGATCCCCAGCTGCTCGAAGACGCCGAAGCCGACCAGGAACTCACCTTCCACTGCCCCTGCAGTCGCCGCCGCAGCGTCAATGCCCTCAAACTCCTGGGCCGCGATGAACTGAGCGCCATCCTCAACGAGGACGGCAAGGCAGAGCTCAACTGCCACTTCTGCAACGAGACCTACCGGGTCGAGGCCCCCGAACTGGAAGAACTGATCGCCGAACTCTCCAGCCCCACGGGCTAGCCCCAGGGAGTTGCTGCGCTTTTGCTCGTCTGCAGCAGAACGCCCAGCCCGGCGCTGCCTGGGCTGGGCACAACCGAAAACGAAGCGACTACCCGATTAGCAGGGCCCCAAGCAGAAGCAACAGCAGGGCGGGCAAGGCCTGGATCTGTTGCACCGAGAGGGGCAGCCCCAGGGGCAGGCTGGGATCGAGCAGGCCCTGCAGCAGGCCCCCAAGCAGCAGTCCCACGGTGAGCAGGCCGAAACTCCAGGCCACGGCAGCCAGGAAACGGCGGTGGCGCCATTGCAGGGTCACCACAGTCACACCCGTGGCTAGGGCCAGCAACAATTCCGCCGAAGGACCCGGCAAGAACAGCAGCAAGACCAGCACCAGGCCATCGGCCACCAGGGGGAACCAGCGCTCACGCCCCTCAGAGAGGGCCAACACCGGCAGGCTGAATTGGGGCACCGACAGGGACGGCCTAGACAGGGACGGCAGCGAAGGCAGGCTGGGCCGGGCCAAGGGTGGGGGCGGCGGACTGGCGACGGGCCGCACCGCTTCCCGTTGGGAGGCATTCAGGGCAGCACTGCTCACCTTGCCCTGCTGGCGCTCCTTGAGCCGGTCCATCAGAACGGCGTCGTAGGCCGCCTCAATCTGGGCCCGGGCCTGGGGATCGTCACCCAGTTCAGCCAGGCGCACAGCCTTGGCCGCCTGCACCTCATCAAAACTGGAGTCAGGGCTCACGCCAAGACGTTCGTAGGCCGATGGCCGCTCGCCGGCTGTGGCTGAATCCGTACCCTGGGTCATCGCCTCGTGCCGACGCTGCGCGCTCGTCCCTTGAGCGTATCGAGCCAGGGCCCGTCCTGGGGTGGAATGAATCAGGAGTTCTGATCAGAGCGCCCCCAGGCCGGCTCAGAACAGGGGGTCGCTGCGCCGATAACCACCCTCTTCCTGCAAGCGCAACCGCTGGGCCTCGGCTTCTGCCAGGGGCAGCCAAAGCCGGCGCTTGAGCAGGGGCATCTGGGGCGGCAGGTGGCAGCCCTCGCGCATCTCGATTGTTGCGTCGCAGGGGGTGGCGGCGCTGGGGGTGCCCGGACCCGGCAGGAAACTCACGTAGTCGCACCCTCCGTCGGCGCGGGGGCGGACCAGCCAGAAGGGTCTTGGCATGGCTGTGACCTTTCGTTGTAAATCAGTCTGGCGCCCAGGGGCTCTGGCCGTGGACCCCGACGAGGGAACCCAGAAGGGCGCCAAAACCCTCCAGGCACCAACCCGTTTGCCTGAGGCCGTGAACCACCGGGCCGCCAACCGGGCCAGATGGGACCTAGGCCCACTCGGCCCGCAGCAGCAGCCCCCTCAAAGGGCGATCGGCTCAACCCCACTCACCACTGGCGCCACCGCCCCCAGCAGCAGATCGGGGTGATCTTCGCTGAGTTGGTTGAGGTTCCATTGATTCTTGAACAGCAGCACGGGCCGGTCCCAGGCATCGCGCACGGTATTGCAGTTGAAGATGCGGCCCACCGTCTCAAGGGCCGGCCAACCGCCGATCACCCAGCGGGCCACCGTGAAGCCCAGGGGTTCGAGCCGGGTTTCCACCCCGTATTCGTGCTCAAGCCGGTATTGGACCACCTCTAGCTGCAGCTGGCCCACGGCCGCCAGGATCGGATCGCGCTTGCTTTGGTCGGTGTCATAGAGCACCTGGACGGCCCCTTCTTCGCGCAGCTCGTTCACCCCCTTACGGAAACTCTTGAAGGCCGAAGGGTTGGGATTGCGCAGCCAGGAAAAGATCTCCGGGCTGAAGCAGGGAATCCCTTCGTATTCAATGCGCGGCCCCACATAGAGGGTGTCGCCAATGGCAAACATACCCGGGTTATTAAGGCCAATCACATCGCCTGGGTAGGCATCTTCCACCACTTCCCGGTCTTGGCCAAACAATTTCTGGGGCCGCGAGAGCCGAATCGAGCGGCCGGTGCGGGCATGTTGCACCGTCATGTCCTTTTCGAACTTGCCACTGCACACCCGCACAAAGGCGACCCGGTCGCGGTGGCGCGGGTCCATGTTGGCCTGCAATTTGAAGACAAAGCCACTAAAACCTGGCCGCAGGGGATCAATCGCCCCCTGGCTGGATTGGCGCGCCACCGGTTTTTGGGCCAGCTCCAAAAAGGCATCCAAGAAGGGCCGCACGCCAAAGTTGGTCATGGCCGAGCCGAAAAAGACCGGGCTGAGTTCGCCGCCATGGACCAACTCCAGGTCCAGGTCAGCGCCGGCGCCATCGAGCAACTCCAATTCCTCAAGGGCCAGAGCCAGCAGTTCCGGTTCCACCAGATGGGCCAGTTCGGGGTCATCCCAGGCCAGGGACCGCTCGACGCTCTGTTTACCGCGCTCGGCCCGGGCGAACAGGATGACCTGCTTGCTGCGCCGATCGATCACGCCGCGGAAGCGATCGCCACTGCCGATCGGCCAATTCACCGGCCAACAGGCCAATTTAAGCTCTTTTTCGATTTCATCAATCAGCTCCAGGGGTTCGCGCCCGGGCCGGTCCATCTTGTTGATGAAGGTGAAAATCGGGATCTGGCGCATGCGGCAGACCTCGAACAACTTGCGCGTCTGGGGCTCCAGCCCCTTGGCCGCATCCTCCAGCATCACGGCATTATCGGCAGCGGCCAGGGTGCGGTAGGTGTCCTCGGAAAAATCCTGGTGGCCCGGTGTATCGAGCAGGTTGATCGTGCTGCCGGCGTAGTCGAATTGCAACACGGTGGAGGTGATCGAGATGCCCCGCTGCTTCTCCAGCTCCATCCAGTCGGAGGTCACCTTGCGCTGCTCGCCCTTGGCCTTTACCGCCCCGGCCTGCTGGATCGCACCGCCGTAGAGCAGCAGCTTTTCGGTGAGGGTGGTTTTGCCCGCATCCGGGTGGGAAATGATCGCGAAATTGCGCCGCCGAGACACCGCCTCAGCCAGGCCCGCCAGAAACTGATCCTGGGCTGGATCCACAGCGAGATCCCTGGCCTGGCCATCCGCCAAACCGGCGCCGCTGGAGCCTGCGGGCACCGGCTCCAGCGGCACAGGCCCAGGCGTGGCGGATGCACCCAAGGCGGACTCGGGGGCGCCGCTGGTCGGGGCGCTATTGGGGGAACGGCTACTCATGGGGTCCAGCCTGCCAGGCAACGGCGGCGCCGACCTCAGGCCAGCCGGCCGGCCACCTCCAGGTAGCGGTCGCCCAGCTCCCGGGCCGTCAGCGTGGTGAGGCCGGCCTGCTGCAGCTGAGCCCGCAGCTCCGCCAGGGTGAAAGCCGCCGCCAGGGACTGGCCGTAGTCCTGTTGCAGCTGCTTAGGGGCGCCGCTGGCGTGGCGCCGCACCAGCTGGCGGATCGCTTCTGGGCTGGCGGGCCGGCGCAGATCGCGGATCAACACCAGCGCCCCTGGGGCCGCCAGCTGGACAACCGTGCGCCAGAGCACCTGGGGGTCATGGAGATGGTGCAGCAGGCTGTTGCTCACCACCGCCCCAAAGCCCGCCGCCGAGCCCGCCTGCAACTCGGCCGTCAAGCCGGCGCCGGGGGGAAGGGGCAACAGGGCCGACGCAAAGGACACCCGCCGCAGCCAGTCCCCATGGCGGCTGAGGGTCTGCTTGGCCAAATCCAGCATCGCCGCCGCCCCATCGAGGCCCAGCACTTGGGCCTGGGGGAAGCGATCGGCCAGACGAAAGGTGATGTTGCCGGGCCCACAGCCCAAATCGATGATCCGCAGGGGCTGGTCCAGGCCGCCTGGACCCACCAGCTCCACCAACCGCTCCACAAAGGCCTGGTCGGTCGCACTGAAGTCAGCCGCCGCATAGGCCTGGGCCTGGGCGGGGCCATCCATCAACTCGGGCTCACAGATCCGCTCCATGGGAGCAGCCTGACAGCGACGGGGCCCAGGGGGCTGCCTGGACCGAGCCACCGCCAATGGTGCCCCATGGACCTTGCCGCCCCCACCGGTGGCGTTAGCCTGCCCCTACCCAGCCCCCCATGCCCCAGTGACCCTGTCAGCTCCGTTGACGGCATCCAGCTCCGCGGCCGCTGCCGGACTTGGCAGCAGCGGCCGCAACGGCGGAGCCCCCGGCGACGATCCCGGGACCGGCCAGCCCACCTTTGCGACCACGGCCCCAGCCGCCAATCCGGTCTTCTATCGCACCTACTCGCGCAAGACCGCCTCTGGCCGCGAAAGCTGGCAGCAGGTGGCGGAACGCAACCTGGGCGGTCTGCGCAAACTCGGCAACCTCAATGAGGACGAGGTGGAGTTGCTGCGCCGCATGCAGCAAAAACAAATGGCCCTGCCCTCGGGCCGCTGGCTGTGGATCGGCGGCACCCCCTGGATTGAGCAGGAACAAAACTTTTCCGGCGCCTACAACTGCACCTCCACCAACTTGGTGGATTGGGAAGCCTTCGGGCTGATGATGGACCTGGCGATGATGGGCTGCGGCACCGGCGCCATCATTGAACCGCGCCTAATTGAACGGTTGCCAGCGGTGCGCAACCAGCTGGTGATTACAGGCGTTACCGATATCGGCGCCACCCCGGCGGGCCAGCGCCAGGAGATCACCACCTCCAGCATTGATGGCAACCGGGTGCAAATCAAGGTTGGCGACACCCGCCGCGGCTGGGTCGATAGCTACCAACTGCTGCTCAATCTCTGCAGCGATGAACGCTTTGATGGGCCGATCGAAATCACGGTTGACCTCTCCGATGTGAGGCCCGTGGGCGAAACCCTCAAGGGGTTTGGCGGCATGGCCAATCCGGTCAAACTCAAGGATCTCTACGGCCGCGTCGCCCAGATCCTCAATAAGGCCCAAGGCCGCCAACTCAGCTCGGTGGAATGCTGCCTATTAATTGATGAGGCCGCCGTCACAATCGTGGCCGGCAACATCCGCCGCAGCGCCGGCATGCGTCAGTTTTCCGCCGAAGACCAATCGGCCGCCGGAGCCAAGGAAAACCTCTGGCAGCAGGACAGCGAGGGCAATTGGAGCATCGATCCCGAGCGCGATTCCCTGCGCATGGCCAACCACACTCGGGTGTTCCACAGCCGCCCCGATCGGGCCACGGTGCTCGAGGCGGTCAACAAGCAGTTCCAAAGCGGTGAAGGCGCCATCCAATTCGCCCCCGAGGCGATCGCCCGCTCCAACGCCGACCTGCTGAGCACCCCCGATCTGCGCAGCGAATTCATCGGCATCTACTGCGACCAAGGCCGCGAGGAAGCGGGCCGCTGGCTCACCACCCACACCCCCGAGATCGGCGCGGCCGAACTAGAGCACCGGCTCAACCGCTACGGCCTCAACCCCTGCGGCGAAATCCTGGGCGCCGATTTCCACTGCAACCTGGCCGAAATCCACCTCAACCGCATTGATCCAAGCGATCTCGAGGCCCAAGATGAGGCCTTCAAGGCCGGTGGCCTGGCGGTGGCCTGCCTGCTCAACCACCGCTTTGAAGTGGAGCGCTATCGCCAAAGCCGGGCCTGGGATCCGATCGTGGGGGTGAGTTTCACTGGCCTATTCGATTTCTTTGTGCATGCCTTTGGCACCCCCTGGCTGAAGTGGTGGGAGGCCGGCCGGCCCGACACGATGGAGGGCCTGGACTTCAAAGCCAAGGAAGCGGCCTACCTGGCCCGCTGGAAGGAGAGTGTGAACCAGGCGGTTTGGGACTACTGCGATCGCCAGGGCCTGCGCCGGCCCAACCGCTGCACCACCGTGCAACCGGCCGGAACCAAGAGCCTGCTTACCGGCGCTTCCCCCGGCTGGCACCCCCCCAAAGCCCAACGTTTCATCCGCCGCATCACCTTCCGCAAGAACGATCCGGTGGCCCTGGCCTGCATGGACTACGGCTACACGATCGTGCCCAGCCAGTCCGACAAGGATGAACAGGGCCGGCTACTCGATGATGCCTTTGATCCCCGCTGCACCGAGTGGCTGGTGGAAATCCCCACCGAAGTGAGCTGGGCCAACATTCCGGGTGCCGATGCGGTGGAGATCAACAACTTCTCGGCCTTGGCCCAGTTCGATTTCTACATGCAGGTGCAAAAGCACTACACGGCCCACAACACATCGGCCACGGTTGAATTTCGCGAAAACGAAATCGAGGGCCTCACCGATGCCATCTTTAAGGCCATCGATGGTGGTGAAGGCTATATCTCGGCGGCCTTACTAGCCCGCTTTGATGCCAATGCTACCTTCCCCAGATTGCCCTTTGAGCCGATCGATGAAGCCACCTACGGCAAGTTGCAAGCGGAGGTCGTGGCCCGCCGTCGTACGGTTGATTTCTTTGAGGCCCTGCAACGCTACGACGGTGGCGAATTGATCGAAGCTGGTCCAGCCGGCTGTGATTCCGACAAATGCCTGTTGCCGTTAGCCAAACCGTCCGTCTCCTGACAACGCATCTGGCCCTACCCGCGGGTTTCCGCCCGCATTTGGCAGCACCCCCAACAAGGTCACAAGTCCCCTTACCCCCTAACGAAACAATGACAAGCGCACTTAAAACACTCGCTTTCGCTACCCTCTCAGCCGCAGCCTTACTGGTGAGCGCCCCAACGGTGCTGGCCGTCACCCTGGATGAAGCCTGCACAAAGTTCGCCGCCAAAATGGGTGAGGCCCAGGCCTCTGGCAATGCCGACCAGGTCAAAACCGTCTACAGCAAGGGAAGCCAACGCATCGCCTCCAAATTCAATGGCGCCACCTGCCCCAACGTCAAAGCCCCCTAAAGCTGCTGCCTAAGGGAAGCGAACGCTTTTATGGGATAATCCCATGGGTCCTCACGGACCCACACCCGGAGGGGTGGTCGAGTGGTTGATGGCTCTGGTCTTGAAAACCAGCGTGCCGAAAGGCACCGTGGGTTCGAATCCCACCCCCTCCGTTTAGCCAAAGTCCCGAGACAACCAAGAAGAATCACCCACCCAGTCCCTGAGTGGGTTGTTAATGCCGAGAGTCCAAACCAGTCTCAGAGAAACCCAAGAAACACCGAGAGAGTGTTGGTTTATTGGAGTTGACCTGACATTAACGACGCTCAGGTCAGGGAAATAAAATCATGCAGCCCAAAGCTTCGGGTCTCTGATTGAAGCCGACTATTCCCTAAGGTCGATTCTGCGGAAGGCCAATACTGGTTTTGGAGGCATCGCCATCAACCCACCAAGGACAGCAAGCAACAGGACTACAGGATCGGAACCTACGCAAAGGTCTACCTGCAAAAAGCAAGGCAGATCAGTGATGGGCACAAGCCAAGGATGCTTAATGAGGGAATTATCCGCTGTAATGCAGAAAAGAGGAGAACATCAAACGCCTTGCAGCCCATCAAGCGCCAACGACATTTAAGAGCACTGCTCTTGACTGGCACAAAATCAAAGCGGAGGGCACCCCGACCAAGCGCAACACTGGCGATGTGCTTTTAAAACTTGAAAGGATATTCTTGCCGCTATTGAGGGCAAACTTACGAGGCCAAGGCGCCTGCCCTAGCGAACCAGAAGTGGACAGAGCGGAGGCAACAGGCACTCACAAATAAGGCCTTGCCTCTGAGATCGGCGTTGCCGCTACGACCATCACCAAACTTGCCAGAACCGATCAGAAAGTAGCATCCTCATTGCCCTTGGATCCTGGGGGGGGGGGGGATCTTGGCGGTGCTGGAGGGGGGTCGCTCTGCAGGAGAATGGAGGAAGCCCGATGATTCATGGGCGAGTTTTGCATTTGCTAGTATTTCAAAAAACCGCGCATACAACGTCACTTGCAGATCCAAAAAATTGCTTAGCGCAAGAACATTGCAGCTGCAACTTTAGCCTTGAACTAGCATCGTGAGCACCAAATGATCCCTGAAGAGTCCTTTTCTCTGCCCTACTCAATATAGATATTTTTTCGGCTGCATTTGCGATCGCTTTTCGACGATCTTCCACAAGAAGATCAATTTCTTATTCACTCTGCTCGGCATTTACTGGCGGCACGACAACGGCACTTGGACTCCTACTGGCATTAGTCGCAAAGGCCTGATTACTCACTACGAACGCTTAATTGCCTCCATTTTACTCTCTGCCGTAGGCACTCATATGTACTGAGATGCATATCAGCATAATTCTGAAGGGTCCCCATTGGCGAATGACCTTAGAGGTCTAAGTTCGACAACCTTGCCGTGGGCATATCGCTTGCCTTAGCGGGCAATTCGATTACCGATTACTCACTTACTGTTGTCATGAGCGCATTTTCCGCAACTGGTCTTGGCTGGAGTCTTGCCAAAAGGATGACGCCCTCCCTTGGTGTTCGCCTTGAGATTCTAGGCGGGTTGGCATTATTAGCAATTAGGCGGCAATCTTTTGGCCTTGAATATTCTATTTTCTGAAATATTGCGCAAATGCCATTCTACCGCCAAGCGCAAGTTGCCCTTAGTCTTAACGCCTTCCTGGCAGATCCGCAGTCCGATCCTAGATGGTATCGACATTGAATGCCTGCGCTCCAAACACACACTAACAATTCCGCTTTAATTAGACGAGCAGCAGGGCATCCTTTTGGCTTGTCCGATCCATCAGATTCTAATTCCTCAGGAGGAGAGCGCAGATGGCCCGAATCTAAGCAACTAAATTCACCTTAACCAGTTAATTTTGCACTGCATCTATCCTTTGCGAGTCGTGACATTTCCGCCCCTAATGTGCTGAATCTCCTTGATCAACATTGACTCGCAACGCAGCAATCTTACCATGGAATTTTCAGGACAATACGATTGCCGTCGGAGCGGCGTTGCCTTTAAGACAAATCCCAACAAGAAGACGCCCTCTCTGGGAACAGTGTAGCCGCAAACCGCTTAACATTTCCAGATTACGCCATTTTATGCAAAAGATCATTCTATTATTGCAACACCAGTGACGACGAATCAAGAAAAACAAAAAAGAATTTCACCCAAGAAGTAGTCAGATCAACAAGGAATCCACATGCGTATCTGAAATTTCCTGCAATGCCTAAACCGGAGAATCCGCTCCTAAAACAAATCGTTGAGCAGCTGGTCAATCTCTGCCGATCGATGGACGCCATCGAGATCAGCAATGATAGGGTTCTGAAGTCTATTCCGTTAGATAACAGGGCTAGTGCCCGCAATCTGCTGCACTACGTAGCACTGCGGCAGTATGACATTCGCGAGCTTCAGGTTCAACTCGATAGCTTGGGCCTGTCCTCCCTGGGACACTGTGAATCCAGTGTGATGGACAGTTTGCAGAAAGAGTTGGAGCTACTCAGATTCCTGCCTGAGGTGGTAGTCCCAGCGCAACATAGCTCGGCCGATACTCTCAGCCATCGCACCGGACAGGAGTTGGTTGTACGCAACTGTGAGCGTTTGCTTGGCGATCGAAACTGCACGGAAGACTGCACGATAATGGTGACCATGCCACTGGAAGCGGCAGACAACGATGTGCTGATCAAGGAACTGTTGCAAGCCGGCATGACCATCGCCCGCATCAACTGTGCCCACGACGATGAAGAGGTCTGGCTGCGGATGATCCGTCAGGTTCGACAAGCCGTCGCTAGTACGGGCCGCCCCTGTCAAATCGCGATGGATCTGGCAGGCCCAAAACTCCGCACCGGCCCGATTCAGCCAGGTCCACCGGTGCTGCGTTGTAAACCACGGCTTGACAGCCTGGGGAGGCTATTAGCAACGGCGAGAATCCTTCTTTCTCCCCATCTCGGACCCGCTGCCCCGATTACTGGAGTGGATGCAGTGGTGCCGATCACGAGCGATAGTTGGAACCGCCTCAATACTGGTGACTATCTTGAAGGCATCGATGCCTCAGGGCGGCATCGCAAGCTCCGTGTGGAACGGCGATCAGCTGAAGGGGTCTGGGTGACCACAAGCCAGAACTGTCACTTCACGCCTGGGTTGCAGTTGGCAGCGAAACTTCGCTCTAGTAGAGAAAGTGATCGACGCCAGGCCAAGCAGATCGTGCTGACTATTGGGTATATCCCCGAACTTGAAGGAGGCTTGCTGCTGCACAAAGGGGATCTACTCAGTGTAATTGCTAAACCTGAACTTGGGCGGCCTGCGGACAACGGAGGAGAGGGAAGACTGCCCCATCACGCCATCATCAGCTGCACCCTGGCGGAAGTCTTCGCAGACATCAATTGCGGTGATCGTATCTTCTTCGATGACGGCAAGATCGCTGGTGTAATTATCAGCGTAGAGCCAGCTGAACTGCTGGTGCAAATCACCATGGCCAAGCACCAGGGCTCGCGTTTGAGAGCCGACAAAGGGATCAACCTTCCTGACAGCCAACTGAGCATCCCTGCGCTAACGTCCAGGGACATCACCAATCTAGAGTTTATTGTCCAACACGCGGACATTCTCAATTTCTCCTTCGTGCACAGCAACGCTGACTTGCAGGCCCTTCATGACGAGCTCGTCAGACTCGACCATGCTGATCTAAGTGTAATTCTAAAAATCGAGACAAAACAGGCCTTTGACAATTTACCTTCACTGCTACTTGCTGCCATGCGCTCGCCAGCACCGCTGGGTGTGATGATCGCCCGTGGTGATCTGGCGATCGAATGCGGCTGGGAGCGGTTGGCTGAGATTCAGGAAGAGATCCTTCGCCTCTGCGAAGCAGCCCATATCCCCTGCATCTGGGCTACCCAGGTGTTAGAGGAGCTGGCGCATAGCGGAATGCCCACCCGAGCGGAGATCACCGATGCAGCAATGGGGGCCAGGGCGGAAGGCGTTATGCTGAACAAGGGGCCTAACATCACCGCCGCCGTGCGGATGTTGCACGACATCGTGATGAGAATGCAATCGCATCAGAACAAAAACAGAGCCACTTTCCGCCGCCTGGAACTGGCAGCTCAGCATCGCCGACATGCATCAACGGGTTGATCGTTCAGAGCACCACTGTGGGTCATTGCGATGTCCAGAGCACTCGGCGCCAAATAGTATGTACGCACTAGCCCACGAAGGGGCGCTGAACAAATGCCGGTTCGTGCTGTGTTAAAAGTAAATTGTGGACACTGATTGCTCATTCTTGACTACGGCCATGGGCACCGCTGCGCCATGAGCATGGCTCCTCGACAACAGCTGCGGGCCTGTTCGCAATTGGTAACCGGCAACAAGACGATGGCCTGGGGGCTCGATGATCACGGCCAAGACCTGATCGCGAATGACAAGGCCACGGTGGAAGCAGGCCCGCTACTGCAGGAATGGTTTGCGATCCGCTTCTAGCGACTAGCGGAAGACCTCCTCATTGAAGAGCTGAAGCACCATGCTGTCGACGAAGCATCCGTAGGGCCGATACGGCAAACCAGTGCAGCACTGTGTCGCCGATGACAAAACATACTGACCAGGGAAAGTGGAGCATGAGAGGAGGAAAGCCTGAATAAATCGGCAACAGCTTCTATCGCACTTGCTGCTGTCCTCGCCGGAACGCTATCTAGCTGCGCCATTTATCAAAGACACCAGCAGTCACAGGCGCAAAAGATATGGCTCAACTGACAAAGCGAAGAAGCAATGCAAACAGCTCAACGTGGATAGGCTTTCACCGATTAACCAGCGACATGAAATCATTCAAGAAAATATCACTGACGATAGCTGATTGGAAAAATATATTTTACACAAAAGAGCTGATGGATGGACTTGGGAGGTCAATGTGGCAGACTTAAGAAGTACAAGCGGGACTGCAATTCTGGTTGATATAAGGATCTCGTTTAGGAAATGAAAACAACCCATCCGTACCTTTTGAGAACCAAAAGGAGTGAGGCCCAACTTCTTTGTAATGGCTTGATGGCGTGATGTTCGCTAAGCGTGGGATCGCGCCATCAGCCCTTGCTACGGGCACTTCTTCGAGGCAATATAAAAGCGGGCCCGCCCAAGACCGCTTGATGACCAGCCCCCATCTCATGAGGTTCTGTTACGAAGCGTGAGCGGTTGGTCTGTTCAGGACCGTTTCTCCCAAATCCGCTCCAGCGACCGCTTGAACTCCACCTCGCTCAGGGGTCTTGCCAGTTTCCGTTTCCAAAAGACGCTGCTGATCCACCAGACCTGCAGACCACCGAAGGCAAGTACAACCAGGCCCAGCTGGATATATCCCCAGTTCAGGTTCTCCATTTCCCCTCCTCCTTCGCCTGAGCCCAGATCCGCTCCAGGGTCTGCCTGAGCTGATCGGTGCTGGGGGTTGTGCCAATCAGGTGCCGCTTCAGGGCATTGCGGAACTGCCAAATCTTGAAGGCAAGGGCAACCGCAAAGACCACCCAGGGCACCAGGATCCATTGAGGGTGGTTCATGCCTGATTGCATGGGCCGGTGGTGCTCATGTTGGAACCATGGGCATTCCTGGACATCCTGGGGGGGCACCATGAAATCGACGAATACGGGGTCATTCGACTTGAGTCCACGTTAGGCCTGGGAAGTCCGACACAGACGGCCCAAAGTGTTGGCGTAAATAGTGGTGCCACAAGGGTCTTAATTGGGAAGTTATTCCAACGAAGTCCATATTGGCACATCCAAATAGGACACCCTCCGCTTAGGCAATACGTTGAAATAGCAAAATGCAAAAGAACCATTGGATGGCTCATTTTGGTAGTAAATACCACGCCAAAGTCATCAAAACAAGCCCGGCCCCCCTGACTCATTCTCCATAACCGCAGGAAGAACTTCGAGATGAACCATCGCGGCTCCGCGCAGAAGAGCCTGGGGTTTAATGAAGCCTAGCCGGATCACCGGAGGAAATACCTTGGGGCCAGGGCCAATCAATCGTAGCCGAGCAGATCAAAGATCTCCCGATCCTTGAGGGATTCGGCCTCTAAGGGCACCACATTATCGAGCATGCGCTGGGCCAGATTGAGGTATTCCTGCTGGACCGCTTCCACCTCCGGTGTGGCTTCCATCTCGAAGATGGTGCACTTTTTCAGGCGCGAGCGACGGATCGCATCGAGGTCGGGGAAATGGGCCATGGTTTTCATGCCGACCCGTTCATTGAACTTGTCGATCTGGTCGGTGTCCTTGCTGCGATTAGCAACCACACCACCGAGACGCACCTTGTAGTTTTTGGCTTTGGCCTGGATCGCCGCAATGATGCGATTCATCGCGAAGATCGAATCGAAATCGTTGGCCGTCACGATCAGGCAGTAATTGGCATGTTGCAGCGGTGCCGCAAAGCCACCGCACACCACATCACCCAAGACATCAAAGATCACCACATCGGTGTCTTCGAGCAGGTGGTGTTCCTTAAGTAGCTTCACGGTCTGGCCGGTGACGTAGCCGCCGCAGCCGGTGCCCGCCGGTGGGCCACCGGATTCCACGCACATCACGCCATTAAAACCTTCAAACACGAAATCTTCGGGGCGCAGTTCTTCGGTGTGGAAGTTCACCGTTTCGAGGATATCAATCACCGTCGGCACCATTTTCTTGGTGAGGGTGAAGGTGCTGTCGTGCTTGGGATCGCAGCCGATCTGCAGCACCCGTTTGCCGAGCTTGGAAAAGGCTGCCGAGAGGTTTGAGGAAGTGGTCGATTTACCGATGCCACCCTTGCCATAGACGGCAATCACCAGGGCGCCCTCTTCAATCTTGAGTGAGGGATCGAGATGGACCTGCAGACTCCCTTCGCCATCCTCCCGGCGGGAATGGCCGGTCACGGCAGTGGGCGAACTCAAGGTGGTGGTCATGGAAACTCCAGAAGCCGTGGATGCGGCGAATAGGGAAGGGATGGAAGGCAGAAAAAATTGGGTGAGTGGGCCGCAGATCTCACCGTCACCATGCTGGACGATTGGTGGGCCAACTGACTGATTTGTGGAACCAATCAGGGGAAATCCTCATCGACTGAAGTGGGCCTTGGCGTCATAGAGAACTTCCTCAGTGATTGTGCTGACACCGCGATCGCGGGCGTAGGCCTCGGTGTTGCGGCGCACCTTGCCGCGCACAAAGAAGGGGATGCGGCTCAGTTCGGCCTCGCCGCTAGCGCTCCAGTGCAGCCCCAGCGCCTGGCCGCCCCCAGCCAGAACGGATCCCGCCGTCAATACCGCGCCGTTGTCCTGACTGGCTGCAGGCGCAGCTGAATTGGCAAGCCTGGCATGGGCGCCTGCCGCTGTGGAAGCGATCGCGTTGGCAGGTGTTGCCGCGCCGGCCGCAACTGCTTGAGGAGCCGTTGCGGCGGTAGCGGGAGCACTCGCCCCTTCCAGGTGGCTGAGGTGGCCATCCACAAACTCAAAATCGTGGCGGAACATGCCGATCAGGTGTTCCTCCAGGCCCATCATCAAAGGGTGCACCCAGGAATCAAAAATCACATTGGCCCCCTCCCAACCCATCTGGGGGGAATAGCGGGCCGGCACATCCTGCACGTGCAGCGGTGAACTAATGACCGCACAGGGCAGGCCCAGCCGTTTAGCGCTGTGGCGCTCCATCTGGGTGCCGAGCACCAACTCCGGCGCGGCCTCGGCCATGGCCTTTTCCACCACCAGGTAGTCGTCTGTGATCAGGGCCTCCAGGCCCAGCTCCTGGGCAGCGGCGCGCACCTCCCGCGCCTGTTCGCGGCTGTAGGTGCCCAGTCCCACCACGGTGAAGCCCAACTCCTGGCTGGCGATGCGGGCGGCGGCGATCGCATGGGTGGCATCGGCGAAGATGAACACCCGCTTGCCGGTGAGGTAAGTGGAATCGACCGAGCGGGAATACCAGGGCAGCCGCGAGCGCTTATCCGCCTCGCCAGCTAGATCCAGCTCCAGGCCCAGGCGTTCACCCAGTTCGGCCAAAAATTCACCCGTGGCCCCCACCCCGATCGGCACGGTGCGCACCACGGCCATGCCGAAACTGCGCTCCAGCCAGCTGCACGCAGGCCCGGCCACCTCTGGATATAGGCAGACATTGAGATCGGCCTGGGGCAGGCGCAGCAGGTCCGCCGGCCTGGCCCCGAGGGGCGCCGCCACATTCACCTCAATGCCGTGCTCGGCCAGCAGCCCAGTGATTTCGCGCACGTCATCACGGCAGCGGAAGCCCAGCAGGCTCGGGCCCAGCAGGTTGACCCGGGGCCGGCGCCCTTCGCTGCGCCAGCGGGTGGGATCGGGCTTGGTGAACCCCGGAGCAGGGATTTGATTTTTCAGCAGGCCCCGCACCAATTGGTAGAAGGTTTCGGCCGCGCCCCAGTTTTCCTTTTTCGAATAGGCGGGCAGATCCAGGCTCACCATCGGCACCCCGCCCAGGTCCATGCCGGCGGCCAGGGCTCCGGGCTGGTCCTGGATCAACTCGGCCGTGCAGCTTTCACCCACCAGCAGGGCCTCGGGCTTAAAGCGAGCCACGGCTTCGGTGATCGAGCGTTTCACCAGTTCGGCCGTATCGCCACCCAGGTCCCGGGCCTGGAAGGTGGTGTAGGTGACCGGCGGCCGGCGATCGCGCCGTTCAATCATCGTGAACAGCAGATCGGCATAGGTGTCCCCTTGGGGGGCATGCAGCACGTAGTGCACCCCCTCCATCGAGGCGGCGATGCGCAGGGCACCCACATGGGGAGGGCCTTCGTAGGTCCAGAGGGTCAGTTCCATCGGGGCGGGGTCTAGCGGGGGGCGGGGGGAAGGGGAGTCCTGTGGGGCTGGATCAACTCAGGGCAGCTGCAGCAGGGCACGGCGGCGCAGGGGCCGGGCAAACAGTTCGGCCAGGTCACCGGCCTGGTCGATGCCATGGATGGGGCTGAACACCAGCTCGATCGACCATTTGGTGACAAAGCCTTCGGCCTCGAGGGGATTGGCCAGGCCCATGCCGCAGACCACCAGGTCGGGACGGGCTGAGCGCAGGCGATCGAGCTGCCGTTCCACGTCCTGGCCCTCGCTGAGCTGGGTGGCGGGCGGCAACAGGGCTAGCTCTTCGGCCATCAGCAGGCGATCGAGATAGGGGGTGCCCACCTCCACCAGCTCCATGCCGCACTCCTGTTGCAGGAAGCGCGCCAAAGACAGCTCCAGCTGGGAATCGGGCAGTAGGAACAGGCGCTTACCCGCCAGCACCTCCCGGTGGGGGGCAATGGCCCGCCGGCCCCGCTCCACCAGGGGATCGAGCACGGCCGCCACGGTGGCCGGATCAATGCCGAAGGCGGCGGCAGCTGCTGCCATCCAGGCCCGGCTGCCTTCCACCCCCAGGGGGTAGGGGCTGCGCACGAACTGGGCGCCCCGGTCGACTAGGGCCCGGGCCGTGCCGGACAGGAAGGGCTGGCAAAGCAGCATGCGGGTGCCCTTGCCCACGGGCGGCAGCTCGGTGGAACTGCGCGGCGGCAGGCTGCGCACCAGGCCAATGCCCAGGCGCTGGAACAGGCTGGTGAGCCGTTCCTCCACGCCATCGGCCAGGGTGCCGACGAGCAGAAGCTGCTCCTCGTCACTCCTTGGCATCAGGGGCACCATCGCCAGCAGGGCGTTGTCTTCCCCCTGGGTGAAGGTGGTTTCAATGCCGCTGCCGGAATAACTCAGCACCATCACCCGGCCGGCGTGCTGGTGATTGAGCCGTTCCGCCGCCTTGGCCAGGTCGAGCTTGATCACCTCACTGGGGCAGGAGCCGACCAAAAACAGGGTGCGAATTTCCGGGCGTCGCTCGAGCAGATCCCGCACCAAGCGATCGAGTTCCTCGTTGGCATCGGCCAGGCCGGCCAGGTCCCGTTCCCCCAGGATCGCCGTGCCGAAGCGGGGTTCGGCAAAAATCATCACCCCCGCAGCCGACTGGACCAGGTGGGCGCAAGTGCGCGAGCCCACCACCAGGAAGAAGGCATCGGGCATGCGCCGATGCAACCAAACAATCGAGGTAAGGCCGCAGAACACCTCCCGCTGACCGTTTTGCTGGATCAGCTCGGGACGGTCAAGGGAGCTGGCGGTGCTGGGATTGGCGCTGGGCACATCGATCCCATCGGCTGAGAGGACCGCCACGGAGGCCGGTGACTGGGCCATACGAGGCCGTCTTACACAAAGTCATTCCAGGACTAGCGACGCCAGGGGCGACGGCAAGCCACTGCTTCAGATTTTTTCGGGATCGCAAGGAAAAAATCCTGCTTGACCGGCCCCTTGGCGCGGAAACGCCCGGCCTGGAGGGCCCCAGGCGGCAATCCTAAGCAAAAACGGAAGAGCGGCCGCCCCGGGTGACACCGGGCCCGCTCGCCAGCGGTTCGCTCAGCCGAGGGGCAGGAGAATCGATCCAAACCCTCCGATCCAGACCGATCGGTGCCCTGGTGCTGCCATCCCCCTGGCCCATGCGATCAAGGCAAGGAATGGGCCTGGCTGGGGGGGCCCTGGCGCTGCATCAGGTCGATGATCTTTTCACTTTTAAGCGGACACAATTGCGGCGTGTAGTAACGCACCGCAGCCGTTTCAATAGTGGCAGGCGTAATGCCTTGAAAATCAATCGCCGCCTGCTCAAAAGACGTTTGCAGGCTCTGATGCAATTGGCTCAGGGGCGTTTGCAGGCCAATGTTGTCGCAAAGCAACTGGGCGTAGAGCCTGGCGGCACAACCCACCTGGCCCAGGGTGGCCACACAGCGACCCAGATCAATAGGGCTGGGATCCTGTGGCCGGGGCGCCGTTAATTCATGGGACAGGGGCGGAGGCGGTGGCACGGCAAGCGGCGCCGATGGCGGCAATTGGGCCCCCGCCGGGGAGCCGATCCAGGCACTGCCTATGACGACCACCATCAGCTTGGCAAACCCCCTCACCGCAACGGCTCCGGCTGGCAGGCAATTGCCTGGCCATAGGTCAGGGGATTGAGAACGGGCGGCGGCCCCAGGGAGCCGGGGGCCATGAACAGCTCTGGGTTGATCTGGTTCAAGCGACGCGCCAGGGCGGCCAGATTGGCCTGTTCCACCCTGATGCGGCGCTGTTGTCCAGCCAGCCAGTTCTGGTAGCGCTGGGATTCAGCCTGGTGCCATTGGGCCAAAGCCGAGTCGTAGCGCTCCTGATCCAGCTCCTGGTCGTAGGCCGCATAACGGCGCTGAAGATCAGGATCCAGCCGCCGGGGCCGCTCCGATTCCACGTAAGCCTCGGCCTGGAGATGGCTCAAGCGCCCCCTGGCGGCCTGGAAGGCGGTTGCCAGACTCTTCACATCGGCCTGGTTCGCATAACAATCAGCCAATTTCTTGCGCGCCTGGGCCTGCTGGCGAATCTGGGCTTCCACCCGTTCCCGCTCGAGCAGCGCGTCGATCGAGAGCAGGCACTGGCCATAGAGCAAGGGCCGCAGCAGGCCATTGGTTTCGCCGGCGACCTGCGTGGCGCAGCGCTCCTGGCCTTTGCGAGCGAGGGGAGTGCTCCCCTGACAGCCGCCCAAGAGGGCGACGAGCACCAGCAGGGCAATCGATCGGGGCGTCATCCGCAAGGGCAACGCCTGGGGGCCGAACGGGCCCGGCCTGCCAAAGGCGACATATCTCTGTAGAGGTCCCAAGGGCATTGGCCGTGCGGTGGCTGTCCAGCAGGCAGGGCTCGCATGGGTCCAACCTAGGTCAACAGCCCAAGGGGGCCCGGGCGAGACCAGCCATGGCTGTCAAACTCAGGTCTGCGTTCGCTTGGAACCAGGCAGCCATGGCAGAACCAGCGAACCCTGGCCAGGGGCGCCAGATCAATGGAGTGGAGCTGGTTCCCCAACCCCTGGTCCACCAGAGTCCGCCCCGTTTCGAAACCGTTGCCGAGGAGCGGCGCTATCGCCTCAGCCACCTGGCCGGTGCCCTACGGGTGTTTGGTCGCTCGGGCTTCGGCGAAGGCGTTGCCGGCCATATCACCGTGCGGGATCCGGAATATCCAGACCATTTCTGGGTCAATCCCTTTGCCCACTCCTTCCGTCAGATGCGGATCAGTGACCTGATTTTGGTGAACCATGCCGGCGAGGTGGTGGTTGGCCAGCGGCCCGTCAATCGGGCCGCCTTTGTCTTGCACGCCGCCGTCCATGCAGCCCGCCCGGATATCAATGCGGCCGCCCACGCCCACTCCCCCTATGGCAAGGCCTTTGCCTCGCTTGGACGCCTGCTGGATCCAATCACCCAGGATGCCTGCGCCTTTTTCCAGGACCATGTGCTGATCCAGGCCGATGGCGGCAAGGTGGTCTTTGAACTGGAATCGGGGCGAACCTTTGCCAGCCAGTTTGGTAGCGGCAAGGCCGCCATTCATCAGAACCATGGCCTGTTCACTGTGGGGGAAACGGTGGATGCGGCCGCCTTCTGGTTTTTGGCGATGGAGCGCTGCTGTCAAGCCCAGCTGTTGGCCGAGGCGGCCGGCACCCCAAAGCTGATCCGGCCGGAATGGGCCACCTACACCCGCGAACACACGGCCAGTGGCCAGGCCGGCTGGTTGAATTTTCAGTCGTTCTGGGAAGAAATCAGCCAGTCCGATCCCGAACTGTTCAACTGACGGCAAGGGCCGCCAACGATCGCAGGTTTGCCGAAAAACCAGATCCCGCTTTGCCCCTTGATTAGGGAACTGACAACTGGGTAGTTTGACTTGCAATCTGTCTAGCCAAGGTGCATTTCTTAGCTAGGGAGACACGGAAACCAAACCATGACAACGTTGCTCCAGTCAGCCAAGTTCCAGGCGCGACCGATTATGATCACGCCGCGTTAAGCATTGCCCCCGTGCTGTTACTGCTTGCCGCAGCGGCCGAGTCCCCGCCCGCTGCAGGCGCCCATGCCGCCAAAGTAGCTGCTGAGAAGGTCACCGATGTGCTGCCATTCCCGGCCATCCTGCTGGTGATCGGCCTAGTGTTTTTCGGAACCTTGGCCATCAGCCGCATTTCCGCCAAGCTGGGGATTCCGGCCATCCTTGGCATTCTGCTTCTAGGCCTCTCAATTAATATCAAATACACGGTATTTGATCTGGATTTTATTAATTCTCTGCATACAGTCAGCCTAGCCATGATCCTGTTCTATGCAGGACTCAAAACCAATGTTAAGGCCATTCGGGGCTTCCTCTCCTATGGCATCTGGCTTGCCGTAGCAGGATCGATTCTCACCGCCGTGATCCTGGCTGCCGGCATCTGGTTCATCTCCTCAGACACGATGGGATCGATTGATTTCGGTTTTTCGCAACTGGGCTTTCCGATCGCCTTGATGGTGGGCGTCGCCATGGCCTCAACGGACTCGGCGGCTATCGAAGGGGTGCTAGAAGCCTCAGGCCGCTCGATCCCCAAGAAGCTCGGCAACATCCTGGAGTTCGAATCGGCCTTGAACTGCTCGATTGCCGTTCTCGCCCTGGCGGTGGTAACGAGCATCATGGCGAGCAACATCACCCACGGCCATGGCGTGATTCTCAGAGCGGAAATTATCGAGTTAGTCGGTCGGCTCGTGGTCGGCCTGATTGTTGGCGTGGGAATGGGCTATTTCTCGAAACTCAGCATCGAAAAACTGGTCACAGACCGTTCCCAGGTGCTGATGCTGGGCCTGTCCCTGGCCCTAATGGCCTACGGCGTTGGCTCCCTGGCCGGCCAGGCGGGCTTCATCTCAGCCTTTGTGACCGGGGTGTTCCTTGGCAACAACAAATACACCAACAACCTGGTCTCAGCCGAATGCGTCAGCGAAATCATGCTGCCATTCAACGAAATGACAGAGATCTCTATCTTCTTCATTTTTGGCCTGATCTCAACGCCTGCGATGGTGCTTTCGGTGCTGCCAATTGCCTTTTTGGCCAGCTTGATCTTGATGCTTGTGGCCCGCCCCTTAAGCCTATTGATTCTTTCGCCGATCTCCCCCTTTAGCGCCAGGGAAAACCTGCTTCTGTCCTGGTGCGGTCTGCGGGGTGCCGTACCCCTGGCCCTGGGATTCGAGGGGGCTGAATATATCCCAAAAATCGTAGGTATTGACCCAATTATCGCCCATCAGCTAGTGAGCAATTGCGAAGGAATAATTTTTTCCATTGTGGTGTTCAACCTTCTGATCCAGGGCATCTCCATTCCCCACTTCGTCAAAAAGCTGCAATTCGATTGCCCAGCAGCCGACCAACTCCCTTGAGCAGGGGAACTCTTACGCCAGGGGCCCACCCATCTGGCTGGCTGGCTAGCTGGCTAGCGGCCTAACGGTCCAGCTGGCTGGCTAACTGTCCAACTAGCTGACTGCCTGGATCTCTAGTTGGCCCGTTCCCGCCGCGGCCCTACCCCCTGTCTGCGTCCGAAGCCCCCATCACAACAGCCCCATGACAACTGCCCCATGACCACAGCCCCTGCCATGGCCCCTGATCCCCTCGAGGTCCTCGCCGAAGTGTTCGGCTACGGGTCCTTTCGCGGCCCCCAGGCCGAGATCGTTGGCCATGTGGTGGGCGGTGGCTCGGCCCTGGTGCTGATGCCCACAGGCGGCGGCAAATCCCTCTGCTATCAAATCCCGGCCCTATGCCGCCCCGGCACCGGCGTGGTGATCTCGCCCCTGATCGCCCTGATGGACGACCAGGTGGCGGCCCTGCGCCAGGCCGGGGTGCGCGCCGCCGCCCTCCATTCAGCCCAGGGGCCGGAGCAGGCCCAGGCCGCCTGGAAAGCCCTGCGCTCCGGGGAGCTGGACCTGGTCTATCTCTCGCCAGAGCGGCTGCTGGCGGGCGACTGCCTCGATCGCCTGGCCGAGCTGCCCATTGCCCTGTTCGCCATTGATGAGGCCCATTGCGTCTCCCAATGGGGCCACGATTTCCGGCCCGAGTACCTGCAGCTGGCCGTCCTGGCGGAACGGTTCCCAACCATTCCCCGCCTGGCCCTCACCGCCACGGCCGATGGCCGCACCCGCGAGGACATCCGCCAGCGCCTGCGCCTGCAGGACGACCGGGTATTCCTGGCCAGCTTCGATCGGCCCAACATCACCTACCTGGTGCGGGAGAAGGAGGGCCCGGGCGCCCAGTTGCAGGCGTTCCTGGCGCCCCGCAAGGGGGAGGCCGGCATCGTCTACGCCCGCTCGCGCCAGCGGGTCGACCGCCTGGCCCAGGAGCTCGCCGCCGCGGGTTTTGACGCCCTCGCCTATCACGCCGGCCTCGATCCCCAGCGGCGCTCGGCCGTGCTGGAGCGGTTCCGCCGCGACAGCGGCGTGATTGTGGTGGCCACGATCGCCTTTGGCATGGGCATCGACAAGCCGGATGTGCGCTTTGTGGCGCACGTGGACCTGCCCAAGAGCCTGGAGGCCTACTACCAGGAAACGGGCCGGGCCGGCCGCGATGGCCTGGCCGCCGTGGCCTGGATGGTGCATGGGCCGGGCGATATCCCCCAGCTGCGTCGCTTCATCGAGGACTCGGGCGCCGAACCCAGCCAAAAGGCGATCGAACACGGCAAGCTCGATGCCCTGATCGCCTTCACCGAAGCCTCCAGCTGTCGGCGTCAGGTGCTGCTGGGCCACTTCGGCGAAACCCTGGCGCAACCCTGCGGCAACTGCGATGTCTGCCTCGAACCCGACCGCTGCCAGGACGTGACCGAAGCGGCCCGCAAGGCCCTTTCGGCGGTGTATCGCACCGGCAGCCGTTTTGGCGCCGCCCACCTGGTGGATGTGCTGCTGGGCGCCAACAGCGAAAAAATCCGCACCCTGGGCCACCAGGAGCTGAGCGTCTACGGCATCGGCAAGGACCTGGACCGGGGCCAGTGGCGCAGCCTGTTTCGCCAGCTGGTGGCCACGGGGCTGCTGATCAGCGATCCCGCCAACCAGGGGGGCCTGCGCTTCGGCGATCGCGAGCGGGTCAGCCCGCTGCTGCGGGGCGACGTGACCCTGGAGCTGCGCCTGCCCCTGCCCAAGCGCGAACGGCAACGGGGATCCGAGGCGGGGGCGAGCCGGCGGTTTGGCTCAGCCAGCGCCGGTGGCGATGGCGATGGGGCCAGCGAGGCCGATCCCCAGCTGTTGCAAGCCCTCAAGGACTGGCGCCGCGAGCAGGCCCGCAGCCAGGGGGTCCCCCCCTATGTGGTCTTCCACGACCGCACCTTGATCGAATTGGCTAGCCGCCGGCCCCTCGATCTGGCCGGCCTGGCGGGGGTGAGCGGCGTGGGCAAGGCCAAGCTGGCCAGCTATGGCGAGGCGGTGTTGGCGCTCCTGGTCAGCGGGGCCTAGGCCATCGAGGCCCTAGCGGGTCCGCGCCCTGCCGCCCCTAGAGCCGCTCACCGGGGCCGTGAGCGGCTGAGCGACCCCAGCGGTGCGCCGCTCAGTTGTATTCGCCGGGCAGGTCGTTTTTGCGCACCGTGACCCGGCCAACCCGTTGTCCGGAGAGGCGCAGCAGCTCATCGCCGGAAAAGCTGAAGCCCAGGCCGGCGCCGATCTGGGCGACGTCATCGGCGGTTGCCGCCGTGCTGATTGCCTGGCGCAGGGCCGGATCGTCCTGGACGACCGCCAGGAAGGCCTTGAGCTGGTCGAGGGCCATGGCGGGCGCACGGGGACTCCCCAGCATCGGACAGGGCAATCCAGGTACGGTCAATCCATGGTTGCCTGAGCGCCCGTGTTGCCCCTGCGTCGTTTCCTGGGCCTGGTTTTGCTGCCGTTGTTCCTGCTGCTGGCTCCCGCCGGCGCCCAGGCCTCCCTCTTCCATCTGGGGGGTCCGCCGCCCGTTGACCTCGGCGTGCAGGCCGGCTCCCTGGCCCCCTGTCCCTCCCCTGCCCATTGCGCCAGCGCCAGCTGGAGCGTGGCCGATCCCAGCGCCGCCCTGGCCTCCGTAAGCCACCTGCTCGGGGAGCAAGACGGACTCGCCATCGAGGAGCAAACCCCCAGCTACATCCACGCCACGGCCACCAGCCGCCTGTTCGGCTTTGTGGATGATCTCGAGCTCTACGCCGACCAGGCCGGCGGCCGCCTGCAGGCCCGCTCGATCTCGCGACTCGGCGACTCCGACCTGGGGGTCAATGGCCGGCGCCTAGGCCAAATCGGGGCGGCCCTGGGCCATGGCTGATCGCAGCAGCCCCGGGGGGGCCAGCCCCCAGGCCCCCACCCCTGGCCAGCCGACCTCTGCGCTGCCAGCCCCTTTGCCCCTGGCCTCTGACCCGCCCCTCCCTGGTGCCCCGGCCCCTGGCCTGGTGCGGATCTTGCACAGCGCCGACTGGCAGATCGGCAAGCCCTACAAGTTTGTAGACGATCCCCAAAAACGCTTCCGCCTCCAGGAGGAGCGGCTGCGGGCTATCGGCCGCATCGGGGCGGCCGCCCGCCACCAGGGCGCCAGAGCGGTGGTTGTGGCGGGCGATCTGTTCGATTCCACCACCGTGGCGATCAGCACCGCCTTGGAGGTGCTCGAAGCGATCGGTGCCATGGCCCTGCCGGTGCTCGTGATCCCCGGCAACCACGACCACGGCGCCCCCGGCGGCATCTGGGACAGCCCCGACTGGCAACGCCACCGGCAGGAACGGGCGCCCAACCTGCAGCTGCTGCTCGAACGCCAGCCCCTGGAACTGGAGCAGCTGCTGGTGTTGCCCTGTCCGCTACTGCGACAACATGACAGCAGCGATCCCACCGGCTGGATCCGGGGCCTGGATTGGGCCAGCCTGCCCGCCGGCAAGCCCCGGCTGGTGATCGCCCACGGCGGCATTCAGGGCTTCTCCGGGAGGGATTACGGCGCCGAAGCGGCCTGGGGTTCCGCCCCAGCTCCCGCCCGCCCGGGCTCCGGTAGCGGCCCTAGCCGGTCTGCGGAGCCGGATGGCGCCATTAACCGCATCGACCTGGCCCAGCTGCCCCTGGGGGAACTTGATTACATCGCCCTGGGCGATTGGCACAACCTCAAGCAGGTCTCGAGCAAGGCCTGGTATAGCGGCACCCCCGAGCCCGATCGCCACGACCAGGGCGAGGCCAACCAGCGGGGCCAGGTGCTGCAGGTCGACCTGGGCCGGGGCCAGGAGCCCCAAGTGCAGGTGCTGCCCACGGGCCGCCTCGGCTGGCACAACCTGGCCATGCACCTGGCCACGGACGCCGCTCTGGAGCAGCTGGAGGCCCGGATCCAGGCGGCTACTGGCGGCCGGGTCAGCCAAGACCTGCTGCGCCTGGAGCTCACCGGCAGCCTCAGCCTGGCGGCCCATCGCCGCTACTCGGCCCTGCTGGCCGACCTGGAACACCAACTGCTCGACCTGCGCCTCAAGGGCGGCTGCGACCAGGCCCCCCAGGCCGGCGAACTGGCGGCCCTCACCGAGCGCCCCGCCGATCCCCTGATCGCCCGGGTGGCCCAGGAGCTCCAGGACCGCCTGGCCCGCCAGGAGGGGGTCGACGAGGCCGCCGCCGCCATCAGCCGCGCCGCCCTCTGCGAACTGTTCCGCCTCGCCACCAGCCCCTGAGGGGGCCCAAGGCCCCATCCCGGAACTGGGCGAAACCACCAGCACCGGGGCAGGGCCCCCGCCCCGGCGATCAGACTGTCCAGCTCCCGATCCAGCCCCGCAACAGCCCCCAACTCCTGCTCGCGACCAGCCCCCCGGGCGACCCTGTCCTCCATGCGCCTGCTCTCCTGCCGCCTGCAGAACATCCGCGTCCATGGCGACCTGGCCCTGGACTTCGGCCCGGGCCTGACCCTGATCGGCGGTCCCAACGAGACCGGCAAAAGCACCCTGGTGGAGGCCCTGCACCGCTGCCTGTTCCTGCGGGCCACGGCCACGGGCACGCCGGTGGAGGCCCTGCAGTCGCGGCTGCACCTGGGCCAGCCCCAGGTGGAACTGGCCTTTGCCGCCCGCGGCGAGGCCTGGACCCTGGTGAAGCGCTTCAGTGGCACCTCCGGCAAGGTGCTGTTGCGCTCTGGCAGCGGGCCCCACTGGCAAGGCCCCGAGGCGGAGGAACAGCTGGCGGAGCTGCTGGGGGTGAAGGAATCCCTGGGCAGCCGCCAGGCCGGCAGCCTGCTGCGGGGCCGCTGGGCCCATTTATGGGTGATGCAAGGCCGCTCCGGCGACGACCTGCTCGCCCAGGGCGGTGCCCACTACGACCTAGAGGCCCTGGTGGGCCAGCTGGAGCAGGGCGGCGGCAGCGCCATGCAATCGCCCATGGACCAACAGCTCGCCAGTCGCCTTGACGCCCTGCTGGCGGACACCTTCACCCCCGGCCGCGGCAACCTGCGCCGCCAGTCGCCCCTCTGGAGCGCCTGGCAGGCCCTGGAGGCGGCCGAGGCGGCCGTCCACCAAGCCGGGGGCCTACTGGCCGATTACGGGGCGGCCAGCGAAGAGCTGGGCCGCAGCGCCGCCAGCCTGCAGGAGCTGCAGCACCAGCGCCTGCCGGAGCTGCGCCAGCGCCAGCAGCGCCTCCAGGCGGCGGCCACGGAAGGGACCCGGCTGGAGGCGGCCCTGGCCCTGGCCAAGCAACAACTCGAACCCCTGCAGTTGCGCCAACAAGCCCTCGCCAGCGACCTGGCCGACCTGCGCCAGCTGGAGGCCGACCTCACGCGCCTAGGACAGCAGGCCCTAGGGCTGGAAGCCGCCCGCGACCGGGCCACGGCCGAGCGGGCCGAGCTGGACCAGCAGCGGAGGGAGCAGGAGCAGCAACGCGCCAGCCTGGAGCTTCAGCGCCAGACGATCACCGAACGGGGCCAATGGCTGCAGCGGCTGGTGGAACAGGCCCGGCTGCAGGCGGACCTGGCCCGCCTCAACGCCCAGATCGCCCAGTTGGAGCGCCAGGAGCAGGCCCGCAGCGAACTGCTGGCCCAACTGGCGACTCAGCCGCCAATCAATGGCGCAGCCCTGGCCTCTCTCCAGGGCCTGGAGCAAGCCCGGCGCGACGCCGAGACCCGCCTCGGCGCCATGGCCGCCGGGGTGGAGCTGCTGCAGGCCGACCAGCCCGTCACCCTGGCGGGCCAGCCCCTGGAGCCGGGGGCAGATCTGCGCCTCAGCGAAGCCAGGGAGCTGCAGGTGGGTCGTGGGGTGGTGCTGCGCATCAGCCCCGGCGGCGGCCAGGCCCTGGCCCAGGCACGCCAGCAACGCCAAGAGAGTGAAACGGCCCTGGCGGCAGCGTTTGAGAGCCTCGGGGTCGCCAGCCTGGCGGAGGCCGAGACCCTGGCCCGGGCACGCCAGGCCCTGGAGCAACAACTGAGCGCCCTGGGAAGCGCTCCGGCAAGCGCCCCGGCCGGGGGGACCCAGGGTGCGGGCCAGCCCCCAGCGGATCTCCAGGCCCTGGCCGCCCAGCGACCAGCAATCCACACCCGGCTGGAGGA
>CAINZT010000219.1 GCA_903855705.1 uncultured Synechococcus sp.
CAGCACATCGGCGCCGTAGGCCGGCTCCTGTTTTTCGATTTTGCCCCCCTCCACCAGGATCGCCGGATCCACCACATTGCCGAGGGATTTGCTCATCTTGCGGCCCTTTTCATCGAGCACGAAGCCATGGGTGAGCACCCGCTTGTAGGGGGCCTGGCCGTTGACGGCCACGGAGGTGAGCAGGCTGCTCTGGAACCAGCCCCGGTGTTGGTCGGAGCCTTCCAAATAGAGGTCGGCCGGATAGGCGGCCCGGGCGGTGTGGCCGGTGCTGGTGCCCGCTCGAGGAGCCGTCAACGCCCCGTCGGCAGACGCTGGGCTAGCGGGGTTTACCCCCTGGTCTGCCTGGCTTGATTGGCCTGAAGGCTTCAAGCCCCCCAGCACCCCCGCCCAGGAGGAGCCGGAGTCGAACCACACGTCCATGGTGTCGCTGCCCTTGCGCCACTGGTGGGCCTGGTCGGCGTAGGCGGGCGGGAGGAGGCCGGCCTCCTCCCGTTGCCACCACACATCGGAGCCGTGCTCGGCGATCAGGGCCTGGATGTGGGCCAGGGTGTCGGCGTTAACGAGCACCTCGCTGGTTTCGCGGTGATAGAAGACCGGGATTGGCACCCCCCAGGTGCGCTGGCGCGAGATGCACCAGTCGCCGCGATCGCGCACCATCGCCTCGATCCGGTTCTGGCCGCTGTCCGGGGTCCAGGTGACGGCATCAATCGCGGCCAGGGCCTGGGCCCGGAAACCCTCCACGGAGGCAAACCACTGTTCCGTGGCCCGGAAGATGGTTGGTTTTTTGGTGCGCCAGTCGTAGGGGTAGCGGTGGGCGTAGCGCTGTTCCGCCAAGAGGGCGCCGGCGTCCTGGAGGGCGGCGATGATCGCGCCGTTGGCGTCCTTGAGCACGTTGGTGCCGGCAAACGGGCCCGCTTCGGCGGTGAGGGTGCCCGCCTCATCCACAGGACAAAGCACCGGCAGGCCGTATTTCTTGCCCGTGTTGAAGTCATCAACGCCGTGGCCGGGGGCGGTGTGGACCAGGCCTGTGCCGGTTTCGGTGGTGATGTAGTCGCCGCCCTGCACCACCGGGCTGCTGCGCTCAAACAGGGGGTGTTGGTAGGTGATGCCTTCGAGCTCGCTGCCCTTGAGCGTCAGCACCGGTTCGAGGCCCAGGCCCAGGCTGGTTTCCAGGCTGGCGATCAGCTCGCTAGCCACCAGCAGGTGGCTGGGGCGGGCGATCGGGGCCGCCTCTTGTCCTTCGCTGGCTGGGGCTGCGGGCGCAACGCTGACGCGGCAGATGGCGTAGTCGAGGCTGCCGTTCACCGACACCGCCAGGTTGGCGGGCAGGGTCCAGGGGGTGGTGGTCCAGATCGCCACCGCCAGCCCGCCCGGGGCCGTGGCAGTGGCCAGGGGCAAGCCCGCAGCGGCCAGCTTGGCGGCCAAACCCTCAGGGAGCTCGCGCACCGCAAAGGCCACGTAGACGCTCGGGGAGGTGTGGCCGTCGGGGTATTCCAGTTCGGCCTCGGCCAGGGCCGTGCGCGAGCTGGGGCTCCAATGCACGGGCTTGAGGCCCCGGTAGATGTGGCCCGCCAGCACCATCTGGCCAAACACCCCGATCTGGGCGGCCTCGTAGTCCTTGTTCAAGGTGAGGTAAGGCTGGTCCCAGTCGGCCCAGATGCCCCAGCGGCGAAAACCCGTTTTCTGGCCCTCCACCTGCTCGAGGGCGTAGGCGTGGGCCTTCTGGCGCAGGCTGATGGGGGTGAGCGCCTGGCGTTCGCTGCTGCTCAACGCCTGCAACACCTTCAACTCAATCGGCAGGCCGTGGCAATCCCAGCCCGGGATGAATCGCGCCCGCTTGCCGTTGAGCAGGGCGTATTTATTGATGATGTCCTTGAGGATCTTGTTGAGGGCGTGGCCCACATGCAGGGCCCCATTGGCGTAGGGCGGGCCGTCGTGGAGGGTGAAGCGCTCGCCGCCCGGGGCCTGGCTGAGCCGCTCGTAGAGCTGTTGCTGCGCCCAGAAGTCCTGGATTTCGGGCTCCCGCTGCTTGGCGTTCGCCCGCATGTTGAAGGGGGTCTGCAGCAGGTTGAGCGTGTCCTTGTAGGAGGCCGGGCTCAGGCTTATGGCGCTCCCCGTCCCTTCGCTAGTGGTCACGTCGCCTGGGGCAGTAAGGCCCGATTATCCAGCCTCGTTGCGGGCAGAGGTGGCGGCCCCATCGGTGCGCACCTGGGGCGGGAATGGGCTGGTCGGGCTTGCTGCTGCAGCCGGGCTGGCGTCTGGAGCCTGGGTTGGCTCGTTGGCCGCAAGAGGGGCTGGCTCGCCGGCTGCCTGGGCTGGCTGGGGCGCCTCTCCCCAGGCGGCGTCAATGAGGGCCTCGATCTCGGTGAAGGAGCTCACCTCGATCACCCCGGTCTGGGGCGTCCCTGGGGCGACGGATGCGGGGGTAGCCGGAGGAGGTCCCGATGGGAACTCAGCAAGCGCTTGCTGGGGCTCCGGTGGGGGGCCCTGCAGCGCGGGCGCTGGTTCGAGATCGACTTGACCCCCTGGTGGGACGGTGGTCTCGGGGCTGGCCTGGTTGCCTGAGGCGTTGGCGGGTTGATCGCCGGCTGCGGGGCTGGCGGCGGTGGCTTCGGTGGTGGCTTCGGGCCGCACCCAGCGCTTGGTCTGCCCGCCGGGCTTGCCTTTGCCCTTTTCCTTAAAGGCGGTGGGGCTGCTCCCAGCCGCCTGGGCCCGGCGGGCCAGCAGGCCCGAGAGGCTTTGGCTTGCCATCCCCTGCAGGGCCCCCAGGCTGGCCAGCACCTGGCCCAAGGCCGTGAGCCAGTGGGCGCCGGACCCCAGCCGCTGCTGTTCCTCCGGGGTGAGGGCCCGCCAGCGCTGCTGGCCCACCTCACTGCCAAGCCGGCCGATCAGCAAACCGCCGCAGAGCACCGCCACCATCGGTGAGCCGCCTAGCCGGTCCGAGCTGGTCACGAGCACCAGGCCCAGCAACAGCATCACGGCCCCCCAGACGGCATCACGGGCCCGGCTTAGTTCCGGCGTGAGCAGGGGCACCAGCAACACCACCAGCCCCAGCAGTAGGGCCAGGCTTCCCCCCAGGGTGGCGAACATGGCGAGCGGCTCGGTGGTGCCCCCATTCTGGGCAATGTTCGGGGCCTGCCCTGGTCCTTGGGCTGGGCCTATCCAGGCCCTGGCTTTGCAATCCAAGCTCTGGCTTCGCAAATCAAGGCCGGCCCCCTGGGCAACTCCCGGGGTCACTCCGTACAGTCAGCTCCTGCCCACCTGGCGGAATTGGTAGACGCGCTGGTTTTAGGTACCAGTGGCTTCGGTCGTGGGGGTTCAAGTCCCCCGGTGGGCATGGCGGATCTGGGGGCTGGCTGGCGGCCCCTGGCAAAGCGTTCTGGCAGCGTCGCGTCTGCCCAGACTTGGACCTTGGCGCCCTGGCCGGGCTGGCGTTCCGGCCTCGGGAGCCCCGGGCCCTGTTGCCCCGATTCAGCGGCGCCTTTGCCCTGCTCCTTAAGGTGGGGCGTCGGTGTGTGTGTGGGGTGCGGTTGCAGGAGATGACACCAACCCTGGCCCCCCCCTCGACCGCAACCGCTGGCGCGGCCACGACCCGCTACCAGTCGGTGCCGCGGGAGTTTCTTGATCCCCCCAACGCCTGGAACCCCACCGTGGGCCTGTTCCTGGCCGGCTACGGCCTGGCGGCCCTAACGATTTGGGGTTGGTTCGTGGGCCAGTGGTCGTTGCCGACCCTGCTGGCCCTTGGCTTTTTGGCCCTGCACTTGGAAGGCACAGTCATCCATGACGCCTGCCACAACGCCGCCCATCCCAACCGCATCTGCAATGCGGTAATGGGCCATGGCGCCGCCCTGCTGTTGGGCTTCAGTTTTCCGGTGTTCACGCGGGTGCACCTGCAACACCATGCCCATGTGAACGATCCCAAGCAGGATCCTGATCACATCGTTTCAACCTTTGGGCCGCTTTGGCTGATCGCGCCGCGTTTCTTTTATCACGAATTCTTTTTCTTCCGCCATCGCCTCTGGCGTCACCATGAGTTGCTGGAATGGGGCATCGCCCGGGGTGTCTTCATCAGCATTGTCCTGGCCGCTTACAAGTTCGACTTTCTCGGTTTTGTCTTCAACTGCTGGTTCGCCCCGGCCCTGATGGTGGGAGTGACATTGGGCCTTTTCTTTGATTATCTACCCCACCGTCCCTTCCAATCAAGGAACCGCTGGCACAACGCCCGCTGCTACCCCGGTTGGCTCATGAACTGGTTGATCATGGGCCAGAACTACCACCTAGTGCACCACCTCTGGCCATCAATTCCCTGGTTCGAATACCGGCCGGCCTACCACGCCACCAAGGATCTCCTTGATGCCAAGGGATCCCCGCAGCGGCTGGGCCTTTTTGAAAGCAAGCACGATTTTTTAAATTTTCTCTACGACATTTTGTTGGGCGTGCGCAGCCATAAGAAACGCCGCAGTCGCCTGCGGCCGATTGCAGCCCTAATGCCCACCTTGCGGGCGCGTCGTCACGTTCTCGATTTGCTGCACCGCACGGCCGTGTCGCCCCAGCGGTAGGAGTTCGCCGGGGCTGGAGAAACAAGCCCATCGCAGGGCTTTATCAGCCTCCCGTTGAGACTTGATTAATCGGCCAGAATCTTGGGCACCCGGAAGAAGTCCCCTTCCCGCTGGGGCGCTTCGTTGAGAAGCTCTTCGCGAACGGGGGTGGGCTCCACCCGGTCTTCGCGGGTCACGTTCACCACCTCAACGGCGCGGGTGGTGGGGGGCACGCCCTCGGTGTCCACCTGCTCCAGCTGGGCGACGTAGTCCAGGATCCGCTCAAGCTGGCCGGTGTAGGTGGCGATTTTGGCCTCCGGCAGGTCAAGGCGAGCCAGCTGGGCCACCTTGCGCACGTCATCGGCCGTGATCTTGCCCATGGTCGGATCGGCTGGCGCCTGTCGTTGGGCTGAACCTAGCTGGCATCCGGTTCGGCCAGGAAGCTGGCGAGATCCTCGGCCAGGGCCGTGGCGGCCAGTTCGAGGAACTGCTGCCCATGCTCGGCGCTGGCCAGGAAGGGATCGGAGCCCATGCGGCCATCGGGATGGCGGCGGCGGAAGTCCTCCGGTCCATGGATCGGGCCCGCCGGCGCCGCTTCGGGGAGGGGGCGTTGCTTGGCCTGCAGGCTGGGCTCCAACGCCAGGGTGAGGGCGATTTCGCTGGGGGTGGCGTGGTGGCCTTCACGGTTGCCATAGAGCTCCCGGGCCAGGGACGACACCGGCGAGGCGGTAAACCAGTTGGCTAGCCGGCAGCGCAGGGCGCCAGCATTGGCCAGGCCGCGGCTGGCGGCGGTGCCGTAGGCCTGGGCAAAGGCGGCCCGGCTGGTGGCGATATTGCCGCCGTGGCCATTGATCACGAAGATCCGCTCAAAGCCGTGGCGGGCCAGCGACAACACCACGTCGTGGAGCACCGCCATCAAGGTGGCCGGTTGCAGGCTGATCGTGCCGGCAAAGCCCAGGTGGTGTTCGGCCATGCCAAAGGCCTGGGTTGGGGTCACCAGCACGCCCGTGCGGCGGCCCACCTCCAGGGCCACGGCCTCAGCCGTGAGGGCATCGGTGCCGATGGCGCCGGTGGGACCGTGTTGCTCGGTGGATCCCAGGGGCACGATCACCCCCTTGCAGCCCTGCAGATAGGCCTCCACTTCAGGCCAGCTGCGCAGCTGCAGCCGGATGGCGGCCTGGTCCGGCGCTTCGCCGGGCAGGGATGGGGCTGGGCTGGTGGCAACCACGACGGTTCAGCGGCGGCGGATCAGCCCATCATCCCTAGGATCAACAGCAACGGCCCCGGGTCGATGTTCCATCGCAAGCTCTCCAAAGCCCTGGGCGAACAGCGGCCGATCTGGGTGTTTCTGCGCGACCAGCAACGCTGGATCGAAAAAGCCCTTGTTGTGGACCTCGAAGGCGAACTGGTGACCCTGCGCTACGACGCCGAGGACGAAGACGAGCTGCACAGCTGGGAAGAGAGCGTGCGCATCGACTCGATCGGCGCGATCAGCACCCGCCTGGCCTTCTTCAGCCGCCACGCCTTAGCCGAAGACCTCGAGGTGACGGGCGACTGCCCCGAATCGGAACAGTTGCCCAGCCAGGGCTAGGGGCGGCGGCAGCCTGGGGGCTCAGTGGGCAGTGCCGTTACCTTCGTAGGCCTTGCTGTCGTAGAAGCCGCCCTTGGTGCCAAAGAACAGGGTGGCCAGGCAGAACAGGCCGCTGGTGGCCACCAGCACGGCAGCGAGGGTGAGACCGGAGGCGGATTCAGCCATGGACGCTGCAGGTGCGCAATTGCCACCACTGTGGCGCCGCTAGCCAGGGTTGGCTGGAAACTGTTGGCTTCTGCGACGTTAATCGGCCCCCCGTCGCCTTGTCCTTCCCCATCGGTACTCTCCCCCAGAGTTTCTTCCACCGCCCCGCCGAGCAGGTCGCCCCCGACCTCATCGGCTGCCTGCTGGTGAAACGCCAACCCTCAGGCGAGCTGTTGTGGGGCGTGATTGTGGAAACGGAGGCCTATTGCCAGAGCGAACCCGCTTGCCACGGCCATCGCCGCCGCACCCCCAGCAACGAAACCCTGTTTGGCGAGCCTGGGCGGTTCTACGTGTACGTGAGCTACGGCATTCACCACTGCGTCAATGTGGTGACTGGCCAGGCCAACTGGGCCAATGGGGTGTTGTTGCGGGCGGTGGCCATGCCAGGGGAGCCGGAACGGCTGGCGGCGGGGCCGGCCCTCCTGGCGCGGCGGTTTGGCTTCGATCGCCGTCAGGATGGGTTGCCGGCTACGCCGGCTTCGGGGCTGTGGTTGGCCCCCCGGCTGCCTGAGCTGGCAGCGCGCCTTGAGGCCGGAGGGCCGGCGCCTTGCCAGGGGGACGCCAGCCCCCTGGTGCGCTGCAGCCGGATCGGCCTCTCCCAGGGCCAGGACTTGGCCTGGCGTTGGTATCTGCGGGCCAGCCGCTGCGTCAGTCGCCGGGCACCGGGCGATCGTCGCCCCGGCCGGGACCAGGCCTGGCTGCCCCCGCTGGGCCTGGACTGAGCGCCGGCCAGGGACTGGGCCCTTGAGCAGCCCCCACGGCCTGGGCGCTTCTGTTGAAGGCTCGGGCCAGGGCCCTCGCGGACCCCTAACTTGTGGCAGAACAACAGCAACAGTGTCTTGAGCGGCTGGGCCCATCGCCATGTGCTGGATCTGGCGGCCTTTTCCCTGGAGGATTACGCCCTGGTGCTGGAGCTGGCCCAGCGTTTTCGGGCCTTACCCACGGCTGGAGCCCGCAAGCTGCCGGCCCTGCAGGGTCGCCTGGTGGCCACCCTGTTCTTTGAGCCCAGCACCCGCACCCGCAGCAGCTTTGAACTGGCTGCCAAGCGCCTCTCGGCCGATGTGCAGAGTTTTTCGCCGGCGTCGAGCTCCCTGAGCAAGGGCGAGAGCCTGCTTGACACCGCCCGCACCTACGTGGCCATGGGGGCTGACCTGCTCGTGGTGCGGCACCGCTGCGCCGGCGTGCCCGCCAGCCTGGCCCACGACCTGGAGGCCAGCGGCGAGCGGGTGGCTGTGCTCAACGGTGGCGATGGCCTGCACAGCCACCCCAGCCAGGGGCTGCTGGATCTCTTCACCCTCGCCCGCCATTTCGCCCCCAGCGCCCCCACGCCAGCGGCCCTGGCCGGACGCCGGATTGTGATCGTTGGCGATGTGCTCCATTCCCGAGTGGCTCGCTCCAACCTTTGGGCCCTCACCGCCTGTGGTGCCCAGGTGGTGCTCTGCGGGCCGCCCACCCTGCTGCCGGAAGCCTTTGCCGACTTTGTGGCGGCGCCGCCCCCAGGCCAGGGCCCCGATCCGGTGCCAGGGCGGGGCCCCATCACGATCTGCCGCGACCTGGACCAGGCCCTCTCAGGCGCCGACGCCGTGATGACCCTGCGCCTGCAAAAGGAACGCATGCACCAGCACCTGCTGACCAGCCTGGAGGCCTACCACCGCAACTACGGCCTCACCCACCAGCGCCTGGAGGTCTGTGGATCAAATGTGCCGGTGCTCCATCCCGGCCCGGTGAACCGGGGGGTGGAACTGGGCGGTGCCTTGCTGGATGACCCCGACCGTTGCCTGGTCGAGGAACAGGTGCGCAATGGCATCCCCATCCGCATGGCCCTGCTCTATCTGCTGGCAGCCACCGGAGCAACTGCGTAGGGCTCCCAGCTTGAGGCCCCAGGTTGGTAAAAGGTGGCAGGGAGAAAGGCACCCTTGGTGATCCCCATCACCCGGCCCGGGCCCTGCCGACCCTTGTCTACACCATTTCTGGCGTACTGGGCCATCCTGACCCCCACCCATAGGGGATTCCAATAAAAAAGCCCAGGCTTGGGGCCTGGGCCGGGGGATGGGGACAAGCAGCAGCCAAGCGGGTTGGACTGATTTGTGCAAGCCGCCGGGAAAATCCCGATTGTCAAGGGGCCAGGGGCCTCAGGCGTCGCTGTCCTTGCTCTTGCGGGAGCCCTTGCCTTCCAGCAGCTCCAGTAGGGCTTCCATTTGGGCCATCACGCCCCGGACCTCACCGGCCTCCGGCAGCAGACCGTCATCCATAACGCCTTGGTGCATCTCGCGCAGTTCCTGACGGATGTATCGCAAGTGACTCACGACTTGTTCGCGCTTGGATTGCGACATCGACAGAGAGGGGATCCGACCTCCCTTTTACCCCATCGCCCGACGGCAGGGCCGGGGATTTGGGCTATTTCTGGCCAAACTGGGCCTTCGCTTCCTCGAAAAACAGTAGATCAACACTGTCATGGCCCGCATCTGCTGCCAGGCTTTCGATCCGCCGGCGCACGGCAGGGCGCACGAAAAAGGGCACTTCCTTCAATTTTGCCTCCGCATCGGGGCTCCACTTCATGGCCCAGCCTCGGGGTTGCAGCATGGCTGCAGAAGATTAGGAGAAGGGCTAGTGAGCCCTTGCCGGACGACAGCCAATGCAATCCCCGGATCGGGTTGCGGGATCAGCAGCGGAGGCGCACTGGCCGCTTCTCGGCCCTGATAGGGCATGGCTCGACTTCCGGCGGGTACCGCCAGGGGGGCTCAGGGGACGACCTAATCGGGCTGCCGGCGGTGACTCCGATGCCCAACGACCCAAGGGCTGATCCACGGGGCCGTGGGCCCATGGGCACGCTGGGATGTTGCCGGTTGGTCATGTTGGCGCGGCAGGGTTGATTTCGTGCCTTTGGCGACTAATTGTCAAGCCAAGTCGTCGCCATGTCTTAGGGTTTTGCGCATAAGTAATCGTCTTTCAATGGGTAATCAGCCCAAATTGCTCAAGCCTGGTCGGTCCAAGCGTCTCGAGTTGTTGCTTGAGAAGCTGATGTGGCAGTTTCGGCTCGTCGCCATAGTGCCGGTGGTGATGAGCTTAGTAAGTACTCTGGTGACCTTTGCGTTGGGCACCAAAAGCATCCTCCATTCCTTCATGTCCCTCAATTCGCCCGAAGGCCTCGGCGACCATGGGCATCACTATGAAGCGGAGCTGCTTGGAGGTATTGTTTCGGGCATTGATCTTTACTTGATCGGCATTGCCTTACTGATTTTTGGTTATGGCATGTATGAGCTGCTTGTATCTAATATAGATGCTGCCAGGAATGATCATGGTGGCGCATCGAATGGGCTCTTGGACATTCGCAACCTGGATCAGCTCAAGGAGAAACTCGTCAAGGTCCTCGTTGTCGCCTTGATTGTGACGGCGTTTAAGTTCATGTTGATGATGAAAGTTGAGGACGGCCAAACCCTGATTCTTTTTTGCTTCAGCGTCCTGCTTTTGGCCTTGAGTGGCTACCTGGTCACGGGCCATGCCCACAAAAAAGACCATGCCTGAGGTGCCGGCAGTCCCCATGGGCCTTCTGACGAATTGTTCCTCAGGGCCTTGCCTGTGCAGTGTCACTGAAGCAATGCCATCAACCTGATGGCTGCCTAGTCAGGCAATTTGCGGGTCGTGGCTTTGGCCCCATCGCATAGATTTTGAAATACAACATAGCAAAGGCTACGGGTTGCTTTGAGGCCTTATGGTTTTGAGGGTGGCTTTAAGTTGAGTTCAGCCCCGGTCTGTCGTTTTCTGCTTCAAGCGGTTACGACTTGGCTACGGGAGGTGATATTGGAACTCTCAGCGGAGAAGCTCAATCAGCTCAATGGATCCGCGCTTTGCTTGGGACTATTTGTATTCTCCCCCGGACTCAACGAATTGGGAGGATTGAAAGTGATGGAGAATAGGGGATTCGAACCCCTGACCTCTGCGGTGCGATCGCAGCGCTCTACCAACTGAGCTAACTCCCCGTTCCCGGAGCGATGGCCTCCGGTGGAGTCACGCTATCAGTTCTGGCCCTGGTTGACAGGCGGTTTGGCTGGTAACTCTTGGTGCCGCCTGGCCTTGGGTTGGTGCTCTCCTAAAGGGAATCGGCAACGGCTCCTTGCCTGGATCTGTCGAGGTGCTGGCCCGGGTCCGGCCAGCCGGTAAGCGGCTGTGAGGATCTGCAGACGGGGGTGGCGCGCAGCATCGACAATGGAAGCGTCCATCCCCGGCCCTGCCTTGAACGAGTCCCCTAAGGCCGCGTCCAGAGCGATCACGCCCGAGCTGCTGGACGGCTTCGATGAGGCGTCGATCGCGGAGCTGGCCCAACGCCTCGACGACGACGATTACCCCACCCCCTTTGAGGGCCTAAGCGACTGGCACCTGATGCGGGCCCTAGCCATCCACCGGCCAGACCTGGCCAGACCCTATGTGCATCTGGTTGATCAGGAACCCTTTGATGAGGACTAGGTGCCTGGGGCGCCGTTTGGGGAGAGGCACGATGGATCTGGACGCGGCGATGGCTCCGTTGGATTGGCATTTCGCCCAGGGCCCCGATCTGGCGCTGTTCAGGGCCTGGGGTTCCCTCACACCTGATGGCTGAGATCGCGCCAATGGCAGCACCGGACCCTTTCCCAAATCAGTCAGTCAGCGATCCCCTGGCGGGCCGGCGCATCCTGGTGGGAATCAGCGGCAGCATTGCGGCTGTGAAGCTGCCCCTGGTGGTCAGCGCCCTGGTCAAGCGGGGCGCCCAGGTGCGCTGCGTGCTCACCCCCAGCGCCGCCCAGCTGGTCAGTGCCCCGGCCCTGGCCAGCCTCAGCCGGGCGCCGGTGGCCCTCGATGGCGACCAGTGGAACCACCGGGAGCCCCGGCCCCTCCATATCGAGCTGGCCGAATGGGCGGAGCTGGTGCTGGTGGCACCCCTGAGTGCCACCAGCCTGGCCCGCTGGGTCCATGGCCTTGGTGACAGTTTGCTGGCCTCGGTGTTGCTCGCGACCGAGGCGCCGGTGTTGGCAGCCGCAGCCATGAACACGGCCATGTGGCAATCCCCGGGCGTGGCCCGCAATTGGGAGGCCCTGCAGGCGTTTGAACGGGTGTTGCCCCTCGGGCCGAGTGCCGGCCTATTGGCCTGTGACCGCCAGGGGGCCGGCCGCATGGCCGAACCCGCCGGCCTGCTCCTGGCCCTGGAATCCCTGGCCCTCTGGGGGTGGCGACGCGATTGGGCGGGTCAGCACCTGCTCGTGACGGCCGGCCCCACCCGCGAATGGCTCGATCCGGCCCGCTGCCTCACCAACCCCAGCAGCGGTCGCATGGGGGTGTTGCTGGCCCAGGCCGCGCGCCTGCGGGGCGCCACGGTGGACCTGGTCCATGGGGCCCTGGCCGTGGATCCCGCCTGGCTGGATGGGTTGCAATGCCATCCGATCAGCACCGGAGCCGAGCTGCAGCAGCGCCTTAGCGACCTGCAACCGGCCGCCACGGCCATTGCCATGGTGGCCGCCGTGGCCGATCACCGGCCCGCCCGCCCCCAAGTCGACAAGCTCGATAAGTCAGCCCTGGCCGAGGCCATGGCGGCCGGCTGGCAGGAGGTGCCTGACCTCTTGCAGCAGCTTGTTTGCAATCGGCCTGCCGGCCAGCGGATCCTCGGTTTTGCCGCCCAGTCCGGTGATGTGCTCGAGCAGGCCAGGCTCAAGTTCGCCCGCAAGGGATGCGATCTGCTGTTTGCCAATCCGATTGATGCCCCCGGAGCTGGTTTTGGCTCCTTAGATAACGAAGGCTGGTTGCTGGGGCCTGGGCCGCGCACCGCGCGATTGGAGCCGGCTCGCAAGTTCGCGATCGCCCACCAGCTGCTCTCGGCCCTGCTGGCCCTTGTCAAAACGGCATGAGGCCTGGGGCTGGCCGTTGCGTGTACTTGGGGTCGACCTCTGACTTGGAGTTACTTGGAGTCGACCCCATCCCCTGCGATCAAGGGCTCGCTGGCACCGGGGTCCTTGTTGGGGCCTTGGGGCAGCTCCTGGTCTTCCCCCTCGAGCATGTCGAGGAAGGTGCGCAGCTGTAGGCGGGGGATGTAGGGCCAGCCGCCGCTGGTCTCCATCGCCTGCAGCAGGGTGAAAAACTGATGGCGATCGGCGGGCAGGCTGGTGCGGAAGGGGCCGTCCTGGATGCGCCGGTGCAGGGCCTCGATCTGGCGCAACAGGGTCAGCAGGGGGGCTGGCTGGCCCTCCAGGTCGGCGGCGATGGCATCAACATCGGCGAGCAGGGCCTGGAGCCTGGCCTCCCAGGCACTCGGTTCGGGGTTGTCGTGGGGGCTGGCGTCGCGCATGGAGCCTGGGGATGGCGCTCCCGCCTACAGGTTGTTGAGAGCAGCGCAATGGTACGCGGAATCAGGGATTAGCACCGGTACTATCGCGATTGGGTCAACCCCAAAACACGAGGTTTTTCCCTGCCTGAACGGCTTCCCACCATGCGTTTCCGTCCCTTGCTGGCCCTCGTGCTGGCGCTCTGCCTCACCCTGGTCACCGCGTGCGGCGGCGGCGCCAAGGCTGTGGATCGGGCCAATCTCACCTACGAAGACATCCACAACACCGGTCTGGCTAACGACTGCCCGACCCTCCCCGATTCCGCCCGGGGCACCATCCCCCTGGACGCCTCGGCCAAGTACCAGCTGCGCGAAATCTGCCTGCACCCCACCGAGGTGTTCGTGAAGGGTGAACCGGCGAACAAACGCCAGGAAGCCCAGTTCGTCGCGGGCAAAATCCTCACCCGCTACACCTCCAGCCTCGATCAGGTCTATGGAGACCTGACCCAGGAGGCCGGCAAGCTCACCTTTAAGGAGCTTGGTGGCATCGACTTCCAGCCCGTCACCGTGCTGCTGCCCGGTGGTGAGGAAGTGCCCTTCACCTTCTCCAGCAAGCAGCTGCTGGCCACGGCCGATGGCGCTTCGATCAGCACCAACACGGATTTCGATGGCAGCTATCGGGCTCCCAGCTACCGCACCAGCAACTTCCTTGATCCCAAGGGCCGGGGCCTGACCACCGGCTACAGCAGCGCCGTGGGCCTGGTTCCCGCCGGCGATGACGAGGAGCTCGTGAAAGAGAACGTCAAGCGCTATGTCGATGGCACCGGCACCATGAACCTGTCGATCACCAAGGTCGACGCGGCAACTGGTGAATTCGCCGGTGTGTTCACGGCGATCCAGCCCTCTGACACAGACATGGGAAGCAAGCCTGTCGTTGACGTCAAAGTCACCGGCCAGCTCTACGGCCGTCTCGAAAAGGGCTGATTGGGCGGTGCTCCCAAGTTCCGTGCCCCCTGGACTCACCCCCTAGGGGCCTGGCTCTTGAACCGAGGATCTCAGCCTTCCGAGGGATCCTGCCTGAACGACTTGAGCCTTCAAGCCAAGTCATCCAATCCATTTTTGGGGGGCCTAGGCCCCCTTTTTTATTGGTGGGAGCTCCCTGCCTGGTTCGCCGGGCTAGGCCGAGGCCGGTTGGGAGGCGGGGCCCTCAGGCCCTGGGCGGCCCGCTGCAGGCGCTCTGGGAGAATCGCCCCCTAGCTGCCTTCAGCCGCGCCGATGACCAGCACCCTCACCGCCGGACCCGCCTCCCATGGCCTGATCGCCCCCCATGGCGGGGTGCTGGTCGATCTGCGGGTGCCGGCGGAGACCTGGGATGCCGTCAAGACTGGCGTCGATCATGTGATCGAGTGCAGCGACCGCAATGCCTGTGACGTGGAGCTGCTGATGGTGGGCGGCTTTTCGCCCCTGCGCGGCTTCATGCACCAGGAGGACTACCTCTCGGTGGTGTCCAGCCACCGCACCAGCAGCGGCCTGCTGTTTGGCCTGCCGATCGTGATGGACACCCAGCGCGACGATGTGCTGGTCGGCCAGCGCCTGCTGCTCACCTACAAGGGCCAGGACCTGGCGGTGATGACCGTGGAGAGCCGCTGGGAGCCGGATAAGGCCCGCGAGGCCCTCGGTTGCTACGGCACCACTTCCCTGGAACACCCCGCCGTGAAGATGATCGCCACCGAGCGGGGGCGCTTTTATCTGGGCGGCCGCATCGAGGGCCTGGAGCTGCCCAGCCGCGTGTTCCCCTGCAAGAGCCCGTCGGAGGTGCGCGCCACCCTGCCAGGCGGCCAGGACGTGGTCGCCTTCCAGTGCCGCAACCCCATCCACCGCGCCCATTACGAGCTGTTCACCCGGGCCCTGGAGGCCACCAACGTCAGCGACCAGGGGGTGGTGCTCGTCCATCCCACCTGCGGTCCCACCCAGGACGACGACATCGCCGGCGCGGTGCGTTTCCAGACCTACGAGCGCCTCGCCGCTGAGGTGAATAACCCCCGCATCCGCTGGGCCTACCTGCCCTATTCGATGCACATGGCTGGCCCGCGCGAGGCCCTGCAGCACATGATCATTCGCAAAAACTACGGCTGCACCCACTTCATCATTGGCCGCGACATGGCCGGCTGCAAGAGCTCGATCAGTGGGGACGACTTCTATGGCCCTTACCAGGCCCAGGATTTCGCCCGCTACAACGCCACCGAGCTGGGCATGGAAACGGTGCCTTCGCTCAACCTCGTCTACACCGAGGAGGAGGGCTACGTCACTGCCGAGCATGCCGAGGCCCGGGGGCTGCACGTGCGCAAGCTCAGCGGCACCCAGTTTCGCCAGATGCTGCGCAGCGGCGAGGAGATCCCGGAATGGTTCGCCTTCCGTAGCGTGGTAGAGGTTCTGCGCGCTGCCTGAGGGCCTGGAGCCCATGGGCGCCGGCCCTTGCCTGGCGCCGATTAACATTCCTTTACTTCGCTCTCACAGAGGAGACGGTCACCGTGAAGAAACGCTGGCGCAACGCCGTTCTCTATGTGCTGGTGGCGATCGTCGTCATCGCCGTGGGCACGGCCTTCCTCGACCCCCGCCCCGATCCCGCCAAGGCAACCCGCACCTTGCGCTACAGCGATTTCGTTGAGGCCGTGGAGGCCAACTCCGTTTCGCGGGTGCTGATCTCACCGGATCGGGGTACCGCCCAGGTGGTCGAAAACGACGGCCAGCGCGCCGTGGTCAACCTCGCTCCCGACAAGGACCTGCTCAAGCTGCTCACCGCCCATAACGTCGATATCGCCGTGCAACCGAGTCGGGAGCCGGCGGCCTGGCAACAGGCCGTGGGCAGCCTGATCTTCCCGTTGCTGCTGCTCGGGGGCCTGTTCTTCCTGCTGCGCCGCGCCCAGGGCGGCGGCGGTAACCCGGCAATGAACTTCGGCAAGAGCAAGGCCCGGGTCCAGATGGAACCCCAAACCCAGGTGACCTTTGGCGATGTGGCCGGCATTGAGGGCGCCAAGCTCGAACTCACCGAGGTGGTTGACTTCCTCAAGAACCCTGATCGCTTCACTGCCGTCGGCGCCAAGATTCCCAAGGGCGTGCTGCTGGTTGGGCCCCCTGGCACCGGCAAAACCCTGCTGGCCAAGGCCGTTGCTGGCGAGGCCGGTGTGCCCTTCTTCTCGATCTCAGGCTCCGAGTTCGTTGAGATGTTCGTGGGCGTTGGCGCCTCCCGGGTCCGTGACCTATTCGAGCAGGCCAAAAAGAATGCCCCCTGCATTGTCTTTATTGATGAAATCGATGCCGTAGGCCGCCAGCGCGGCGCGGGTTTGGGGGGTGGCAACGATGAGCGCGAGCAGACCCTCAACCAGCTGCTCACCGAGATGGATGGCTTTGAGGGCAACACCGGCATCATCATCGTGGCCGCCACCAACCGGCCCGATGTGCTCGATGCGGCCCTGATGCGTCCAGGCCGCTTCGATCGCCAGGTTGTCGTTGACCGCCCTGACTACGCAGGCCGGTTGCAGATCTTGGGCGTCCACGCCCGCGGTAAGACCCTCTCCAAAGATGTGGACCTGGACAAGGTGGCCCGCCGCACCCCCGGTTTCACTGGCGCCGACCTGGCCAACCTGCTCAACGAGGCGGCGATCCTGGCGGCCCGCCATGAGCTCACCGAAATCTCCATGGATGAGGTGAACGACGCCATTGAGCGCGTGATGGCCGGTCCTGAGAAGAAAGACCGCGTCATGAGCGAGAAGCGCAAGCGCCTGGTGGCCTATCACGAGGCGGGCCATGCCTTGGTTGGTGCCTTGATGCCTGACTACGACCCGGTTCAGAAGATCAGCATCATTCCCCGCGGCCAGGCCGGCGGCCTCACCTTCTTCACCCCCAGTGAAGAGCGGATGGAATCGGGCCTCTATTCCCGCTCCTATCTGCAAAACCAGATGGCCGTGGCCCTGGGCGGCCGCGTCGCCGAGGAAATCGTCTACGGCGAGGATGAGGTCACCACCGGTGCCTCCAACGACCTGCAACAGGTGGCCCGCGTCGCCCGCCAGATGGTGACACGCTTCGGCATGAGTGATCGCCTTGGCCCCGTGGCCCTCGGCCGCGCCCAGGGAGGCATGTTCCTGGGCAGAGACATCGCCGCCGAGCGCGATTTCTCCGAAGACACCGCTGCCGCCATCGATGAGGAGGTGTCTGACCTGGTGGCCGTGGCCTACAAGCGGGCCACCAGCGTGCTCAGCAACAACCGGTCCGTTCTCGATGAACTGGCCGACATGCTGGTGGAGAAGGAAACCGTGGACGCGGAGGACCTGCAGGAGCTGCTGATGCGTAGCCCGGTTCAGGTGGCTGAATACGTCTAAGCGTCCCGACTCCCGAAGCAGCGTCGTTGGGCTTGCAGAGTCCTTGCACGCCCAGCCTGTGCTTGCCGTTCTGCGTCCCCGTAGTTTCGATCAGGCCCACCGTCAGCTGGAGTTGCTCCAGACGGTGGGCCTTGTTCATGTCGAGCTTGCCGTGGAGGCCTCTAGGGCCTGGAGCCAGGGCTGCCTGAGCTTGGCGGCAGCCTTCCCGGCCCTACGCCTGGGGGCGGCCTCAGTCAAGGCCCCGGCGCAGCTGGAGGCTGTGGCTGCAGGGGGCCTGGCCTATGCGGTGTCGCCGATCTTTGATCCCGGGTTGTTGCAGCGGGCGCGCCAGCTGGGCCTCACCCTGGTGCCGGGGGTCCAGAGCCCCACCGAGCTGCACCAGGCCCAGAATTGGGGCTGTGGGATCGTCAAATTGTTCCCGGCCCGGCCCCTGGGGCCCACCTATTGGGCCTCGCTGGCCGGCCCGCTGGGGCCCCTGCCCTTCTGCATCGCTGCAGGGGGGCTGGCCTGCGCCGATGTGCTGCCCTGGCTGGAGCAGGGGGTGGATGCCGTGGCCCTGGGAGGTCGCTTGTTCCCTGCCGCCCCAGGCCCGGGGAAGGAGCCAGGGGCATCGTCCCTAGAGGGGGATCCAGGCCACCTTGATCCCCAATTGGCTGGCCTGGTTCGGCAGCTGGCCGGCCGCACTCACCAGAGGCTGCACTGAGCCTGTTGGCGCACTAGGTGGTCGGCTAATACCAGGGCCACCATCGCCTCCACCATCGGCACCGCCCGGGGCAGCACGCAGGGGTCGTGGCGGCCCTTGGCGGCCAGGGTGGTGGCTTCGCCGCTGGCCGTGATCGTGGCTTGGGCCTTGCGGATCGTGGCGGTGGGCTTGAAGGCCACCTTCAACTGGATCGCTTCGCCGTTGCTGATGCCGCCCTGGATGCCGCCGGAGTTGTTGGTGGCGGTGCGCAGGCGGTCGTCCTCGCTGGGAAGGAAGGCATCGTTGTGTTCACTCCCCTTGAGCAGGGTGCCGCCGAAGCCCGAGCCGATTTCAAAGCCCTTGGTGGCGGGCAGGGACATCAGGGCCTTGGCCAGGTCAGCCTCCAGCTTGTCGAACACCGGCATGCCCAGGCCCACGGGCGGCCGCCGCACCAGGCATTCGATCACGCCGCCACAGGAATCCCCCTCCCGGCCGATTGCCTCGATCCGGGCAATCATCTGTTCCGCCACCTCCGGATCGGGGCAGCGCACAATTGTGCGTTCGATCGCCTCCAGGCTGACGCTGGCCGGATCAATGGCGGCCTCAATCGTGTGGATGCGCCGCACCCAGGCCAGCACCTCGGTGCCATGGGCCTTGGCGAGTAGCTGCTTGGCGATGGCACCGGCTGCCACCCGGCCAATCGTTTCGCGGGCGGAGGCCCGGCCGCCACCGCTGCTGGCCTGGATGCCGTATTTGGCCTGGTAGGTGGCATCGGCATGGGAGGGGCGAAAGGCCACCTCCATCTCCTTGTAATCGCCGGGGCGTTGGTCCTTGTTGCGCACCACCATGGCGATGGGAGTGCCCAGGGTGACGCCATCCAGCAGGCCGCTGAGGATCTCCACCTGGTCTTCTTCCTTGCGGGGCGTGGTGATCCGGCTCTGGCCTGGTTTGCGCCGGTCCAGTTCCGCTTGGATGGCGGCCAGATCCAGCTCCAGCCGCGGCGGACAGCCATCGACGATCACCCCGACCCCACCGCCATGGGATTCCCCGAAGGTGCTGATGCGGAAAAGGTCGCCGAAGCTGCTGCCCATGGGGAAATCGTGCTTGGTGGAGCCTACAAAGGCCGCAGGCCGGGGGTTTGCCCTGATTACCCGGGGGAAACAAGCGGACGGGGAGGGCCCTAGCGCCCGGCAGTGGCTGGCAGCCCGGGGTCGCGGTGGCGGTTTGGCCCTGTGGTGTTTGCCAGCCCCAGCTCCAGAAGCGTTCCAAGCCAAGGACGCCTGAGCAAGGGAAAAACATGAAAAAGCCCCCTCTTTGCAGAGGGGGCTTTCGATCCACTCAAGGCCTTAGGCCATGAGAAGGTTGGATCAACCGATCGCAGGTGCGGTCAGGGCCACGGGGGTGGACTGGGCAGCGGCGAGGTCGAGGGGGAAGTTGTGAGCGTTGCGCTCGTGCATCACTTCCATGCCCAGGC
>CAINZT010000220.1 GCA_903855705.1 uncultured Synechococcus sp.
CAACAAGCTTGCTGGCCACGATTCTCCCCAAAGCTCTACTGACCACCGCCCTGGTAGCAGCAGGAACGGGCCCGATCCTCTCAGCTGGAGCAGCGAGGGCTGCGGGTTACACCTGCGTGCCAAGGACTTCGGCCGGACCTGGTGGCTTTGTCAATTTGAAGTTCACTGGAGCAGGAGCCGTTGCCGCTGGCGACACGATCACCTGCGCCGACAAGACCTGGACAGTGAATAGCTTCAACTTCGCGGGCAATACCGGCGATATCGATTTCGAGTGGGTGGAGGTGGGGCCCGTAAGCGGTGGCTTTACCGACGATCTGTTTACAACAGATCTTCACTTTTCTCCTTCAATCCTCGGCCCTTCGACTGGATTTTTTGATTACACCTTGGCCATCAACCCGACATCTGGCTATCATTTTGACACTGTCCAACTCGATAGCTCTGTCGGCATCTTACTTGGCTCGCCTGGCCAAACTATAGTCAAAAAAGTGGTGACAGGCGGCCCAACACTCACCTCTATCGATGGGGCGCCAGCAGGCCCGCTCGTCTTCAACACTCCTTCGCCAATTACGGTGCGAGATACCTGGAATGTGGCCCCTGAAGATACCCTCACCAATGTCAAAGATAGCTTCACCCAAACCGTGCCTGGCCCCCTGCCCCTGCTCGGAGCCGCTGCGGCCTTCGGCTGGAGTCGGCGCCTGCGCAGCCGGGTGAAGCCCGTGGCTAGGGGGCAGGCCTAAACAGAGATTGCTGCTTCCAGGCGGGACAGCCCCAAGCGCCCAGGCCAACCGACCTGAGCTTTCAGCCCCGCCAATCGGTGGGGCTTTTTACTGCCAGCCGCTCGAAGATCTGGTCAGCTCTGGTCTGAACCAGGCTGGCCCGACACAGGTCCTGGGGCCCGCCAGAAGCCAGCTCGGCCTACAGCGTGCGCAGGCAGGCCGCCACCGATTCCACCGCATCGAGGGCCGTGATCGCCGCTAGCGCCCCACGAAAGCGGGCTTCCTGCACCTGGTGGGTGATCACCACGATCTCGGCGCCCGGAGCATCGGTTTCGTATTGCACGATCGATTGAATCGACACCCCAGCGGCGCCGAAGCAGGTGCCGATCTGGCCGATCACGCCAGCCTCATCGCGGGTGAGCAGGCGCAGGTAGTTGCGGTGGTGGCTCCCTAAGCCATCCACCAGGCGGCAGCGGTTCCAGCTGCTCGCGGCCAGCAGGGGATCGAGGCCAGCGGCGGCCCCCCCCACCTGGCGGATGCCGGCAATGTTGAGGATGTCTGCCACCACGGCCGAGGCCGTGGGCCCGGCCCCGGCGCCGGGGCCGAAGAACATCACCTGGCCCACCGGGTCGCCCTCCACCAGGATCGCGTTGTTCACCCCATGGACGCCGGCCAGGGGGTGGTGCTTGGGCAGCAGGGTGGGATGAACCCGCACATCGAGCTGCTGGGCGCCGTCGTCGGCTTGGCCCACATGCTCGGCCACGGCCAGCAGTTTCACCACAAAGCCCAGGCGGGCGGCGTAGTCGACATCGCGGGCTTCCAGCCGGTCGATGCCTTCGGTGGCAATGGCGGCCCGATCGACTGGGCCCCCGTAGGCCAGGCCCGCCAGGATGGCGATCTTGTCGGCCGCATCGCCGCCCTGCACATCGGCGGCCGGATCGGCCTCGGCGTAGCCCAGCTGCTGGGCGTCGGCCAGCACGGCGCCGTAGTCGGCGCCCTCATCGGCCATGCGGCTGAGGATGTAATTGGTGGTGCCGTTGATGATGCCGCTCACCCGCTGGATGCGGTTGCCGCCCAGGGATTGCTTCAGCGGTTCGATGATCGGAATGCCGCCACCCACGGCTGCCTCGATCAACACATACACCCCCTGGGCCTTGGCAGCGGCAGCAATCTCATCGCCATAGCGGGCGATCACGGCCTTGTTGGCGGTCACCACCGGTTTGCCGGCGGCAATCGCCCGCAGGATCAAGGAGCGGGCCGGCTCCAGGCCACCCATCACCTCCACCACAATCTCCACGGCCGGGTCGTCGACCACGGCTTCAGGATCGGTGCAGAGCAGCTCCTCGGCGATCGCCACGGGCCGGGGCCGGGACAGATCGCGCACGGCCACCCGTTTGAGTTCCAGGTCGGCCACCAGGGGATGGCGCCCCTGGGGGGTGGCCAGGATGGCGGCGACGCCTGCCCCCACCGTGCCCAGACCCAGCAAGCCGATGCCGATGGTCATGCCCGCGTTGCCGTCAAAGACGAGATCCTAGAAATCACTGGGGCACTCACGGTTCAACTGGGGTGCTGGGAACTGGAACCGGATCGGGGCTGGAAGCGGGGTCGGCGGGTGATTGGGGCCCAGCGACGCCAACCTGCAGGGCCCGGGCCTGGGCCTTCATCATCGCCAGGATGTTGAGAAAGCCATTGGCCCGCGATGGCGTGAGGCTGGCCTGCAGGCCCGTTTCGGCCAGGAAGGCCGGATCCAGGCTGGCTGCCTGGGCGGGTTCGAGCCCCTCGAGGCCCTCGATCAGCAGGGCCAGGAGCCCCTTGGTGATCGCCGCATCGGAATCCCCCTGCCAATGGAGCCGGCCGTCCTGCAGCTCGGCCACCACATAGACCTGGGAGACGCAACCCTTGACCTTGAAGGCGTCCTGGCGGAATTCGTCCGGCAGGGGCTCCAGCTTCTTGGCGAGCCAGAGCACGTATTCATAGCGGCGCTTGGGATCGGAGCTGGCCTTAAGCCGCTCGACCATGCGATCCAAGGCCGGACTGCCAGTAGCCATCAACCGCGCCGGCGGCGACGATCCAGGCCAATCAACACACCAGCCACGCCGCAGAGTCCGCCTAGGGCTAGAACGCCGGGATGGAGCAGGGTGGCCAGGGAATCGCCCAAGCCGGGCAGCTCCCGCTCACTGAGGCGATCGAGCTGGGCCTTGCCGGCCTGCACCGGCATGGTGAGGTAGTCGCGGTGGCCGGGGCCCCCATCCACCTGCACTTCCCAATCTCCGCTCGCGCCCTTGGGCAGGGCAAAGCTGAGCTGGCCCTGGCCGTTGGTACGACCGAGCTCAATCGCTGCGCCGCCCGGCGCAATCAGGCGCACCTTGGCATCCACCGTTGGCTGGCCACTGGAGAACTGGCTGCTCACCATCAGGCTGTTGTTGAGGCTGGCCACCCGGGTGATGCTGCTCTCAATGGCGTGGGCCTCCACCCGGGACGCACTTGCCAGGAGGGCCGCACTGGCGGCCAAAGCGGTCAGAACACCCGCCCCGACCTGCCGCCTAGATCCCCTTAAACGGCGGCTAACACCCAAGAACTGGCTAGCGGCAGGCTGGGCTGCAGAGCAGGTCATGGCGTAAGCGCAAAGGGCATTAGGACGCTACCGGCTGCTACGCCGATTGCCGAGGGAACGGGGCCAGGGGCAACTCTGCTGAAGAGATGCCGTCACTGACACTGGCCCGGGAAAACCGAACGGATGACCTGAATCGGGACTGAAGGGACCATGGCAAGCCCCACGGATCAGGACGCAACACTCTGGACAGGCGAGCAGGCGCTCAGGAGGCGGACCAACGGCTGTCGCTGCCCTTGCCGGCCTGCACCATGCGCACCATCGAGCTCACCATCATCGACAGGGCGTCGTTGTCCTGGTTGCGGTCCTTGAGTTCGGAGTGGAGAACCCGGTCGGAAGCGCTGGCGGGAACTCCGCTGGAACGACGGCTGGCGGGGGAACGCAGCTGGTGGGGGGCCAGGGAATCCAAGGCAGCTCAACGGGGCAACCTACGGATCTTGGCAAAAGAATCCCCGAAGCGCTGAACCCTCGGGGAATCGTTAATGAGGCGTCAAGCGGTGCTGCCGGCGCCCCAGGGAAACGACCCGGCGGCGGGCAGCGGGTGAACCCCCGTCTCATCGAGCCAGCCATCGAAGGGCACATCCCAGGGGTCCCGCGGCAACTGCTCCACCAGGCAGGCCGCCGGCAGCACCGCCAGGCTGGGCACGGCCCGCCAGGCCGGATCGGCGCGCAGGCGGTCGTACCAGCCGCCACCAGAGCCCAGCCGGATGCCGTGGCGATCGAAACCGAGGGCGGGCACGAGCAGCAGGCCCAGCTGGCCTGGGGCCAGGGCCGGCCCCAGGGGCGCCGGGATGCGGCAGAGGTCGGGCTCCAGGGGCTCGCCCGGCTGCCAGGCCCGATAGTCCAACGTTCCTTGGCCGGGGACGCCGGCCACCGCTGGCAAGGCCAGCCGGTCTGCCAGCCCATCGCCAGGTCCGTCGACCGGCAGCTCTGCCAGGCTGCGCAGGTCGATTTCCCCGGCCAGGGGCCAATAGAGGCCCAGCCTTTTGCCTGGGGGCAGGGCCAGGGGCAACTCCCGACGGGCCACGGCAAGGATCGTGGCCTGGCAATTGCTGGCCCGATCCAGCCGCAGCGGGCGGAGCCGCTGGCGCCACAGGGCCTTGGCGCTGGCTGAATCCATGGCCAGTTCCATCGGCTGATCAGTGGGCTGGTCAGTGGGCTGGTCCCTGGCCTGGTCCCTGGCCTCGCCCATGGTCAGCGCTGGAACCAGCCGGTGAGGGCCACGGCCAGGGCATCGGCGGCATCGTCGGGGCGGGGCGGATCGCTGAGATTGAGCTCCCGCATCACCGCCGCCAGCACGTCGCCCTTATCGGCGTGGCCATGGCCGGCTAAGGCCAACTTGATCTGCATCGGCGGAAACTCCACCACGGGCACCTTGAAGCGGGCCAGGGTCATGATCAACACGCCCCGGGCCTGAACCACGGAGATGGTGGTGCTGGAGCGATAAAAGAAAAACTTCTCTACCGCCGCCAGATCGGGCTGCCAGCGGCGCAGCAACTGGCGCAGGTCGGAGGCAATTTCCACCATCCGATCGCCTTCGGAGCGGCCGGGATCGGTGCTGATCATGCCGCAATCGAGCATGCGCTGCTGGCCGGCCTCAAAATCAATCACGCCGTAGCCCACCCGGGCCAGGCCGGGATCGATGCCGAGGATCCTCATGGCGCTGGGCGGTTGGGGCCGGGCTGGGGGGCTGCCGCCTGGGGCTGGAGGGTCGCGGCGCAGCAGCACCTCCAGCGGCCCATGGCGGGATCAGGCCGCAAGCGCCAGCTCAAACTCGCGCCGATCGGCGCTCACGGCCCGCTCAAACACCTTGCAGAACACCTTGACGACCCGATCACCGGAATCGATCTGCTCAAGCGGATCCTTGCGCAGGCGGTGGCGCAGGCAGCAGGCCACCACCCGGGCCACGTCCTCTTCGCCCACCTCCTGGCGGCCCTCGAAGGCCGCCAGGGCCCGGGCCGCCCGGTTGGTGACGATGTCGCCGCGCAGGCCATCCACATCGAGCTCGCCGCAGATGGCCGAGATGCGCAGGCGCAGGTCGTCGTCGATGGCCACCTGGGGCAGGAGTTGCTGGGCTGCTACCACCCGGGCCTGGAGGGCATCCTGGGTGGGCTGAACCGCGTCATTGAAACGGTCGGGGTCCTGGTCGAAGCTGGTGCGCTGGTCCACCACCTGCACCCGCAATTCCGGCTCGCGCACGGTGCGCACCTCCACGCTCATGCCAAAGCGATCGAGCAGCTGGGGGCGAAGCTCGCCTTCCTCGGGGTTGCCAGAGCCAATCAGCACAAATCGGGCCGGGTGCCGCACTGACACCCCTTCCCGCTCCACCGTGTTCCAGCCCGAGGCGGCCGAATCGAGCAGCACGTCCACCAGGTGGTCGTCGAGCAGGTTCACCTCATCCACGTAGAGGAGGCCCCGGTTGGCCTTGGCCAGCAGGCCCGGTTCAAAGGCACGCACGCCCTCGCTGAGGGCCTTTTCAATATCGATCGTGCCGCAGAGGCGATCTTCGGTGGCGCCCAGGGGCAGGTCCACCATTGGCACCTGGCGCGGTTCCACCGGCAGGGTTTCGCCCGCTTCGGCCCGCTGGCGCACCTCGGCGCTCTGCAGGTCGGGATCGTCGGGGGAGCTGTTGTAGGGATCGCCCGCCACCACATCGATCTCGGGCAGCAAATCGGCCAGCGCCCGGATCGTGGTTGATTTGCCCGTGCCCCGGTCGCCCATGATCATCACGCCGCCGATGCGCGGATCGATCACGTTGAGCAGCAGGGCGAGCTTCATCTCTTCCTGGCCAACGATGGCGGTGAAGGGGAAGACCCGGCGCTTGCGGGCTGGTGTCACGGTGGGCTGGCTAGGTGGTCTGGGGATTGTTTCACAGCTGGTTGGGCCGGGCTGGCCCCTGGCCCTGGCGCCGCTGGCGCGGGCTAGGGCTGGATCGGCCCGGTCGCTTGGGGCCTGGCCGCTCCCGAAGCCGCGGCCGGGCCACTGGCCCCTGAGCTTCCGGTGGAGCTGGCTGGCGGAGCCAGGGGCAGCAGGCTGAGCACCTGGGGCGGGGTGGCATCAGCCGGATAGATCAGCCGCAGCCGCAGTTGCCGTTGGCCGCCCGGGGCCAGGGTCACCGTGCCCAGGCTGGGGCCCACCTGGCCGGAGCGCAGCACCAGGTGAAAGGCCTCCCGGCCCAGGGGTTTGCCCTCAGGGCCATCGAGGCCAGCCACCTCCACGCTGCCGCGGAACCAGACCGAGCCGCCGGCCCCCTGGCGGAACTTGAGGCCGTCTTGGGGTTTGTCGCCCTTGAGGGGCGATTCCAGGGCCAGTTGCAGGCTCACGGGCCGGCCCGTGTCGTTGCGCAGGGGCAGGCGCAGGTCGTATTCGACGCCGTAGTTGCCATGGGCAGCCCAGGCCGTGCCGGGGTAAAAGGCTTTGAGCTCCGCCGATTGCACCTGGCCGGTGCCATGGCTGCCGCGCACCAGGGCGCTGATCGGCCAGGAGATCGGCGCCCGGCTCACCGAAAGCCAGGGCTTGCCCGGATCGGTGACCTGGCCCCGCCAGAGGCTGCCGATCTGGACCCCACTCACCCGGGAATAGGCGAAGGGGCCCGAAGCGCCCCGGGGCGTAGCGGTGAGCTCCTTGGGGCTGAGGGGGCCATTGAGCAGGGCCTGCCACACCTCGGGCGCTGGCGGCTGGTCGCCACCGAAGCTGGCCAGGGTGGCCAGGCTGACGGGACCGCTGCTCTCGAGCCGCAGTTGCAGGTTGAGGCCATTGAGCAGGGGGCTGAGGCCCTTCACCGGGATCGGCAACACCAGCAGGGGGGTGAGCTGGCCGGCCGGCAGGGTCCAGCGCTCGGGCAGCTGGGGGCTTTTCTGCTGGCTCAGTAGTTCGGTGGCCACCCGGTCCCCCGGTCCGGCGTAGGTGCTGCCGTCCTGGGGCAACAGGGGGGGCAGGGGCAGGAAGGGGGCCGAGGCCTGGCCGGGGGCGGTGGCCTGGGAGAGGGCGGTGGATCCCGACAGCAGCCGCAGTTGCACCGGCGCCGCCTGGCGCGGCATCGCCACCACCGCCAGCCAGAGGGTCGACTCCAGGGTCTGGGGGGTGCCGGCGTAAACGTGGTGGCTGAACAGGTCGAAGCGACCGTTCAAGGGCAGGTTGAGGTGGGCCTCGGGGAAGGGCCGGCCCTTGCCCTCGAAGGTGGAGAGCAGGATCCCGGGCTCGAGGATCAGTTCCGGGTTGTTGTCATTGACCATCAACACCGGATCCAGCCCGCCTGGGAGGGGAGCTACCTGTTGGGGCCTGAGCACCGTTGCGGCGCTAGCGGGGCTGGACAAAGGGGCTGGGTTTGGTGCTTGCGCCACCAGGGGGGCCGGCGCCGGCGGAGCCTGGGCCAGGAGCAGCGGGATCATGGATTGGTGACGGTGGCGCCAGCAGGGGCAGCCGTGGCCCCGGTGGCAGTAGCAGCCCGGGGCTTGGCTTCCGCCGACTTTGCCGCTGCGGCCGGCTCCTTAATCAGCACCCGGGAGAGCTCGGCGGCCATCGAGCGGATCAGCTCGGTGGAGCGGGGATCATTGAACGGGCCCTTGACCATGAAGGCGGCCACGGCCCGCTGGCCATTGGGCAGCTCGATCAGGGCCCCATCGGCGTAGGCGATGCCGATATCGCCGGTTTTGTTGAGCACGGTGATGCCCTTGGCCCGCAGCTCGCTGTCGGGCGGATAGGTGCTGCTGCCGGTCACGCCCCGCAGCACCCCGGCCGGAATCAGGGTGCGGGTCACGGTGCGGCCCATCACCTCGCGGAAGAGGTCCCGGGCCCGGGGGCTGAGCCGCTCACCCGTTTCCACCAGGGCGATCGTGCGGGCCAGGTCGCGGCTGCTGGTGGTGTTGGTGCCACCCAGATCCGGTAGCAAGTTGTTGACCTTGGTGGCGGTGAGGCCAAGGGAGCGGAAGCGGGCATCGATGCTGGCCTTACCGCCTAGCCGTTTGATCAGCAGGTTGGTGGCGGTGTTGTCGCTAACGCGGATCATCTCGGCCGCCGCTTCGTAGAACGGGTAGCGGGTTCCGACGGGGCTAGCGCCCATCCAGCCCGAGCCGGCACCGACCACCTCCTTGGTCAGGGTGAGGGGTTCGTTCCAGCGGAGCAGGCCGTGGTCGAGGTCCTCCATGGCGACCAGCAACACCGGCGTTTTGATCGAGCTAGCAGCGGGCATGGGCTCGTTGCTGCGCAGCTGGGCAAAGCGCCCGTCATCGAGCACCAGCACAAAGCCCGAAGCCTTGAGATCTTTGTGGACCGCCGCCAACCGGGTCCAGGCCTGGCTGAGGCCGGTGAGCTCCAGATGGGGTTCAAAGCGCCCCAAGGGCAGGCCCTGGGGCAGGGATTGCAGGGGGGAGGCCGTGGCGGGCAGGGCCCGCGGGGCATTGATGGCGCCACTGGCCAGGCGGGGGGCCAGGAGCTTGAGGGCCGTGCCGGCGATCACACCGAGGCCAATGCCCATCACCAGCAGCCGCAACACCAACCTCAGGGGCTGGCCCCAGCTGCCGGATCCGGAGCGGTCAGGGCGACTGGAACTCACGAATCGCCTGGCAAACCATTAGTTGGGCCGACCCTAAGGGGTCCGGCGGGTGGTTGCCCAGCGCAGCTGTCGCACCATGCCGCGAATCAAGGCCACTTCGCCCTCGCGAATCTGGGCCCGCTGCAGCAGGCCCCGCAACTTGGCCATGCGGGCATGGGCCGTGTGGGAATGGAGAAAGCCCACCTCCAATAAGAGATCTTGGGCATCGGCCAGGGTGGCCTCCAGGGCGCCCCGCAGGCTGGTGGCAGCGGCCCCAGGGCTGGTCGCCAGGCTGCCTGCAGCAGCTGGCCCAGCCCCCCCCTCAGGGCCCCCAGCAGGCCCCGCTCCGGTTTGGGCATGGGAGTTGGCTGGGGCTTGGCCCTGGGCCCCAGGCGGCGCCGTTGACGCCGGGAGGCGGCGCAACTCATGCAGGCAGATCGCCACCGCATGGGAGAGGTTCAAGGAGGCGTAGTCGGCACTGCTTTCGAGGCGCAGGATCTTGCCCGCCTGCAGCAGTTCGTCGTTGCTAAGGCCCCGATCCTCCCGGCCGAACACCAGGGCCACCGGGGCGTTGGATCCGCCAGGGCCACCGGGAGCACCAGGGGCCCCTTCCGGCTCAATCAACCAACGCAACGCCGAACCAGGGCCCTCTAGGGGCAGCTCCTCGCGCTCGAGCCGGCCGCTGGTGGCCACCACCCGGCGACAGTCGGCGATCGCTGAGCCCAGGTCGGGGTAGGTGGCCGCCTGCTCCAGCTGGGCCTGGCCATGGACCGCCATGCGGCGGGCTTCCTCCCCGAGGGGATTGCAGCGGGGCGCCACCAGGCGCAGCTGGGCGATGGCGAAATTGGCGCAAAGGCGGGCGACGCTGCCCACATTCAGGGGACCGGCCGGCTCCACCAGCACCACCACGATCTTGGGATCGGGCAGCGCCACCTGGGGGCTGGCACTCACGAGAGCGTGTGCAGATAGGCCAGTAGATCGGCCATGGCCTGGGGTTCGGGCTGGAAGCGGGGCATGGGCGGGGTTTGGCCGCTGACCACCTGCTGGATCAGCTGGCGATCGTTCTTGCGGGCCTTAACGCCATGAAGGTTGGGCCCCACCAGGCCCTGGGCGCCGATGCCATGGCAGCCGGCGCAATTGATCAGGAAGAGCTGGCCGCCGTTCTCGGCCGAGCCGGCCAGTTGCAAGGTGCTGCGGCTGTAAGGGTCGCTGCGGGCGGCCGGCAAGGCCACCAGCAGCAGGATCAGGGCCGTGGCGGCGGCGGCCAGCACCACCATCGCCGTCACCAGGCTGCGCTGACGGGGCCCCTCAAGGGCAGGGCTGTCTTGACTTTCTGGCGGGGCAGGAGCTGGGACCGGGGCGGAGGGCGGGGCGATCAAGGTTCTTGCCAGGCTGGTAAGCGGCCGCCGGGGCCATGGGAAGATTCTGCAACTCCAGTCGACCCCCAGCCATGATCGAACCCCTGCTCTGCGGCATCGTGCTCGGTCTGATTCCCGTCACCTTGGTGGGACTGTTCGTGGCCGCCTGGAACCAATACCGCCGTGGCAGCGCCTTCGGCGGCTGAGGCCAGCGCCCCAGGCCCAGGCCCAGGCCCAGGGTTGATTCAGAACTGGTATTAGGCCCCGATCAGGGGCACCAGCTCACAGATCAGCTGGCTAACGATTGGCTTCTCCAGCTGGCGTACTAGCTGGCATTGGTCTGGCTGAAGCGGCTCTGGCCAGGCCAGCTTTTTGGCTGGGGAGCTTCGGTTCAGGGAGGCAGTTGGCGCAGTTGGAGCAGGGTGCTGCTGCCGTAGCGCCGCTGGTCCATCAACTCCCAGCCCACCGGGATCGGGGGGATGGCCAGGCTGGAGCATTCCCAGAGCAGCAGCCCCTCGGGCTTGAGCCAGCCACCGCCACCCACGGCTTCGGCCACCGCCCCATAAAGTCCGGCCCCGTAGGGCGGATCGGCGTAGATCAGGTCGAAGCCGCCACCAGGGGGGGCCTCGGTTCCGCTGCGCAGCCAGCCGAGCACCTCCCGCTGCACAACCTGCGGGGCCGGGCCGTGCTCCCGCGCCAGGCCCTGGGCCACGGCCTCCAGGTTGCGGCGGGCCGTGGCCACCATGCGCCGGTCCTGATCCACGGCCACCACCTGGGCGGCCCCGCGCTGCAGGGCCTCGCAGGCCATCACGCCACTGCCGCAGAACAGATCCAGCCAGGCGCTACCGGCCAGGCGGCCCGCCAGGATGTTCATCACCGCCAGGCGCAGCCGCGCCGGCGTCGGCCGGGCCACCTGACCGGCGGGACTCTCGAGCTTGCGCCCGCCGCTGAGTCGCAGGCTCATGGCCGGCTGGCCACCCAGGCGAGCCAGCGCTGCAGCAGGTGCTGGCCTGCCAGGCCCGACTTCTCGGGGTGAAACTGGCAGGCGGCGATGGCGCCCTGCCAAACGGCGGCGGTGAGGGGGGTGCCGGCGAAGGCCACCTGGGCGGTGACGCAGCGGGGGTCGCTCGGAACCGCGGCGTAGGAATGGACGAAGTACATCCAGGCATCTGCCGCCGCTGGGAAGCCCGGTGCGGCGCCATCCGGGGCCGCAGCGGG
>CAINZT010000221.1 GCA_903855705.1 uncultured Synechococcus sp.
GGACGCCCCTGGCGGACCATGGCCTCCACGGCCGCCAGGTTGTCGTGGTCCATGGAGAGGATGCGATCGAAGCGGCCCAGGTCGGCGGGTTCGATCTGGCGGGCCCGGCTGGGCAAGGCGATGCCCCGCTTTTCGGCGGCGGCGAGCATGCGCCGGTCCGCCGGCTTGCCTACATGCCAGCTGCCGGTGCCGGCCGAATCCACCACGAACTGCTCACCCAGGCCCTCGCGGGCCCCCAGGTGCAAAAACACCCCTTCGGCGGCGGGGGAGCGGCAGATGTTGCCGAGGCAAACAAACAGCAGGCGTTGGGGCGACATGGCTGGGGTAGGGCTGGATCGGGGAAGGGAGACACGAACGAGCTGGCTCAGGCGCTGGGCTGCCCGTCCAAGCGCCGGAGCGCCAGGGCGGCCCGCAGCCGCACCACCGGCACTTCTTCGGCTTCGGCCTGGCTGAGGTCCAGCAGGGTCTGGCGGCTGGCGGGGAGCAGCCGCCCGCTGGTGGGGTCGTCGCCCAGGCCCAGGGCCTCCAGCCCCACGGCCACGGCATAGCGCACGACCCATTCGCCATCAGCGCAGCCGGCCACCAGGGCCTGGAGGCAGCGGCCTTGCACCTCCTGGCGCTGGGTGGCATCTAGGGCATCGAGCCTTAACTGGCCCAGGCCCCGGGCGGCGGCCCGGCGCACGCTCGGGCCGATGTCGCTGCCGAGGGCCTCTTCCAAGAGATCAAGGCCGCGCACATCGCCGATGCCAGCGAGGGCCCGCACCGCCCAGGCCCGGGCCCCGTAGTTGCGCTCATCCAGGCTGCCCAGCAGGGGCGCCACCGCCTGGGGCCCGAGGGCGATCAGGCCATCCACCGCCGCCACGGCAGCGCCGGGATTGTTGAAGCCGAGCACCTCCACCAGGCTGGCGATTGCCGCCGGGTGCACCGCCGCCGCCAGGGCCTGGGTGGCCAGCAGCAGGCTGATGGCGCTGTCGGCAGCAGCCACGGCCGCAATCAGGGCGTCGACCTCAGCGCGGGCCGTTTCGCTGGCTGCGGCAGGCCCGGAGGCGCTGGCCGGGTTGGGGGCTGGGTCGGCGAGGGAGGTCATCGGGCGTGGCTAGGGGTTGGGCCGGCCCCAGGGGGGCCCAGGGTTGACTTGGGGCCGTTCTCGGGCAGGACTGGCCGTGGCTAGGGCTTGGCCCCAATCCAGGCTGGCCCCAAGCCCGGCAGGCCTAAAGCAGGGAATCCATGGCCGCCAGCACGGCTTCGGTGCCTGGGGAATTGCCTTGCTGGGCTTCCGAACCGTTCTCGACCAGGCCGCGCAGGGCGATCAGCTTGAGGCTGTTCTCGGCGTGGGTGCTGGTGATGGCGTCCAGGGAGGCGCGCCAGCCGGCGGCCCCCAGGTCCATTAGGGCAGCGCGGCGCACTTGCAGCAGGGGATCGGCCAGCAGGGCCTCCAACCGCTCGCCCCACTGGCGCTCCCCGGTGAGTTGCAGCAGGGCCCGGTAGGCGGCACTGCGGATCAAGGGACGCCCATGGTTGATGAAGGGCGCAATCACCGCCACCACGGCCGGATCGTGATCGCCGATATCGCCGAGGGCCTCGAGCAGGGCTTCACAGGGCTCCATGAGCCTGGGCGTGCCTGGCCGCAGGGCGCCGGCCCCTTCAAGGCCACTGGCCAGGCGCCGGCAGATCGGCTCCACGGCTTCCTGGGCCCCCAGGTCGCCCAGGGCCCGGGCCGCGGCTTCGCGCAGGCCATCGTCGGGATCCTCCAGGGTTGCCAGCAGGTCGGCGATGGCGGGCTGGGCGGCGGGGCCGAGCTTGCCGAGGGCCCGGGCCGCATTGCGGGCCACGGCGTTCTCCTCCACGCCAGCGCCGGGATCGCGGGGGCGCCGTTGCCGCAGGGCCTGGCAGAGCAGGGGCACCGTGGCGGCGTGGCGGCTGCGGTTACGGCCCAGCCACCAGGCGGCGTAGTACTGGGCCGAGGGATCATCCGGGAGGCTGAGGCGCCGCAGGGCTTCCGCCTCGTCGATCGGGTCCCCCTCCGCCCCTGGCAACCGGTTGTCCTCAACGTCTGCCATGGGGAATGGGAAATTGGCTCGTTGGTGTTGATGCTGGCATCCGCCTGTGGCTCGGGCGGCCCCCTGTCACAGAGCTGCTGCCAACCGGAGCTGGGAGCGCTTGGGGAGGTCGGGCTGGGCTGGGAGAAAGGCCCCGCCGCAAGCCACAAAAAAAGGGCCCCGAAAGGGGCCCGCAGGAAGGATCGACGGAGATGTCGACGCCGGGTCTGGGATCAGACGAGGGCGGCGATTGCGTAGTCGATGTAGTTGTTGGCGATGACGCCGGGGTCGCCGGA
>CAINZT010000222.1 GCA_903855705.1 uncultured Synechococcus sp.
GGAACTGCAGGAACAGCCACTGGGTCCAGCGGTAGTAATCGGCATGGCAGGTCGCCAGCTCCCGGCTCCAGTCGATCGACAGGCCCAGCTGGCTGAGCTGCTGGCGCATCGAGGCAATGTTCTGGTCGGTCCAGGCGCCCGGATCAACGCCCCGCTCAATCGCCGCGTTTTCGGCAGGGAGGCCGAAGGCATCCCAACCCATGGGGTGCAACACCCGCTTGCCCCGCAGCCGTTGCACCCGGGCGATCACATCGGTGATCACGTAGTTGCGCACATGGCCCATGTGCAGGTTCCCCGATGGATAGGGAAACATCGAAAGGGCGTAGAAGCTCTCCTGGCCCGGGGCCAGCTCGGGCGTGTCGTGCAGGCCGAGGCGTTGCCACTCCTGTTGCCAGCGTCCTTCGATCGCCTCGGGTTGGTAGCGGCTGCTATCGCTCACTCTGCTAACGCTCACTGCAGGCATGGACGCAAGGCTGTGATGGTGCCACAGCCCCTTAGCGCCCCCTGGCCTTGCCCATTAGTCCACGGGCCGCAACACGGCGACGCAGTCGCGGCGCACCAGCAGCGGTGGAGCCTCCGGGGCTTGGCGGATCGCATAAAACTCCAGGTCCTGCCACACCAGGCTGCCCTCCAGTTGGGAGCCCGTGCTCAGTTGCAAGCTGAGCGCCTGCTTGCTGCGGATCCAGGCCTGGAGCTGGCGCACCCCTGGCATGGAGGTGTCCAGGCTCGCCGCAGTCCGGTCAAAGGCAGTCCCCATAGGATCAATGTCCGTCCAAGCGGCCCATAGTCGTGCTCCAGTTCAGCAAATACCAGGGATTAGGCAATGACTTCCTGTTGATTGATGGTCGCCAGGCCAGTCACGACGACAGCGAAGCCGGCCTGGCGCCCGAGCTAGTGCGCCAGCTGTGTGACCGTCGCTTCGGCGTGGGTGGCGATGGCGTGATCCTGGCCCTACCCAGCCAGGCGGGCGGCGAACTGCGCATGCGCATTTTCAACGCCGATGGCAGCGAACCGGAGATGTGTGGCAATGGCATCCGCTGCCTGGCCCGCTTCCTGGCCGATCGCGATGGTGATGGACCCGGCCGCCGCTGGCAGGTGGACACCCTGGCGGGCCGGATCGTGCCCGAGCTCCTGGGCGATGGTTCGATCCGGGTTGACATGGGCCCCCCTTTCTTGGAGCCCGCCACGGTTCCCACCACCCTGCCCCTGGGCCCCGCCGGCCTGCCCCAAGGGGAGCTGGCGCTGGATGGCGAAGTCTTTGCCGTGGCGGCGGCGGGCATGGGCAATCCCCATGTCGTTGTGCCGGTCGAGGACCTGGCCGATTTCGATCTGGAGCGCTTTGGCCCCCTGCTGGAAGTCCACCCCAGCTTCCCCGCCAAGACCAACGTCCATTTCGTGCAGGTGCTGGCCCCAGATCACCTCGTGATGCGGGTGTGGGAACGGGGCGCCGGCCCGACGCTGGCCTGCGGCACGGGCGCCTGCGCCACCCTGGTGGCCTGCCATTGCCTGGGTCTCGCTGAGCGCCGCGCCCGGGTTGACCTACCCGGAGGTCCCCTGCAGATCCACTGGGACGCCACGACGGGGCACGTGATCATGGATGGCCCGGCTGAGCATGTTTTCGATGGGGCCATCCCCAGCGCTGAAGCCGTGCAGGAGGCCCGCCGCCAGGCAGCAGGGGCTAGCCAGGAGCAGCCAGCTATGGCGTCCGAATTTGCCCCTGGCCCAGCCTTTGGCGCCGCCCCCGAGCCCGCGTCGGATCAAGCCGGTGCGCAGGCACCAGCAGAACCTGCCCCAGCGGCTGAAACGATTCAGTGCGCTGTGGTCTGCGTGAATGGCTGCATCCGCCCCGACGCCTGCCCTAGCGCTGAGGCCCGGGCCAAGGTGGCGGCCTTGCTTGCCGGCAGCAGCCTCGATGACCTGGTGGCGATCGCTAGTCATTCCCTGGAGTCGCGCATCCGCTCCCGCATCAGCGGCCCAGGCGAAGCCAGCTAGGGATGGCCGTTGAACCACCCCTCTACCTCGATGCCTGTGCGGCGGCCCCGCCGGCGGAGCCGGTGATCGCGGCCATGCTCGCCGCCTACCAGGGCGCCTGGGCCAACCCCTCCAGCCTGCACGGCTTTGGCTTTGCGGCAGCGGACCGCCTGGAACGCAGTCGCCAGTCCATCGCGGCGGCCCTGGGCTTCCCCGCCAGCTGGCTCACTTTTTGCTCCGGCGGCACCGAAGCCAGCCATGGCGCTCTCTTGGGGGCCGCGGCCCAATTGCCCAAGGGTCGCCTGGTGATCTCGGCGGTGGAGCATCCCGCCGTGCAGGCGGCGGCCCGCCAGCTGGAGGCCCAGGGCTGGGAGCTGGCGATCTGGCCAGTGGATGGCGTCGGTCGGGTGGAGATGGCCTGCCTCGATCGGCTGCTGGCGCCGCCAACCCGGTTGGTGTCCGTGCTTTGGGGGCAAAGCGAGGTGGGCACCCTCCAACCGATTGAAACGATCGGGGCCGCCTGTCGCCGGGCTGGGGTGCTGTTCCACAGCGATGCGGTCCAGGTGCTCGGTCACCAGCCCCTAGAGATCGAGGCCCTGCCCGTGGACCTGCTCACGTTCACGGCCCACAAGATCCAGGGACCCCGCGGCATCGGGGCCCTGGTCGCCCGGCCGGACCTGGCCCTCGGCGCCTGGATCGGCGGTGGCGGCCAGGAGGCCGGCCGCCGCGGTGGGACCGAAGCGGTGTCCCTGGCGGCCGGCTTTGCCGCCGCCATCCAGCTGGCCCAGGCCCGCCTCAAGGCCAGCGGCGGCAGGGATCCCCTTGAACCGGAGCGGGACCGGCTCCTGGCCGCCCTGGAGCCCCTGGCCGGGGTCACGTTCACTGGGTGCCGCCAGCGGCGGCTCCCGCACCACCTCAGCCTGCTGCTCACTAGCCCCAGCGGCACCCCCCTTCCCGGACGCCAGGTGGTGAGCCATCTCTGGCAGCGGGGCCTGGCCGTGAGCAGCGGCACCGCCTGCTCCAGTGGCCGAGCCAGTGGCAGCCCCGTGCTGGGGGCCATGGGTTACCCCCCTGAGCAGGCTGGCTCAGGCCTGCGGATCAGCTTGGGCCCCTGGCTCACCCCGTCCCAATTGGACTCCCTACCGGCACGTGTCAGCGCTGCCCTGGTGGCCGTTCAGACTGAGCTGACTTGAGCGGGATCACCGGGGCTGGTATGAAGCCGATTCCCTTGTAACCGAGCCCCCCTAAGCCAGAGCAGTTGTAGCCAAGCGCCCTCGAAGCCCAGGGTCCTCTTCCCAGATCTCTCCCAAGTCAGCCGCAACCAAATCAGGCCTCCCAGGCCCGTCAGCCCTAGGGTCCTGGCGCTGAAGGACCCACCCAGAACAGACATGGTGTTGCCCGCCGATCTCCGCACGGCCGAGGCCGAGGCCCTCGCAGCCCTGCAGCAGGCCCTCAGCGCTGAGCCCACGGGCCGCTGGACGGTGGAGCTGCGTTTTGAGGGTCTGAAAATCCAACCCCTGGCCCAGCGACTTTTGGCCGCCCTGGGGGAAATTGGTGATCCGCGCCTGCTGTTTGCCGATGCCGGCGCCACGGCCCTGGCTAAGCGCGATCGGCCCGAGCTGGCCCCGCGCCAGGCCAGCCTTGGCGACCAGAAACGCCTGCAACAAAGCCAGGAAGCCAGCACGGCCGGCCTGTTGATCCTGGTGGCCCCCGCCCAGGCCGATTACGAACAGGTTGAGGCCATTTGCGGAGCCCATGGCGGCCCAGTGGTGCTGCTCAACGGCAGCCTTGAGGAGGCAGCGATCGGCATCGGCAGTGTCGCCCGGGAACGCCGCAAGGGCTTCCTCTCCCGCTGGCAGAGCGCCTACGCCCTGATCCCCCTCGATGGCGGCGCCCTCAAACGGGCCTTCCCGGCGCCCTGGGCCCTCTACCGCCGCGATGCCGACGGCCACCGCTTTGTGGCCGAGTTCGAAACCCGCCCCGATTCTGAGCAACAGGCCGAAGCCCTAGAGGGTGGCGCGGCCCCCGGAGTGGGGCGCAGCCTCGAGGCCATGGACCGCTTCCTGGAAGGCCTGCGCTCTTAGCGGCAGCGACCCGCCTCAATCAACCAGCCCCTAGGCCAGCTAGCCAAGCACCACCCCAGCCCGGCCAAGGGACCGGCTCAGGCCCTTGTGGGTCGGGGTGGGGGTCCTTACAGTTCGGCGTCTGCTGTTTCGCCATGGCCGCTGCATCCGCTCCCCCCACCGGCAACGGACCGAAGCGCCGGTTTGGTCTGGTAGATGGGGCGGCAGCCCTGGCGGTTCTGCTGGCCGTCGGTGGGGTGATTTGGAGCCCCAAGCTCAGCGGCACCATTGCCCGGGCCACGGGTGGCATGCAGCCGGTCACGGTCACAGTCGATGTGCGTGGCATCCCCTCCGCCGATCCGGCCAGCCTGATTGCCGCCGCACGCCAGGACGGCAAGGTCAGCATCGTGATCCGCAACCAGCCCCACGGCAGTGTTCAGATCAAGCAGATCATTCCGCTGCAACGGCGCATCGTGTCCCTGGCGCCCGATGGCCGCGTGCTGACTGCCCCCGATCCAAACCAAACCATCTTCAGCACCTTGGATGCCCGCTTCGTGCTCCAGGGCGAAGGGCGCCGTAGCGCCGATGGCGTGGTGTTCGGCAACCAGAGCATCAAGGTGGGCACCCCGATCGAACTGGAAGGCGGCCTGTTCCGGGTCGGCGGCACCGTGAGCGGCCTCCAGGCCGGCCCGGCCCCAGCTAGTGCGCCCGGTTCCCCCTGAGATGGTGATGCAGCAGCGCCGCAATTCGCTTGTGCACCTGCGCTTGCATCCGCTTTTGAAACGGGCCGCAGTTGGCTTCTGGGCCAAGGCCAGTGGGGCCGAAGGCCCCCAAAGGCCTCTTCCAGCCGTTCTACTTGCTCTGCCAAAGGGCTTGGGCTTAGTCACAGCGCTGGCCATCCCAACAGCCCTAGGCCTGCCAGCGGCCTTCGCCCTGGCCCCGGCGGGCTTTGCGCCCGAGGGCCTGGCCAGCCTGCCGCCCCTGCCCGCTCCAGTGGGCCTGCCCCAGCTGCAGGAGCGGGTCAGTTGCCCGGCCCTGCAGCAGCGCATCGTCGCTGCCGTGGGAGCTGAGGCACCGGTGTGGAGCGTCAGTGTTGCCGATCCGGGCGGGCACCTCCTGGCCGATCTCAATGGACGCCAGCCCCGCCTGCCCGCCTCCAACCAGAAACTGGTCAGCACGGCCTTCGCCCTCGATCGCCTCGGCCCCGACTATCGCCTCAGCACCAAGCTCTGGCGCCTCAGCGATGGCAGCCTGCGGCTCACCGGCGAAGGCGACCCCGACTTCGGCCTGGAGCAACTGCGCCGTTTCGCCAAACTGGCCCTGGGCTCCGGCGGTGGGCCCGGTAGTCCGTCTGGCCCCATCCGGCTACAGCTGGTGGAGGAGCCTCCCCAACGCTGGTGGCCCGCCGGCTGGTCCCTGGCGGACCGGGCCGAGGACTACGGCGCACCGATCACCCGGCTGGCGGTGACCAGCAATGCGGTGGAGATGGCTGTGGCCAACCCCCCCAACCGGCTCAAGCAACTGCTGGGCCGGGAACTGGCCGCCCAGGGGGGCCAGGCCCAGATCAGCCTGGTCTCCGCCCAAGCCGGCAGCGATCCGGGCGCCGTGCTGCTGCATGAGGAGCCATCCCTATCGATGCAGGGGTTGATCAGCGAAGCCAACACCCACAGCCACAACTTCACCGCCGAGGTGTTGCTGCGTCAGGCCAGCGGCAGCTGGGACCTGGCCACTGCCCGCGCCGCAGCCATGCAGTGGCTCCAGGCCCAGGGGCTGCCGATGGAGGGCGTGAATGTGGCCGACGGCAGTGGCTTGGATCGGGCCAATCGCCTTACCAGCCGCCTGATCGCCGCCCTGCTGCTGCGCATGGCCTACCACCCCTACGGCCCTGACTACCAGGCCTCAATGGCGATCACCGGCCAACGGGGCACCCTGCGCAAGCTGTTCAAGGGCACCGAGCTCGAGGGCCAGTTCCACGGCAAAACCGGCACGATCAGCGGGGTGCGTTCGATTAGCGGCATCCTCACTAGCAGCGCCGGCCCCCGCTACGTGAGCATGATTTCTAATGGCGCCAGCGATCCCAACCAGACCATCGGCCGGATCCTGCGCCAGGTCCAAAACGCCAGCCTCTGCCCGCCGGCTCCCTAAGCGTCAGGCAGAAGCCCAATCAGAGCCCCACGCAGACGCAGATGACAAGGCTGGGGCTCGTGCCGCCGATCCTGGGGAGCTGACTGATCTGGCATTGGGGCCTGGATCGCTCCTAGCCCCCAAAGTTGACCCTTGAAACTCGCGTCAGCGCTGGCCGGCGGCCTGGCGTAGACGCTCGGCAGCCCGGCCAGCCCGGCCGAGGGGATTGGCCCGGCTGGGGTCACTCGCGGCAGGGGCCACCAGGCTGGCGCTGTCGGTGCTTTGCAGCTTCACCAACTCCCGACGGCCCGCCATCACCACCTTGCCCATGTCTTGGAGACGCCCCTCCAGTTCGCCCAGCACCTGCTCGGCGTAGCGGTTGGCCCCCTCCTGGATGGCACTGGCCTCCTGACGGCTGCGGCTGATCAGGGCCTCGCACTGTTGCTGGGTCTGCTGGCGGAATTGCAGCGCATCGGCGTGGATCCGTTCCGCCTCGGCCTGGCTGTCCCGTTGGATGCGCAGGCTTTCTTGGCGGATCTGCTCGAGCTCCTGCAGGCTTTGCTGGCGCAGGCGCTCGTGTTGTTCGCCCAACTGGCGCTTGAGCTCCAGGTATTCCTGGTCAAGCTGCTGGCGCCGTTGCAGGCCCTCCTGCTCCAATTGCTGGCGCCGAATCCCAAATTGCTGCTCCATCTGCACCAGCCGGGCCTGGTGCTCCTGTTCCGCCTGGGCCACCTGCTGGCGGGTCTGGAACAGCATCTGTTCGCACTGCTGGCGTGCCTGGTCGCGCAGCTCGGCCACCTGCCGCTCGGCCTCCTGGCGCACCGACTGGGAACTGATCAGCTGCTCCCGCTGCTGGCGGGCCTGGCTGACCATCTCGTCGGCCTGCTGGCGGGCCTGGGTGATGAACTCGTCTTTCTTGCGGATCAGTTCCTCGGCCTGGGCCAGCTGGCCGGGCAGGGCTTCCCGCACCGCATCCATCACCTCAATGGCGTCCTGCTCGTTGACCAGGCGGCCGCCACTGAAGGGAATCCGGCTGCCATCCAGCACGATCTCCTCCAGTTGGTCGAGTTGATCCAACACGGAATTGATCTTGGCCTCAGTCATCACGTCAAGCTCGCTGACCCTGATTAAAGAGGCTGGCGAGATCCTTGGCTACCACCTCGGGCACCATGTGCTCGACCGCGCCCCCAAAGCGGGCCACCTCCTTCACCACCGAGCTGCTCAGGAAGCTATGGCGGGTAGCCGTAGCCAGGAACAGGGTCTCGATGCTGGGGGCCAAACTGCTGTTGGTATGGGCGATCTGCAGCTCATATTCGAAGTCGCTCATCGCCCGCAACCCCCGCAGGATCACGGCGGCGCCGCATTGGCTGGCAAAGGTCACGGTGAGGCCATCGAAGCTGGCCACCTCCACCCGGTTCAGGTGGGCTGTGGCGCTGCGGATCTGGCCCAGGCGCTGCTCCAGGCTGAAGCTGGGCTGCTTGCCGGGGTTCTGCAGCACCGCCACCACCAGGCCATCGAAGAGGCGCGAGGCCCGTTCGATCAGGTCGAGGTGGCCCAGGGTGAGCGGATCAAAGCTGCCCGGATAGAGGGCCTTCATGGCAGGAACTCCGGCCGGCAGGGCCGGCATGCCTGGGGATCGTAGGGATTGCCCCCGAGCACCCGCTCCAATCCGCCCCGCCCAACCACCCAAGCTCCTGGCTGACCCATGGGCCTTCCTAGGGTTTTGGCAATCGCCCCCAGTGCCGTGAGCCCCTCCCTCAACACGGACGCCAAGAAGACCCTGCTGCGCAAGATCCCCCATGGGGTGTTCATCTGCGGCGTGGCCGAGGGCGAGGTGGTCAATGGTTTCACGGCCAGCTGGGTCACCCAGGGATCGTTTGAGCCGCCCCTGGTCGTGCTGGCGGTGCGGGCCGATTCCACCAGTGGCGGCATCATCCAGCGCACGGGCCGCTTTTCGCTCAACGTGCTCGCCGCTGACCAGAAGGACCTGGCGGCCGTGTTCTTCAAGCCCCAAAAAGGCATCGGCGGCCGCTTCGATGCCGCCCCCTA
>CAINZT010000223.1 GCA_903855705.1 uncultured Synechococcus sp.
CCACTGGATGCGGGCACTTGGGAGGTGGCGCTCACCTATGGATCCAAGCGCTGAGCTGGGGCCAGGATGATCAGAAAGGATTAAACCAACCATCGCAAATCGCGCTGCAATTCGATCGCCATGCGGGAACCGTTCGCCAGCAGCTCCTGAAGTTCGATTGGAGTGAGCACCAGGGCATCACAACTCAGGGGCAAGTGCTCCAATGGCCACGTCAGCAAGCGCTGGTGTTGGGGCCCAGTTGCTGAACCATCAACCAGAAGCAGATCCAGATCACTGCCCACACCCGCATCACCGCGGCCGTAGCTGCCGAACACGCCGACCTTGGCCAAGGCAGGCCTAAAGGCCTTCTGATCCTGAGCCCAGAGCTGCGCTTCGGCCAACACCTGCTCAGGCTGGGGCCAGCGCAACACGGATTGCGTCAATGAGCGCACTGGCATGGCGAAGAGCGTCCTTACCTGGCAGGCGGCCTAAATGGATAGGAAGTGACCTAGGCCACATCAAATACGGTGAGATGGAGAGACTTAAAAGCTTCTAGGCCATCCCCCTATCCAAAGCCTCAATGGCAGCGATCACAGCAGCTGCCACAGCAATGGCTTGCTCAGTTTCAATGCGGTCAAATAACTCCGCCGGTGGAGTGGCATCGATCGGATAGCGCGACGTAATGCCCATGCGGCTGAGGGCCTTAAGGGGGAGGGTCTGGAAGGCATTGGTATCGAGGCCGGCGGCCTGGAGCCGTGTCAGCAAATCTCCGAGCACATGGGTGTGGGGGGGCTCGAGTCCAAGTTCAAGCAGGGCGCTTTTGAGCGCCTTTTCTGCGGCCTGGGAGGCGAAATAACAAGCCTGGGCAAGGAACCCATTGCGGCAGGCCAGCTGAGCCAGATCTAAATCGTTGCGAGCTTGGGCAAGCCAAGCTTGAGGGCGGGCGTTCATGGGCCCCGGTGAAGTAGCGGAATCGCCTGGGATTTCACTGATCGCCAGTAGGGGGAAGGGGAGGCGGCAAGGGCTTGCCAGCTGGGTTGGTCGAAGGCCAGCACGTCCTGGGCCAGGCCGGCGTCCAGCAGGCGATCGACCCAGAGGGATGCCTGCTGTTTCGCTGCTGCAACCACGAGCAGATCCGTATCGGAGAGGCCATCCCAATCGCCGCGGGCCCGGGAGCCAAAGAGCAGAATCTCCAAGGGGCCCTGATCTGCGCTATCTGAGCTGGCTACCAACTGCTCTAAGCGAGTGGTGAGATCGGCTAGCCAGGCGGCATGGCGCTGCTGGCGCAGGATCTCAAAAGGAGTGGGGGAGGGAGCAGCCGCCATGGCCCAAGGCTAGCGACGGGGGAGGGTGCCCCCAGGGCAGGAGGCCTGGCACAAGAGGACGCCCGAGCCAGAAGCCATCCCCAGGGCCAAACCTCAAGAACTGTTTCTCATTAGGGACATCGACGCTAGAATGGCTGAAATGAAACTCAGGGCCCAATGCCAGCGGCCGCGCCCAGGCCCCAAATCGGCGGCCAAGAACTCCTGCAGGTGATCGGCTGCAGGATTAAGGAGCGACGCAGAGAGTTGGGGCTCACGGCCGTGGCGACAGCAGGGGCGGCCGGCATTTCACGGGTGACCTTGCACAGGATCGAAAAGGGCACGGCATCGGTGACCGTGGGGGCCTTGATGAATGTGCTGATCGCCCTGGATCTCCCCCTTGCTGAACTTCAGGCAAAAGGCAGGTCCGAAACCAAGGAGAAGCCCCTGAGCATCAGCGAAGCGAGCATCCCGGCATGCTTGATTCCCGCATTCATCGATTTAGCCGCCTATCCCGCATTACGGCAGCTGGCTTGGCATGTACATGGCAATACTGTGCTCACCCGCCAGGAGGCGGCAGGGATCTACGAACGCCATCACCGGCATTTGAATCAAGACCTGATTCAGCCCCACGAGCAACAATTAATCAAAGACCTTAGGCAAGCCTTTATTGGGATCCATGTTTAGACGGGACCATCACCGGCGGATTGCCGAGGTTCTTCTGCAACTCGACCCTAGGGTGCTGGGCGAACGGGGATGCCTGTTTGGTGGTGGCACAGCAATCGCCCTGCGCTACGGAGAATTTCGCGAATCCGTTGACATCGATTTTCTAGTTTCGAATCTGGAGGGCTATCGAGACCTGCGGCAGATGATACGACAGGCAAGCAGTCTGAAACCAATTTTTCACAATCAGGGGTGCACCATCATGGAAGAGCGTGAACCCTTGATGGATCAGTACGGCATCAGAACAAGATTAAACGTGGAAGGGAAAACCATTAAGTTCGAAATTGTTCTCGAAGGCAGGGTTCGCCTTGATCCGCCTGGCCCTGCAGATACCGTCTGCACGGTTTCCTGCCTAACCCTGGCTGACATGGCCTGCAGCAAATTACTTGCTAATTCAGATCGTTGGAACGATGACGGAGTCTTCAGCCGAGATCTGCTGGATCTTGCCCACCTGCCGTTGAAACAAAACCAGCTAATCAACGCCCTATCTAAAGCGGAAGGCGCCTACGGGGAGTCCGTTCAGAAGGACCTCATTGAATCTCTAGAGCGCCTGCTGGGTCGCGCTGGCTGGCTAGAGCGGTGCAGGCAAGCCCTGAAGATTGAAGAGCCCAAGGCAGTGCTCTGGCAAAAGCTGATCGGATTAAAGCGGCAAATCCCCGCCTAAACTATGTTCAGATGTCCAGATGGGAATTCTAGGGCCGCGTGAAACTGATGACTCACTTCCTCCCGTCAGTCGCGTCGTGATCCGGGGCGATGGTGAGGAGCCGCATGTACTCACCCTCACGATGCGCTGTTGCCCTGGGTGAACGGCTGATCCGCAGAAAGTAGACGGTATCGATTCCAGCCGGTGGCTTGATGCTTGTGATCTTCTCCCACTTGATCCCCAGGTTGTGATCGAGCTGGTTCCAGGTGAGCTGGCGGATTCTGTTGAGGGTGTCAAGGGCCGCATGGCGCTCAATCTTCTGCGGCGTGAGCAACTGCTCCTCGAACACCGGGTTGTTGAGATCAAGCCTGATGGGGCCTTTAGGCTTGATCACTGCCAAGGCGCGTCAGGATTTCATCCAGATGGGCATCC
>CAINZT010000224.1 GCA_903855705.1 uncultured Synechococcus sp.
AAGGGGCGTGTTGGGAGCTTGCAAAAGCGGCTAGACACCTATGAAGCCCAGCGCTTTTCGCCAACAACGACCCTGAGTGGCTCAGCCGTTTTTGCCATGGGGGCTTTTTCCTATGGCGGCTATAATCTTGCCTCGATTGAAGATTATTTAGCGCTCCTTGGTCGGACTGGTTTGTCTCTAAGGAAAGGGACGAGTATGAACTATAATCTTACTTTTAATCTGAATACCAGTTATACAGGCAAAGATCAGCTGTCTGTTTCGCTGCGAGCGGGCAACTTTGGTCTGTCAGCCATGGCCGGCCGGGTTTTGCCCCTCGGCCAGCAGTCTGCTGCCTATGAGCCTAACGCCGGTTCAAATATCTTGGCCGTAGAAAAGCTTGCTTATAAATTTCCGCTCAGTAAGCAAGTCACCCTGGTGATTGGTGCGCGTGTGGGCCAAGGCGATATGTTGGCCCTCAATCCAGTGGTCTATCCAAAGGATGCCAATCTCACGGCCTTCACCTATAAGGGGGCCCCGGGTGCCTATAACGGTGTGAAGGGCCCAGGCGCGGGTTTGATCTGGAAGAAGAAGGAGTGGATGGCTAGTTTTAGTTATTCAGCCAGCCGTGGCAATGATGGTTCAACGGCATCCAACTGTACCGGACTTACCTATGACGAGGAGGATGAGTTCACCTGCACGAGTGGTACGCTCGGGGGCAATCTCTTCAGCAATACGGCTGGTGGGGCTTCAACCTTGCAGGTTGGCTATGCCAAGGGGCCTTGGAAGCTTGGCGCTGCCTGGACCTACTCGAATGCCAATGTTGGGGTCAGTGGTTCTACGCCGTTGGCGGTATCGGCGACTCCGTCGTTGCTGCAGGGGGGCGGTTATTACAATGGCTTTGGTTTGGCCGGATCATGGGAACCGAAAAAGGCCAGCCTGATTCCGTCGATTAGTGTTGGAGCTGGCATAAATTTCAACAACTATAATTCGTCTTTTAATGATGCCACGATGATTCAAGGCCAGTCTCTGCTTGTTTACCCAAATTGGTCTTCTTCGATTAGTCAATCCTGGTTTGTGGGTCTGCAATGGAAGAATGCCTTCAAGAAGGGCAATTATCTAGGCCTTGCCATTGGCCAGCCAAACTATATTTCCCAAGCGATCGGGTCTAATCAGCAAACGCTTTACTTCTCGGATGGCCAATACGCTATGGAGGCTTGGTACTCATTCCAAGTGACGGATAAAATTTCGATCACACCGGCGATCTTCTATCTGTCAAATCCATACGGTGATATTTCAACGGCCTTTGGTGGGGGGTCGGGATCGCCATTCTCTGTTTTTGGCGCAGTCTTGAAGTCAACATTTAAGTTTTAAGGAGCTGCTTGTATGTCTAATGATTGAGCCTAATTAATTGATCCGGAGCAGATATTCTTGCTTGGGGTGGGCTGTGGTTTTCACGAGCCAGGATTACTGCTACAGGCTATAGCAAAATTTTCTTTGCGCATCTAGTGAGCTAGGGGGGACCCACTATGAACTTGTGGATACTGCAACGAAAGTCAAATGTTCTGGTCCACTATGACCAGGATCGTTTTGAGGTTGAGGCTAGGATCCTTGGTATTGCGCTGACGATTGTTTCCCCTGACGATCTTGATATCGTTGTCACGGCTAAGGGCTCCTGCAGAGTGCTTCTCTGTGGAGTTGAGTCGGCTTTGCCGGATTGTGTTTTGCCACGAACTGGTAGTGGTACTGACTATCTGAGTCTGGCTATCTTGAGGCAATTTGAGCAGCTTGGCGTGCCTGTGGCAAACGCGAGTAAGGCCATTGATTTGGCTAAGGATAAGTTTTTCTCTCTCCAGATTTTGGCTGCCAGTGGTTTGTCTGTGCCCACGTCTTTGCTGGCAAGATACCCCATAGACCTGGGCTTGATTGATCGGCAGATTGGTTTGCCGTGTATCGTTAAGGTGCTATCAGGCTCCTATGGGGAGGGCATTTATCTTAGCCATGACTACGAAAGCTTGCGGGATCTGCTTGAGCTGATTTATAGCCTTGATCAGTCGAGAAATCTTATTTTGCAGCAGTATATTGGTGATAGGCCTGGTGAGGATCTTAGGCTTTGGGTTGTTGGAGGGCGGGTTGTTGGGGCGATGCATCGCTGCAGTACGGATGGTAGTTTTAAGGCGAATATTACTCGCGGTGGTGTCGGCAAGACCTATCCATTGGATCCCATGCTTGAGCGGATCGGCTCCCGTGCTGCCGAGGCGTTGGGGCTCCAGATTGCTGGGGTTGATCTGCTATTTGATGGCGATGGCTACCGCATTTGTGAGGTGAATAGTTCGCCAGGATTTAAGGGCTTTGAGGACACAACGGGTATTAATATCGCCCTTCATGTCCTTGGCTATTGCCAGCAATTGGCTGCCAGCGATTGCTGTATCGCTGGCGTTAGTTAAGAGGGCGTTTGTCCATCCAGCCGTTCAGCCATTGGATGGAGTCCCGCTGGCGTTGGGGCTAGTCAGGATTAGCCCCAATGGCGCCCTCGGCGCACCGCCACACTGCCGCCAAAACCCGGCACCGGCGCCCGGCATTTGCGCAGTTCGAGGCCCATCGGCACCGGGCCATAGAGCTCTTCGAGGCAATCGAAGATCAGCTCGCTGTAGTGCTCCAGGGTTTGCACCTGCACCTCGCTGGCTTGCCGTTGTAGGGCCGTGATCGCCCGGGAGTAATCGAGGCTGGCGCCCAGGTCGTCGCCGGCGGCGGCGGCGCTGAGATCAAAGCCCAGTTTCAGATCCAATTCAAACCACTGGCCCAGCAGTCGCTCCGACTCCAGCACCCCCACATGGGCCCAGAGGCGCAGCTTGCGCACAACGATGCGATCGCTGATTCGCTCTTCAGCCGGATCCCAGCTCCGATCGCCGAGGGGATCCTGGGCCGGTTGTTGATGGTTGCTCAAAGGGGCAGGCTGCGGTGGCTGAATTGGCGCGCGCCGCTGGCGAAGTCGGCGGCGGTGTGGCCGTCGCCGCGCAGCAGGTAGCGGTAAGTGACCAGGCCTTCCAGGCCCACGGGACCCCGCGGCGGCAGGGTCTGGGTGCTGATGCCCACCTCGGCGCCGAAGCCGTAGCGGAAGCCATCGGCGAAGCGGGTGGAGCAATTGAGATAGACCCCGGCGCTGTCGACCCCCCGCAGGAAGCGGTCCGCTGCCGCTGGATCGCGGGTGCAGATCGCATCGGTGTGGCGGGAACCATGGCGGCCGATGTGGGCGAGGGCCTCCTCCAGGGAGTCCACCACCTTCACGGCCAGCACCAGATCGGAATACTCCGTGCCCCAGTCCGCTTCGCTGGCGGCGATGGAAACGCCAAGGGCCAAGGAGGCCTGGTCGCCGCGCAGTTCGACGCCGGCAGCGGCTAACGCCGGTACGGCTACGGCCAGGAAGGGCTCCGCGATCGCGTGGTGCAGCAGCAGGGTCTCGATCGCGTTGCAGGCGGCCGGGTATTGGGTCTTGGCATCGATGGCGATCGCCAGGGCCTGCTCTAGGTCGGCGGCGGCATCCACATAGAGGTGGCAGATGCCATCGGCGTGGCCGAGCACCGGAATACGGGTGTTGTCCTGGATGAAGCGCACCAGCTCATTGGAGCCCCGCGGAATGATCAGATCCACCAGGCCATCGAGCTTGAGCAGGGCCAGACTCTCCTGACGGGAGGTGAGCAGGGCCAGGGCCTCGGCCGACACCGGCGAACGGGCCAGGCCGGCCTGCAGGGCCGAGAGGATCGCCGCGCAGCTGCGGCTGGCCTCGCTACCGCCCTTGAGCAGGGCGCCATTGCCGGAGCGGATCGCCAGGGAGGCGATCTGCATCACCGCATCGGGTCTGGCTTCGAAAATCACCCCCAGCACCCCTAGGGGCACGCTCAGCCGCTCCAGCACCAGCCCATCGGCCAGTTCGGTGTGGAGCTGGCGGCGGCCGATCGGATCGGCCAAAGCTGCCACCTGGCGCACCCCCTCGATGGCGGCGGCCAGTTTGCCTTCGTCCAGCTTCAGGCGGGCCACCAGGGCTGGGGCCAGGCCGGCACTAGCAGCGGCCTCCAGGTCGGCCTGGTTGGCGGCCACGATCGTGGCCGCGTCGGCTTGAAGGGCGTCGGCCATGGCCAGCACCGCCGCCTGCCGCTCCCCATCGGACCGTTGCCCCAGGGCCATGGCGGCGCGGCGCACCGCGGCGGCCCGCTGCAGCAGCTCGGGGGAGGGATCGGGAACGCTCACGGCCTGGCCTGGGTGCAGGGAGGTTCCATCTTCAGCCACCGCCCAGCCGCTCCAGGGCCAACTTGGCGGCCCCGAGCCGGCCGGCGCCGTTGCCGAGGGCGCAGGCGCGGATCTCCAGGCCGCTGCGGCTCTGGGGTAGCACCCGCCGGTTCACCTCTTGCCACACCGCCGGCAGGAAGTGGCGGCTGGCGGCGCTGAGGCCACCACCGATCAGCACCACCTCGGGGGTGAGCACGTAGAGCAGGGAACCCAGGCCGATCCCCAGCGCCTGGCCGTAGCGATGCCATACACCAAGGGCTTCGGC
>CAINZT010000225.1 GCA_903855705.1 uncultured Synechococcus sp.
CGAACCAATCCCATGATCCCAGTTCGCCCGGGCCGGCGCCAGGGAACCAGGGGCCCTTCTTAGGCTCAGGCCACCGCATCCCATCCCCTTGGCCAAAGCGCTCAGCACCGGAGACCGGGCCCCCCTGGTTGCCCTGATCGATCAGGACGGCATCGAACGCCGCAGCGACCAGCTCCAGGGCAAGCCCCTGGTGTTGTTCTTCTATCCCAAGGACGACACCCCCGGCTGCACCATGGAGGTCTGCGCCTTCCGCGATGCCTACAGCTCCTTCAGCGATCTCGGCGCGGTGGTCTGGGGAGTGAGCGGCGATGACGGGGCCAGCCACCAGCGCTTTGCCCAGCGGCACGACCTGCCCTTCCCCTTGCTGGTCGATCGCAGCAACCAATTGCGTCAGGCCTTTGGGGTCCCGAAGAGCCTGTTGGTGGTGCCGGGGCGTGTCACCTACCTGATCGATGGCGGCGGCGTGATTCGCCATTTGTTCAACAACCTGCTTGATGGCGCCGCCCATGGCGCCGACGCCCTTAAGGCTCTGCAGCAACTCACCGGTCCATGAGCCGTTGGCAGCAGCAGGGCAGCCTCTGGTGCCTGACGCCGCCCCAACCGCTGGGGCTTGTGGAATTCATCGGTGGCAGCTACCTGGCCGCCTCACCCCAGCTCAGCTACCGGCGCCTGCTCGAGGCCCTGGCCCGCCGGGGCCTGGCGATCCGAGCCTTTAGCTATGTGCCCGGCTTCGACCACCAGGACCAGGCCAATGGGGCCTGGAAGGCCTTTCGACAGGCCCGAGGCGCCATGCCCCTTTGCCCCCAGGGCCCCAATGCTGGGCCGGAGTGGAAACCCTTACGGCTAGGCCACAGCTTGGGCTGCAAATTACACCTGCTGGCGCCGGACAATGGCCGGGGCAGCCAGGCCCTAGTGGCCTTGAGCTTCAATAATTTTTCAGCCGAACGCTCGATTCCCCTGTTGGCGGAGTTAGCACCGCGGCTGGGATTCAGCAGCGAGTTCAGTCCATCGCCCAGCGAAACCCTGCGTCTGGTGGCGTCTAGCTATCGCCAGCCCAGCAACCTGCTGATCCGGTTTCGCTCCGATCAGCTTGATCAAAGCCCCAGGCTGCTGGCGGCCCTGCAAGAGCGCAGCAGCGACAAAAGCCAGCTCCTGGAGCTCCCCGGCGACCACCTCACCCCCGCCAGCGCTGGTTTCCGCCAGAACGTGCTGGGCGCCTGGGCCGACGATCCCAAGCGCCACCAACAAATTGAACAACTGGCCGATCGCATCAGCGGCTGGCCCACCAGCCCCTAGGGCCCCAGGGACTTAGACCCGACTTAGACCCGCAGAGAATCGAGGACGGAGCGATCTTCCAGGGTGCTGGTGTCGCCGCTCACCTCTTCGCCTGCCGCCAGGGAGCGCAGGATGCGCCGCATGATCTTGCCGCTGCGGGTCTTGGGCAGGGAATCGGTGAAGTGGATGGCATCGGGGCGGGCGATCGGACCGATTTCCTTACCCACATGGCTGCGCAATTCGGCCACCAGGGCATCATCGCCAGTGCGTCCGGCCTCCAGGGTCACGAAGGCCACGATGCCCTCCCCCTTGAGCTCATCGGGCCGGCCCACCACGGCCGCTTCGGCCACGGCGCTATGGCTCACCAGGGCCGATTCGATTTCCATCGTGCCGAGCCGGTGACCCGACACATTGATGACGTCATCAACGCGGCCCATCACCCAGAAGTAGCCATCGGCGTCGCGGCGGGCCCCATCGCCGGCGAAATAGAGCCAGCTGCCATCGGCGGGGCGAATCTCCTCCCAATAACTCTTGCGGAAGCGCTCGGGATCGCCATGGACGGTGCGCATCATCCCCGGCCAGGGGCGCCGCACGGCCAAATAGCCCCCCTGATCAGGCCCCTGGGATTGGCCTTCGTGGTCGACCACATCACAGGCGATGCCGGGAAGGGGCAGGGTGGCCGAGCCTGGCTTGGTGGGGGTGGCGCCCGGCAGGGGGCTGATCATCACGCCGCCGGTTTCGGTCTGCCACCAGGTATCGATCACGGGGCAACGGCCGCCGCCAATCACATCGCGATACCACATCCAGGCTTCGGGATTGATCGGTTCGCCAACGGTGCCCAGGATGCGAATCGAGTCCATTTTGTATTGGTCCGGCACGGTCCGGCCGCCTTTCATGAAGGCCCGGATCGCCGTGGGGGCGGTGTAGAAGATCGTGACTTTGTGTTTCTCGATCACCTCCCAGAAGGCGCCTGGCTTCGAGGGCCTGGGCGCACCCTCATACATCAAGGTGGTGGCGCCATTGGAGAGGGGGCCATAGACGATGTAGCTGTGGCCGGTGATCCAGCCGACGTCGGCGGTGCACCAATGGATGTCGTTATCGCGGAGGTCGAAGATCCACTGGAAGGTCAGGTGCGCCCAGAGGTTGTAGCCAGCAGTGGTGTGCACCACCCCCTTGGGTTTGCCGGTGGAACCGGAGGTGTAGAGCACAAAGAGGCGGTCTTCACTGGCCATCGGTTCGGCCGGGCAATCGCTGCTCTGGCTCTCCACCAGCTCATGCCACCAGTGGTCCCGGCCCGGCTCGATCACGGCCCCCTGCTTGGTGCGCTGCACCACCAGCACATGCTCAACGCTGGGGCAGGCGCCGCCGGCGAGGGCCTCATCGACGGCGGGCTTCAGCGCCACGGCCTTGTCCTTGCGGAAGCCGCCATCGGCGGTGATCACCAGCTTCACCTGGCCATCGATCAGGCGATCGCGCAGGGCATCGGCGGAGAACCCGCCAAACACCACCGAGTGGGGTGCACCAATGCGGGCACAGGCCAGCATGGCGATGGCCGCCTCGGGCACCATCGGCATATAAAGGGCCACCAGATCCCCCTTGCCGATCCCCAGGGCCTTTAGGGCATTGGCCGCCTTGCAGACCTCGGCGTGGAGCTGGCGGTATGTGAAACGGAGCGTGTCGCCGGGTTCGCCCTCCCAGATCAGGGCCGTTTTCTCGGCCGTGGGGCCGGCCAGGTGGCGATCGAGGCAGTTGTAAGAAAGGTTGGTGGTGCCGCCCTCAAACCAGCGGGCAAAAGGAGGGTTGCTCCAATCGAGCACCGTGTCAAAGGGCTCGAACCAGTGCAGGTGCTGGCGGGCCAGGTCCCCCCAGAAGCGATCGGGATCGGCCTCGGCCTGGTCCACCAGGGCCTGGTAGGCCGCCATCGAGCCGATGCGCGCCGTAGCCGCCAGGGCCGCAGGGGGCTGGAACACCCGCTGCTCCTGCAACACCGACTCAATCGTGACGTCTGACATGGACGGCTTGGCCCAAGGCCCCTTCAGTGCTGCCATTCAAGCGAGACATGGGTCGTGGAGCGGCGCCTGTAACGCCCCGTGAGGCGGGCGCCAAGCGGCAAGCCCCTGGCAAGAAGAAAAAAGGGGGGACTGGGTAAACCCAAGACCCCATCGCTTCCAGCCGGAGCGTTTCAGCCGACCTGCCCCCAAGCCGGGGGCAACTGCTGCCGCAAGCGGCTGCCTCAGGCCTCCACGTAATAGCCGCTGCGGGCCAGGGCCTCTTCCTCGGCGCTGAAGTGGGGAGGTTCCAGTTCCAGGCTGGGGTCGTAGTGATAGGTGGCTGAAAGGAATTGCGAAGCGATTAGGGCCTGTTCAACGCTGTCCACCGAGGCTTCGGCCCGCTCCCACACCCGCTGAAGTTCCTCCTTGTCGCCGCGGCGCAGGGCCTGCTGCAACTCATCGCGCAGGATCGACAGGTGGCTGGCCTTTTTAATCACCGCGTAGATGCGCTCGATGCGCTCCAGGGGCAGGCTCGGCTCTTCCAGGGCCCGGGCCCGGGCCAATTCCGAATCCAGGCTGGGCCAGTAGCGGGTGGTGTAGTGGGCGTCGCTTTCCTGGTGGAACCAGGGCTCGCTGCGGGCAATCGA
>CAINZT010000226.1 GCA_903855705.1 uncultured Synechococcus sp.
CCTGCCATCAGCCGAAACAGGGGCGGATACAGCTGCAGGGCGGCGCTTCCGGCGCCGGCCCAGTTCAGGTCACTCCAGAGCGGCCACCACCAGCCGCCCCGAATTTGCTGGGCCCAGGAGGCGGCCCAGCCCAGGTGAATCAAGCCATCGGGGGTGTCCAGGGGAGCCCCCAGCAGGCCGATCGGCAGCCAGATCAGTAGGGCTAGCCAAACGGCAAAAGCGAGAAGCGCGTTCTGCCTTGGGCTTTGTTCTCCCAAGTCACCGCCTCGCTCTAGCTGGGTTGCCGTCATGGCTGGTAACTCCGCTGCAAGTGCTTCACCAAGGCTGGGTGGCGGTCGTATTGGTGCAACACGGCAGGCACCGTCCCATCGACCACCACCTGCCCTTCGCAATCGAGCTGAATTCGATCAGATCCAACCAGTCCCACCGTACTGATTAACCCATCGGCAGGGGAACAAAGCAACGCAACTGGTCGGTCGATGCGTAAAATTTTATTGTGAATTCCCTGGTCCCAATTCGGCAGTAGGGCGGTTCCTTGCCGGCGCATGATGGCAAGGGTGCTGTCGCAGAAGCAATCCAGATAGGCCAGTATCTGGGCTTTGGATCCAATTGTCACACCGGCGCACAGAGCCTGGTAGGGGCTGAGCTCAAGCGCCAATGAGTTGGAGTAGGCCTTGGCTAGCCAGTCTCTGTTCATGGGGCTTTGGGCGATGGTTTCCCCTTCCTCGCCAGTAATCAATTGATTGCCGCAGCCTTGGAAGGGGTCGCTCTGAAGCACCACATCCCTGGCGTCGGTGAGCATCAGGTAATCCACCTCGCCAAGGATTTCCTGCTCTAATAAGTGCTTAATCCAAAAAAAACGCCGGATTAACAGATGGGCTTGGCAGGTGCTGAGGCTGAGGCGGCGGGGTTGCTCAATGCTGATTGGGCGTTCGCCTTTCCCTCTGTTTCGGAGACCAACTTGCTGGAGGCTGCGACGTATCGATCTTTGTGATCTTGATAGGATTTTGCGAGCTAAGGCAAAGTGACCATGAATGACCTTGGGCGGCGTATTGACGGCCCGTAAGATTACTTGGTTATAGCGCTTGGGTAAGCTGGCAAGTTGCTCAAGACCAGCGTTGTCTGTCAAGATCAGAACGCTGGCGCCTGGGCAGTGGCGGCGAATCGATTCGAGTAGGGGCGTTAACACTAAGGCGCTGTAGCTAAAAGATGTCGTGATGATCCAATTGTTCGCCACGACAGCTAGCCTTTTGCCAAGGAATTTTAGCTTACCCGCCACCACCAAAACCACCCTTGCCGCCCGTTCCCTGGCAGCCCGTGATTGAGAATCGGAGCATGTCGATCAGAGCCGGTTCCCATCTCTCCCAACGGGTTGAGCAGGTCAAGGAGGCAGCTGCGTCAAGGCGACCAGTTGCCATCGGCCTGCTCACCGGCTTGATCGCCCTGCTGATCTGGACCCTGGTGGTGTTCGGCAAGTACGGCGGCAACCCCACCGGCCTGGCCCGCATCGGCGACCAGCTGCCCCTCTCCCCCCGGCTCCAGGGCGCCGATCTGGTGATCCTGGCCGGCAAGCGCGGCAACGACGGCCAGCAATTCCTCAGCCTGGCCCTCGATCCCCTCCAGCAGCTGCCCGGCACCAGCGCCGCCCTCGATAACCCGATCTACCGGGGCAAACGGTTGCTCTATCCGCTGCTGGCCTGGCTAGCTGGCTTGGGCCAGCCGGCCCTGATCCCCTGGAGCCTCGGCCTGATCAACGTGGCCCTGATCGGCTGCTGCGGGGCCCTGGTGGCCAGCTGGGCCCCGCTGGAACAGCGCTCCCCCCAGTGGGGCCTGGCCGTGTTGGCCCTGCCGAGCTACTGGATCACCCTCAGTCTCGACACCGCCGACCTGCTGGCCACCACCTTGGTGCTGGCCTCGGCCGTGGCCTATCGCAGCCAGCGCCCTGCTGCCTTGGTCACCAGCCTTTCGGCTGCCTTGCTCAGCCGCGAAATGGGCCTGCTGGCCTGGGCGTCTTCTGGCCTTACCAGCCTGAGGGAGCGCCGCTGGAGGTGGCTGCTCCCCCTGGCCCTTGTGCCCCTCCCCCTGCTGGCCTGGACCGCCAGCCTCAAGGCCCGCTTCCCGGCCACCGCCGATGGCCTGCTGGTGAGCCTCCATTTCACCTGGCCTGGCCTGGGCATCGCCACCAAGGCCCTCCAGTTGCTGGGCCTGGTCTCCTTGCCTGGGGGACCCATGGGCACGGCTGAACGGTTGTTTGACAGCCTCTGTTTCGGCCTCTGGCTGCTCAGCTTGGGGCTATTGCTGGTTGTTGCCCTAAGGCCTGGCCTCAACCGTTGGCTGCGCTTCACGGCGGCGCTGTATCTGCTGCCGGCCCTGTGCACTAGCACCCAGATCCTGGCCCGTTTTCCCGATTACACGCGGGTTTGGATTGATTTAGCCAGCCTTGCCTTGCTTGGCTGCTTGAGTCTGCGCCAACGCTTGTTGACAATTCTATTTATCAGCTGCTCGATGTCCCTGTCTTTAGCCTATTTACTGGCTTATCTTTTTGTCTTCAGATAGCGCCTTCCTATGCATTGCTGCCTTGTTTAGCTGATCCTCTTGTGCGTGCTATGATCAATTCAGCGATCGCATGCAATGACGGGCAAAATTAATTTAGCTCGATTGGGGGCGGTCAAGCGAGAGATTGCCCACGCAAGAGATGCGTTGTTCTCAAGGTGGGACGCTGTTTGCTTTCCTAGCGTTTTTAATGCCATTCTCTCGCCTAGCTCCGCTTGCCAGCAGCTGAATCGGCTGATCATGGCTGGAGCGCCCGTGGCGGTTGCGAGAATGGGGCGAACAGAGGCCCGTATCCTAGGCGAGTGGAACTATGCAAACAAGCATTTTTCCTCCAAAAGCCTGAAGCAAGCCCATGTGAATGCCGGTATTTTCCCTGTAGAAGCAAGCCAGCTTTCTTCCTTCGCTTCCATCTATTGGCAGGGCCTCCAGCAGTTGGATCTGTTGGCATTTTGGCCAACTGAGTATCAAGCTAAACTGGTGAATGATCTGGCCCACCGTCCTGCTTTGATTGATCGGGTTGCGCTTGAGCCTTTTTTTTCGCCCCAGCCATGGACTAGCCAGCTTCAAGGCAAGAAGGTCTTGGTTGTCCATCCTTTCAAGGATTCAATCCTTAAGCAATATTATACAGTTAGGGAAAAACTTTTTCCGGGTAAGAGCGTCCTGCCATCCTTTGATCTTCAGGTGATCCGTGCACCCCAATGTTCTGGCGGCGCCACCGCAGGCTATGGCAGTTGGTTAGAAGCCTTTTATCATTTAGAAGAGCAGGTTAAACGGGCCACTTTCGATGTTGCCATTGTGGGCTGCGGTGCCTTTGGCTTGCCGTTGGTTGGGTCGATAAAAAAAATGGGCCGGATGGGTATTCATATGGCTGGATCGACTCAGTTGCTCTTTGGCATTAAAGGGCAGCGCTGGATTGACGACCCTTCTTACCAATCCCTATGGAATGACCATTGGGTTAGGCCCATGGGCAGTGAGCTGCTGCCAACAAGAGATTTGATTGAGGATGCTTGCTATTGGTAGGGCGATCAATCGGCCTTACTGGTCAGCTTGATCCCCATTTTGCCGCGTAAGACTGTCCAGCCAAAACTGCCGATCGTAACGCTGCCAAGCGTGGCAGCCAAAAGGTAGTTTGCCCGTCTGCTGGTAGTGCTCGCGAGGATTGAGTTCCCGGGCAAAATCAATCGCGATTTCAGGGGGAGCGACGTTGAAGGCGGGGCTGAGCCTTGGGGCAATAAAGCTCCAGAACAGATCTTCGTACATCCGTGGTGTTTGGGACGAGCCATTCGAGCGCTCCAGCAGCTGGCGCAGAGCCCGTAACTCGGCCCGCAGCCATTCTCCCGGCAGGCTTTGGTGCTCATAGCGGCGAATCGCCCGATAGAGCCACCTAGGTTTGGCTAAGACGTCAAGACTGGCTTGGATATGACGCAAGGAAAGGCCCCCATTGCCGCCGCCAAGCCATTGCAGGGGCTGCTTGGGATTATCGATGCCGAGATACCAAGGTGAGCCCAGATAGGCATAGCCAAGGGCAGCCCAGTCGCTTAAATTGTTGGCAAAAATAAGGGTGTCTAATTGGGCGATGAGGATGTGCGTGTAGGGCTCGAATTGGCGATAGAAGAAGCTTGATAACAGCATCTTATTATAGCTTTCGATCGAGTCAAAATTGTGGGCTTCAAGCTCAATAGCCGTGATTAATATTTTTGGGTGCTGGCTGATGATTGCTTCAATCAGTGACCTGTTCGATGGCGGGTGAATCAGGATCCAGGGGCTTTGCCCTAGTGTTTTGAGATTGTGGAAGAGGGCTAGCGCTTCGTCTTGATCCAGGCTTGGCTTGTAGATCGGCGTTACCACGGCTGCCTGTTGCCTGTTGCTGGTTTCAGGCTGAGGTGAAATCTTTGCTGTCGCCATTGATATCACGCCCTTTGCCTAAGTCTAGGTTGCTGCTGTTGCCTGTGTCAAGTTTGGTTTTGGTGTTGTAGGCTTCAAAAACTCAAGTTATTGTGGACCAGATTCGCTAACTCATTGCTTTTGCCAGTGCGCTCAGGCGTTTGCTGCTTGGTCTCAAAAGGATCTGTTATCAAGTCTTTTTTGTGGTTGCTGAATTCTCCTAAGCCATGCAGTCGGCCTAGGGAGCAATCGCGTTGAGGTGTTGCGGATCTGCAGCATATTGATCCTTGTGGCGACGGCGTTTATTGGTTGTTGGTAGCGTTTTAGAGATAGTAAAATCCGAAACGAATCTCTAGGCTTGATGTCGATTGTGGGAGACTGTGTTTGAACCCATCGCTCCCTGGCTAGCCCAGTCTCCCGGTAGTCCTTGTGCCTAGTCCTGCAGACGCCTGCACCCTCGTCACCGGCGCCGCCGGCTTCATTGGCGCCGCCGTCGCTGAAGCCCTGCTCGAGCGCGGCGAGCGGGTTGTGGGGCTGGATAACCTCAACCCCTATTACGACCCTGCCCTCAAGCAAGCCCGCCTAGCCAGGCTGCAGGCCCTGCCGGGGGCCCAGGCGGGGGGCTTTGCCTTCCATCAGCTGGATCTAGAGAACAGCGAAGCCATTGCTGATTTGTTTGTCCAGGTCCGCCCCGATCGGGTGGTGCATCTGGCTGCCCAGGCGGGGGTCCGCTATTCGATCGACAACCCGGCGGTCTATCTACAGAGCAATTTGGTCGGTTTCGGCGCGATCCTGGAGGGCTGCCGCCACCAGGGGGTTGGCCATCTGGTTTATGCCTCCAGTAGCTCGGTCTATGGCGGCAACCGCCAGCTGCCGTTTGCGGAGCACCATCCGGTTAACCATCCGGTGAGCCTCTATGCGGCCACCAAGAAGGCCAATGAGTTGATGGCCCACACCTACAGCCATCTCTATGGCCTGCCGGCAACGGGGCTGCGTTTTTTCACCGTCTATGGCCCCTGGGGCCGGCCGGACATGGCGCCGATGCTGTTTGCAGGCGCCATCCTGGCGGGGCGGCCGATTCGGGTCTTCAACCAGGGCCAGATGCTGCGCGATTTCACCTACATCGATGATGTGGTGGAGGGGGTCTTGCGCTGCCTCGATCGGCCCGCCACGGCCAATCCCCACTTCGATCCCATCGAGCCCGACCCCGCCACCGCGGCGGCGCCCCACCGACTCTTCAATCTGGGCAATTCCCAGCCGGTGGCCCTGTTGCGGTTCATCGAACTGGTGGAGCACTCCTTGGGGCGCCAGGCCATCAAGGAATGGCTGCCGATGCAGCCCGGCGATGTGGTGGCCACCGCCGCCGATACCAGCCGCCTGCAGGACTGGGTTGGCTTTGCCCCTTCAACCCCCCTGGAGGTTGGCGTTGAGAGATTTGCGCGCTGGTATTTGGAGTACAGCCGGCTCTGATGGGCGGCGCCCGCAAGTTGGGGCTCTAGTTGAGGATCGAGGCTAGACGCTTCAATGGAAGCCTCAATCGAAATAGCGCTTGCCAGCTTCGGTCACCCGGCGATGGCGGCGGGCTTCGTGGCGGGTGAATTCGCTCACCGTGGGGTTGGCCACGCTCGGATCCACATGGGCCACCTGCTCCCAGAGGTCCCGCGGCGCCCAGCGCACCGTGTGTTCGGTCTTGTCCACTTTCACCACATGGCACCAGCGGCTCGAGCCGCATTCGGGGCAGAACAGCTCTTCGAGCCATTCATTGCTGAGCACCAGCACCGGGTAGGCATTGTGCACCAGCTTGGCCCGTTTTTCGGACATGCCCCGCTGCTTCAGCTCTTCAACGCTGAGCAGGTGCAGAAAGTATTTGCGGCCGTTGCCCTCGATCCGCTTCTCAGGGTGGGCAGGGCAAAAAAGCTCCCGCCGCTTCGGTCGTTGCCGGCGGCGGGAGCTTTTGGTCGCTTGTTGATCCTGATCAACAAGTTGAGTCGGTTGTTCGCTGGTCACTGGGGCTGGCTCTGTCCTGAAGGCTGGATCTAGGGGGTTAATCGAGATCTTTCGCAATTCAGTAAGGGTTAATGGACCCGGCGATCAGGCCGAACCCACGCCCACGTAGGAGCCGTAGAAGAACAGGCCGACCACAAAGATCACGGCCATGCCGCCGGCGGTCGCCACCAGCCAGAGGGGCAGTACCCCTTCGGTCCAGCGGGATTTCCAGGCCACGGCGGGCCGGCCATCGGGAAGGCGATCGGGGATCCGGCCGTCAGGCAGAGTTGATTTCTTGCCGCTCATCGTGAAACCTCCCGATCAGTTGAAGAAGTAGCTGGAAAACAAAATGCCAATGGTGAACACAAACAGCAGGCCCAAATAAAGGCTGGTGCGGTTCAGTTCAACCGGCAGGGTGTTGGGGTTGGGGGTGCGTTGCATGACCTAGGCCTCAGCGGCGGACGAACTGCATGGCGGCCAAGGCACCCAGGAAAAACACCGTGGGAATGCCAAGGGCATGGAGCGACAACCACCGGACCGTGAAGATCGGGTAGTTGCGCGGCGTGGTGGTGGCGGGAGATTGGGTCATGGCTTATTTCAGGCGCAAGTCAAGCGTGCTCTTGCCTTCGAAGCGCTGACTCACGACTGGAGCCTTACTCTCCTGGGCCTGGAAATAGGCGTCAGGACGAGGGGTCCCAAAGGCGTCGTAAGCAAGCCCAGTGGAGACAAACAGGAACCCAGCCAGGAAGATCGCCGGCAGGGTCACGGCATGAATCACCCAGTAGCGGATGCTCGTGATGATTTCGAAGAACGGACGTTCTCCTGTGGAGCCGGCAGCCATAGCAGCAAGCGTTCAGCTGGTTGATCCTAAGGGCCTGATGGCTGCCGTCGGGACTGGGCCGGCGGCTTGGTTACACAGGGACGCAGTTGGTCCGATCGGCCTGGTTGGAGATTGGCCCCAGAACCCCTGCCTGGTGCCGATTTCGCTGCTGGGCTGGGGTCTCAGCCGACCCAGCGCAGCAGGTGGCCCCGCTCGCCGAGCACAAAGCCCTTGCCGCCGCCAAGGAAGGCGATGCGGTTGAAGTTGGTGCCCTGGGTTTCGCCCACCGGATCCCTCTGCCAGCTCTTGCCGCTATCGGTGCTCACCAGCAGGGTGCCGCTACCGCCGGCGGTCCAGATCGCGCCGCTGGGATCCCAGGCCATGTCCAGGTAGCCGAAGCCGTTGGTGATCGGGATCACCGGCTTGCTCCAGTCCTCCGGGTTGCTGGCATCGCTGTTGAAGCGCATCTGGGCGCCCCGGGTCACCATCCAGTAATTGCCATCGGGTTGGAAGCCCATGGCCTGCACCCGCTGGCTGCTGATCCGTTGGTGGGGCTGCCAGATCGCCTGGCCCGGCTGCCAGGTGGCGAAGAAGTTGCCCAGGCCCGACACGCTCACGTACTGGCCGTCAGCGTTGCGGCGCAGGTCGCGCACGGCGCCGGCCGCATCGCTGACCGTGGCTTGCCAGCTGGTGCCGCCATCCTCGGTTTGATAGATGGCTCCCACGTTGGTGGCCAATTCGGCGCTGCCCTGGCCCAGGGCCGTGATCAGGTAGGGCTCGCCGGGCAGCTTGGTGTCAAGGAACAGGCGGGTCCAGCTCTGGCCGGCATCGGTGCTGTGCAGGAGCAGGCCGGGCTGGCCAGCGATCCAGCCCTCGGTACCGCGGAAATCAATGCTGATCAGGCGGAAATTTTCCTCGGGCGGCAGGTCGAGGGCCCGTTCCTGCCAGCTGGCGCCGCCATCGCTGGTTTCCAGGATCAGCCGGTTGCTGCCCACCAGGAAGCCGTGGGAGTCGGTGTCGAAGGCCAGATCCAGGGGGTTGGCCCGGTTTTCGAGGGGAACGGCTTGCCAGGGGCTGGCGCTGGCGATCGGCAGACCCGTGGAGACGCAGCCGCTGGTTCCCAGGGCCAGGCCCAGGGTCAACAGGAGCGACAGGGCTAACGACGTCAGACTCCGCAGCCGTTGCCGCAGGGTGCTGGGGCTGGCTTTGGCAGGCGCGGCGGGCGGGGTCGCGGGCATCGGCGCAGGCATCAACGCAGGGAATAGAGGGACAGGAAAAAGGCGAAGGCCAGGGCGAAGCCGCCGAAGATCAGCACGTTCTTCTGGCCGGGCGTCAGCTGGTTGACCCCCAGGCCATAGCCGAGGTTCTCCTCGAAGCCGCTGGGTTTATTGCGCGGGCCGATGTCCTTGAAGGCGGCCACTTTGCTGCGGCAGACCGGGCAGCGGAAGCTGAGCGGATCGAGCTCCAGAAACGGCGTGCCGGCCGCAATCGCCAGCTTTTTTACCCCCTCGGCGGGGTCGTAAACGAAGCCGCAACTGCGGCACTCGAATCGGTTCTCAGAGAGGTCTGGCGCCTGCTCAGGCTCTGGCACCTGCTCAGGCAAGGGCTCCGGCGGTGAGCTGGGCTCCTGCTGGTCCAGGCCGGGGGGACTGGCCTGCTGATCCGTGATCTCGTCGCTCACCGACCCCTCTGCGCGTGGGAACAACTCTAGGCAAGCCGGGTCGGCAAGGGGATGGCCCGAGCGGAGCCGTCGACCGGTGTCCGGCTGCTGATCGGCGCCCAGGCCCGTAACCACGCTTCGCTTGTGGGTGTCAGACTGGCCTCCAGGTTGGGCTGGGCTGCCTTTGTTCGTTCTTGACGGCTACGACGCCTTTCTCGGCTTCCTGCTGATCGCGGCGGCCGTGCCCGTGCTGGCGCTGGTCACCAACAAGCTGGTGGCCCCCAAGTCCCGCACCGGCGAACGGGATCTCACCTACGAATCCGGCATGGAGCCGATCGGCGGCGCCTGGATCCAGTTCAACATCCGCTACTACATGTTTGCCCTGGTCTTCGTCATCTTCGACGTGGAGACCGTGTTCCTCTATCCCTGGGCCGTGGCCTTCCATCGCCTCGGCCTGCTCGCCTTCATCGAAGCCCTGGTGTTCATCGCCATCCTGGTGGTGGCCCTGGCCTACGCCTGGCGCAAGGGCGCCCTCGAGTGGAGCTGATCCCCTAGAGCCATGACCCTCACCCCCACCAGCCCCGCCGGTTCCAC
>CAINZT010000227.1 GCA_903855705.1 uncultured Synechococcus sp.
CCGGTCGAGCTGGACCCCATGCCATTCCAGCCGCAGCTGGCCCGGTTCCAGGCGCCAAAGGGGACTGGCGATGCTGTGGGGCAGGGGGGGATTGATCAGGGCAGCAAGGTGATGGCGGAGCCGCAGCAGCCGCTGCAGAAACAGGCGCAGGGCCAAATCGCCACCATCCGGTTGCCAGTGCATCCAGCCAATCGGGCTGTTTTGGCACCAGGCGTTGTTATTGCCCCCCTGGCTGCGGCGCACCTCATCGCCCATCAGCAGCATCGGCACCCCGGGGGCCAACAGCAAGGTGGCGAGCAAGTTGCGCAGCTGGCGGTCGCGCATCCCATTGATGACGGGATTACTACAGGGGCCTTCCACCCCATGGTTCCAACTGTTGTTGTGGTTATCGCCATCGCGGTTGTCCTCGCCGTTGGCCAGGTTGTGCTTGCGGTTGAAGCTGACCAGATCGGCCAGGGTGAAGCCGTCGTGGGCGGTGAGGAAATTAATCGTGCGGCCCACCGGTGCCGGCTGGTTGCCAAACAGGTCGGGGCTGCCGGCCAGCCGCTGGGCCAGGGTCCAGCTGCTGCCCTCATCGCCCTTCCAAAAGCGGCGCAGGTCATCGCGGAAGCGACCGTTCCAGCTGGCCACCCGCTTGGCGGGGAAGTCATCGAGGCGGTAGAGCCCGCCGCAATCCCAGGGCTCACTCACCAGTTTGAGGTCGCTCAGCTCCGGATCGGCCTCGATCTCCTCGAACAGGGGCGGCTCATCGAGGGGCTCGAGTTGCTCGCCGCGGCTGAGGGCGATGCCCAGGTCGAAGCGAAAGCCATCTACCCCCAGTTCCAGGGCCCAGCAGCGCATCGATTCGAGAATTAATCGCCGCACCAGGGGCCGGTTGGCGGCAATCGAATTGCCGCAGCCACTGACATCGAGATAGTCGCCGCGAACGTTTTGGTGGTAGTAGAGGTGATCGCCGAAGCCGCGCCAGCTCAAGGTGGGGCCGGCCTTGCTGCCCTCGGTGGTGTGGTTGTAGACCACATCCACCAAGACCTCCAGGCCCTGCTGGTGGCAGGCCTGCACCAGGGCCCGCACCTGGTGGCGGATCTCGAGGGGATCGCTGCCCTGCTGGTAGCCGTGGTGGGGCGCCATCCAGCTGAGCGGGCTGTAGCCCCAGTAGTTCTGGCGGCCGTGGGGGGCGTCGTGGGGGTCGAAGGCCATCACCGGCAGCAGCTCCACCGTGGTGACGCCCAGGTCGCGCAGGTAGGGCAGGGCCTCGATCAGGCCCAGGTAGGTGCCTTGGCGCTCCGGGCTAATCGGCGAGCCGGCGCCGCGGCTGAAGCCGCCGAGGTGCAATTCGTAAATGACGCTGCGCTGCCAGCTGTGGCGGGGCCGGGGGAAATCGTGAAAGTTGAACCGGTCCCGTTCGGTCACCACCCCCTTGAGGCAGGAGGCCGTATTCGGGGCCGCGCCGACCCCATCCTCCCGCCGGTAGACCTCCCAGCCCGTGATCGCCCGGGCGCAGGGGTCGAGTAGCACCTTGGAAGGGTTGAAGCCGTGGCGCCCGGGCTGCAGCGGGCCAAACACCCGGTAGGCATAGCAACAGCCAAGGCCGACCCCCTCCACCTCCCCATGCCAGTGGTCGCCAGAACGATGCCGCTGGGGATCGAGGGCGATCACCTGGAACGGTTCCGCAGCCTGGCCATCGGCGAAGAGCAGCAGCTCGACCCGGGTCGCCAACGGCGCTACCACCGAAAAATTGACGCCAGTGGCGGTGGTGGCGGCCCCTAGGGGCCAGGGCTGTCCGCTACGGATCGTTGCCAAGGCAGCGGGCCTGAACTGGGCCCAAGCTAGGCCGGTGCCTGGTCCTGTTCCAGGTTGGAGCAGGTTGGTGCCATTGCCAGAACAGAGCGGCCTAGCGGGGTCCGAAGCGCCGTTCGAGGAGCCATTCGAGCAGCCGTTGGGAACGCGGTCTGAGGCGCAGTCCAAAACACAGTCGGAAAAGCAGACTGAAACGCAGTCCGAAACCCAGCCCAACC
>CAINZT010000228.1 GCA_903855705.1 uncultured Synechococcus sp.
TCGATGACCCGACGCAGCCGCCAGGAGCGTTGCAACTGCTGCAATTGCAGGTACCCCCCCAGGCCCATCACCAGAGTGAAAGTGACGATCTGAATCAGCCAGCGTTTGAGGGCCACCCCCTGGGCATTGAACTGGCTGAACCACTGCCATTCGATCCCCAGCCGGCTAAAGGCGATGGCCAGGCCGGCCACTAGGGCCAAGCCGGCTGCAAACCGCAGGAGGGCAGTGGGGCGGCTCAAGGCGACGGGACGGGGCGAGTCGGGAATCCCCTGAGGCTAGGCAAGCCCCTCCCCGCCAGCTGGCATCCCCAGGGACAAGCCAGGCAGGCGACCCCCATGGGCCAAAAAGGGGCACTAAGACTTGGGGCCCAGGCCAAGGGCAACAGACTGGCCACAGGCCAACTTCAATTCCGACTTTCTAGCTCGGGTATCAAGGGACCGCCTAAAAGCCGCTGCTAGCCTTCCCCCATTGCTGCGGTTGCGCCGTGACGGCCACCCTGTCTTGCTCCACCTTCACCGGCCTGCGCTGCAAGGAATGCGGCCATCCCTATGGGGCCGGAGCTAAACACGTCTGTGAGGACGTCTGTTTTGGCCCCCTTGAGGTGGTCTACGACTATGACGTGATTAAGTCGAGGGTCACCCGCGCCACGATTGAGGCCGGTCCGGTCTCCATTTGGCGCTATCGGGAATTCCTGCCGATTGAGGGCGATCCGATCGACGTGGGCACGGGCTTCACGCCCCTGCTTAAGGCCAACCGGCTCGCCAAGCGCCTGGGCCTGAAAAATCTCTATATCAAAAACGATGGCGTCAACATGCCCACCCTGTCCTTCAAGGACCGGGTGGTTTCGGTAGCTCTCACCCGTGCCCGAGAACTGGGCTTCACCACGGTGAGCTGTGCCAGCACCGGCAACCTGGCCAACTCCACGGCAGCCATCGCTGCCCACGCCGGCCTGGATTGCTGCGTGTTCATCCCGTCAGATCTCGAGCTGGGGAAGGTGCTTGGCACCTTGATCTATAACCCCACACTGATGGCGGTCAAAGGGAACTACGACCAGGTGAATCGGCTCTGCTCTGAAGTGGCCAACACCTATGGCTGGGGCTTTGTCAATATCAACCTGCGCCCCTACTACTCCGAAGGTTCGAAAACCCTTGGCTATGAGGTGATTGAGCAACTCGGTTGGCAATTGCCCGACCACATCGTGGCGCCCCTGGCTTCCGGATCCCTGTTCACCAAAATCCGTAAGGGATTCGATGAGTTCATCAAGGTGGGCTTGGTGGATGAGAAGCCAGTGCGCTTTAGCGGCGCCCAGGCGGAGGGCTGCTCGCCAATCGCCCAGGCTTTCGCCGAAGGCCGCGATTTCATCACACCGGTGAAGCCCAACACAATTGCCAAATCGATTGCGATCGGCAACCCGGCCGATGGTCCCTACGCCATTGACATCGCCAACCGCACCGGCGGCACGATTGCGGCCGTCAACGACGATGAAATCGTGGCTGGCATCCAGCTCCTTGCCGAAACCGAAGGCGTGTTTACCGAAACCGCTGGGGGCACCACCATCGCCGTGCTTAAGAAGTTGGTGGAACAGGGCAAAATCGATCCCAGCGAGACCACCGTTGCTTACATCACAGGCAATGGCCTCAAGACCCTGGAGGCCGTCACTGCCGCCGTGGGCGAGCCCCTCACGATCGAACCCCAACTCGCCAGTTTCAATGCGGCCTGGGAACGGGCCCAGTCCCTCCATCGGGCCGGCAAGGAGCCGCAGGCCTGACCAGCCCACGGGAAGGGCCCCGCTCCATCTCCTTGGCCAAGCGTTCCCTGGATCACCAAGCCGATAAGTCTTCCCGCAAGGCCCTAGGCGAGTCCCGGTTCCAGCTTTGGGGTCAACCAAACCTCAGAAAGACAAGCCAGCTGATCCTTGGATCCAGGACGCTCCTCCTAACCTGCCCCAATTAGATTTTCCCAACCACCCTTTCCCATGGCCGTTCTGGTTCTGATCCCCACGCCCCTCCAAAAATTCACCGCCGATGAGGCCAGCGCCGAGGTGGAGGCCAGCAGCGTCAACGGCCTGCTTCAGGCCCTCGAGGCTCGCTATCCCGGCATCCTGGGCCGCCTCTGTGATGAAGGCGGCAAGCTGCGCCGCTTCCTCAACGTGTATGTGAACAGCGAAGACATCCGCTTCCTGCAGAATCAGGAGACACCCCTCCAGGATGGCGACGAGGTGTCGATCGTGCCGGCCGTTGCCGGCGGTTAAGTCCACCCAACCAACCCTTCCCCCGCTGCGACGATGACCCAGGCAATCCGCCCGGCTGCCTCCCAGTCGCCTGAGCACCGCGAACCTCAACCGACTGGTGGGAGTGGGCAAGGCGATTCCCCGGATCTCCTCCAGTGCAGCGAAGACAAGGCACGCTTCTTTGACTACCGGGAAGCCGCCAATCCGGTGCGCAAGGGCCTCACCGAACCGATTGGCTACCGCCAATGGGGATCCTCCCTGCATCGTTCCGGCCCCTCGGCGATCCTGCCGCTGGACACGAGCGCAGAGCTGGGCTGCCCGGCTCCGGCCACCAGCCCCGGGCTGGCGGCGAGCTTTATCCGTCTGCGGGCGGGGGACAGCCTGGCCGCCGCCTCCACGGCCACCAGTTCGCTCTTTTACGTGCTCCAGGGCCAGGGCCAGGTCGATCGCCAGGCCTCCGATCTGGGCAGGGCCCTGCGGCGTCCCTGGAGCCAGGGAGACCTGTTCGTATTGCCGGCAGGGGCCATTCCAACCCTGAGCGCTGAGACCACCAGCGTTCTGTACTGGGTGCACGATGGCCCCCTGCTCAGCTACCTGGGTGTGAAACCGAGCGAACCCCGCTTCCAAGCCACCTTCTATGGGGGCGAGCGGCTCGAGCAGGAGCTGACCACGCTGATGGAGGATCCCAGCTCCCAGCGCAGCAACCGCCTCAGCATCCTGCTGGCGAACGCCGATCTGCCGGCCAGTCGCACCGTGAGCCACACCCTCTGGGCCATGTACGGCGCCGTGCGGGCCGGCTCCTGTCAGCCGCCCCATCGCCACCAGTCCGTGGCCATCGACCTGATCATCGACAGCGATCCAGGCTGTTACACCCTGGTGGGGAAAGCCCTTGATGAGAACGGCGCGATCCTCAATCCGACCCGAATCGACTGGGAACCGGGCGGGGTGTTTGTGACGCCCCCTGGCCACTGGCATGCCCATGTCAATGAGAGCGGCCGCGTTGCCCATCTACTGCCGATTCAAGACGCCGGTCTGCACACCTACCTGCGCAGCCTCGATATTCGCTTTACGGATTAAGCCACCGCTTTAAACACACTTTGAGCAAACGAATGATTAGACCACTCGTCTAACGGTATCTGGAAGCGTCCCCCCGATAGGGAATCTAGGAGTAGACGGAACGACTCAAATGGCGGGAACGGTTTCGCGGGCAGCTTCATAGCGATTGACAATGGCGCGGAACTCTTCACCACCGAGGGTTTCCTGCTCGATCAACAGTTCCACCAACTGGTCGATCAGGGCACGCCGCGGTGTCAACAAATTGATGGCCTCCTGCAGGGATTCGCGGGCGAGGCTGCGCACCAGAGCGTCAATGCGATTGCCCGTTTCACGGGAATAATGGGGATCGGAGCGCAACCAATCGCGCCCTAAAAACACCTCGCCTCCATCGGCTTCCAGGGCCACCGGACCCAGGCTGGAGAAGCCATAGCGGGTAACCATCTCACGGCAGATGCGGCTGACCATTTCCAAGTCCCCGCTGGCCCCCTGGGTGACCTCACTGGGGCCAAACACCACCACTTCAGCGGCCCGTCCGCCCATGGCCACCACCAGGCGAGCGCACAGGTAGGCCTTGCTGATCAGGCCCGAATCGAGAATTTCCTCATCGGGCATGGTGCGGGCAAAACCACCCACGCCACCGGCCCGGGGCAGCAGGGTGACCTTGTCGAGTTGATCAGCCTGGGGCAGGAGGGTGGTGAGCAAGGCGTGGCCGATCTCGTGATAAGCGATCAACCGCTTCTTGGCGCTGTCCTGCAGGGGGGCAACCCCTAGGCCCATGGTGATGCGTTCGAGGGCATCGCTGAGGGCCTGGTCGTCGATGGTCTGCTTGTCACGGCGGGCCGTGAGAATCGCCGCCTCATTGAGAAGATTGGAGAGATCGGCGCCGGAAAAGCCGGGAGTGCGGCTGGCCCATTCGGCCAGGGATACCTCTGGATCTAGGGGCCGACTACGGGCGTGGACCGAAAGGATCTGTTCGCGCCCGCGGCGATCGGGCAAATCAACAACAATGCGGCGATCAAATCGACCGGGCCGCATTAGGGCCGTATCCAGCACATCGGGCCGGTTGGTGGCCGCCAGCAAAATCACGCCGGAATTGTCTTGGAAGCCATCCATCTCGGTGAGCAGCTGGTTAAGTGTTTGCTCGCGCTCATCGTTGCCTCCACCAATACCGGCACCGCGCTGGCGACCAACCGCATCAATTTCATCGATAAAAATAATGCAGGGGGCCTTTTCCTTTGCGCGCCGGAACAAATCGCGCACTCGCGAAGCGCCCACCCCCACGAACATCTCTACAAATTCTGAGGCGGCAATCGAAAAGAAAGGCACCCCTGCTTCGCCAGCGATCGCCTTAGCCAGGAGGGTTTTACCTGTACCCGGCGGCCCCACCAACAACACCCCTTTGGGGATCTTGGCTCCGATGGTGGTGAAGCGTTCGGGCTGACGCAGGAAGGTGACCACCTCTTCGAGTTCCTGCTTGGCCTCGGCGATACCGGCCACATCCTCAAAGCGCACATCAACCGTGCCTTCGGGCTGGATGCGGGCCTGGCTACGGCCAAAACCCATCGCCCGGTTCGCCACCTGGGACGAGCGGCGGATCAGTAGGGCAAGGCCGCCAAAAAGGAGCACCATCAACAGCACGTTGCCGATCAGGCTTGCCGTGGCCTCGTCGCGGCGATCGTCCCGCACTGTCAGGGGAACCCGAGCCTGCTGGGCCGCGCGGAGCAGCGTTTGGTCATTGTTAAAAACGGGTACCTGCACCCGGCCCACCGCCGCATTGGTGATGGTGACTTCCCGGCGCTGCAGGGACAGCTCCAGGTCCTTGATTGGGCAGGTGCTTAGCGGCGACTGCTTCGGATCCTTGGCCTGGCACTTGGCCAGCTGGTTGAGCAGGGTGCTGTAACTGGGCGTGGGCGCCTTAGCCAGGCCAAGTTTGGCCAGCAGGGAGGACGGCTCGGCCGGGCGCTGCACTACGGGGGAAGCAGGCTGGGGTGCTGGCTGTGGAACGCTGCTGCTCACAAGACCCCGTCAATGGTTTGGAGCTTAGCGATTTGACGAAAGGCGAGGCGACAGCGGAAGATTGTTGTTTGGTTGGGCGAAAGGGATGGCTGTTCCCAAGAAGAAAACATCGAAAGGCAAGCGCAATCAGCGCCATGCCACCTGGAAGGGCAAGGCCCGGGTTGCGGCCCAGAAGGCCCTCTCGATTGGCAAGTCCGTGCTGAGCGGCCGGGCCCAAGGCTTCGTCTATCCGATCGCCGAAGAGGAAGAAACCGAAGGCTGAGCCTTGCTGAACCCTGGGGCTTGCTAAGGGCTAGCAGCCCGCTGTGAAGTCACCCAGGGGGCTTGCAGCTTTTCAGTCGTTCCAGGTTGGCCTGGCTGGGATCGAAGTCCCAGCCAGGTCCTTCCCATAGGGAGCGCCTACGGCGATCCAGCAGTTGAAGTTGATCCGCTCCAGCGACCAGGGGCAACAGATACAGCTCTGGCGGCAAGGAGGCCAGGCTGGATCGCACCAACTGGTCGAGCCTGGAGCCCCTGAGCCAGCCGCCCCCTTGGCGTCGCTGTTGGGCCTCCGCCTGAAAGCGCCAGCGCCTGGGCAGCCTCCAGTCGAGCGGCCAGAGCAGCCACAGCCCATCGAGCCGTTGCCAGAGGGATTGGTAGGGCCCTAGGGCCTCGTCCCAATGGGGAAGCCAAGCCCACTCCGCCGGACTCAGCACAGGAGAGCCAAGTAGGCGCGGCTCTACCGCCCTTGCGGCGCCGATCTGCTGATCCCCAATGGGGCGGCAGCCCATCAACCAGCCCTCCAGCAGCAAACCATCGGCACTCTCCTGGCTAAAGCCGCATCGATCGCCA
>CAINZT010000229.1 GCA_903855705.1 uncultured Synechococcus sp.
AAATCATGCCGATCGAGCGGCGCAGCTGCTGGCGCTCCCGGCGGCTCGATCCGGCCAGCTCCTGGCCGAACACCTTCACCTGGCCGGCCTGCACCTGGCGCAGGGCCCCCACCAGGGTGAGCAGGGTGGTTTTGCCGCAGCCGGAGGGGCCGGTGAGTAACACCACCTCGCCGCTAGCGATCGAGAGATCCACCCCTTCAAGCACCTGGCGGCGCATCTTGCCCTCGCCATACCAATGGCTCAGTCCGGCGATCTCAATCGCCGGCGGGCCTGGGCGGCCGATCTCAATCCCCTTTAGTTCAGGAGTTGACTCCATGGCTCAGAAGATCTCCGCAGGATCGGCATCGCCTAGGCGGCGCATGGCCAGGGCAGCCGAGCCCATGCACATCACCAGAATCATGGTGAACACCACAAGGGCCCGGTCCGGGTCCATCTGCACCGGCAATTTTGTGGCTCCCTTAATCACCCCATAGAGCAGCAAACCGGCGCCATAGGCCGGCAGGTAACCCAGCACCGCCAGCAAAAATCCCTCCCGGGCCACCACCCCCAGCAAACTACTGAGCTTGTAGCCCATGGCCATCAAGGTGGCGTATTCAGGCAGGTGATCACTCACATCGGAATAGAGAATCTGATACACGATTACGCACCCCACCACAAAGCCCATGCCGGCGCCGAGGGTAAAAATGAAGCCGATCGCTGTGCTGCTGCGCCAGTAATCCTTCTCCATTTCAATGAAGCCGTTGCGCGTATACACAATCACGTCCTGGGGCAAACTTTTGCGCAGGCGTTTGGCCACAGCTTCCGGGTTGGCACCGGGACGCAGACGAATCAGGCCCAGCTCAATACTGCCTGGTGGCGTATTGGGCAGCAAGCTCAGAAACGTTTCACTGCTGGTGAGCAGGTTGCCATCGGCTCCAAACGATGGTCCCACGGCAAACAAGCCGGCCACCCGCAAGCGCTTGCCGGAGATTTCACTTTCGACCGTGCGCCCCTGACGGAACCAGGCGGCCACCGGACCAAACTCATTGCGGGAGCGCTCATCGAAGAGCACCCGGCCTTTTTGGGTGAGCAGGCCAGCCTTGGCCGTAAGGGCCGGATCGTTGAAGAGGGGATCACTGGGCTCAAAGCCCAGGGCCAGGATCGAGCGGGTGCCGCGGGTTTCCGGGTTGCGCCAGAGCAGCAGGTTCCAGTGCACCGGCGAGATGCCCTGCACCTCGGGATCGGCCAGGGCCTGCACCAGCCGGCGGCGCGGGAAGCCAGCCATGCTGATCGAACTTTTGGTGCGCGGGCTCATCAACACCAAATCGGTGTTGAACATCTTGTGCACCGTGACACTGGCGTCAAACAGGGCATCGCGGAAGCCCAGCTGCATGAACATCAAGATGCCAGCAAAACTGATGCCCGCCAGGGCCACGGCCAACCGCACCGGTTGGCGGGTCAGCAACAACCAGGCCAGGGGAATGCGGCGGCCCGACCAGATCGCCAGCAGCGGATTCACGGCGTGAAGCGGGCAATGATTTTCAGGCCCGCCAGTTGGCGCACCCGCTGAATGTCCGCCGGTGTCAAGGACAGGCGCACCTCAACGACCCGGGCATCGGCGTCGCCGGTGGGATCGGTGGAGAGCAGCTGGCGTTGGCGCACCTGGGGGCTGATGCGCAGCACCGTCGCCTTAAGGCTCCCTTCGAAGCCGCCGTTCTCACTGGTGAGGGTCACGGTTTGGCCGAGGCGCACCCGGTCGATGTCGCTCTCATACACCTCAGCCACCGCCTCCATCTGGTTATTGGCGCCGATTTCGAGGATGCCGGCATCGCCTGGGCGCTCGCCCGGATGGGTGTTGATGCGCAGCACCAAGCCATCAATCGGGGCCAGCAACTGGCTCTTGGCTAGGTCGGTGCGCACCTTGCGCAGCTCGGCCTTGGCCTCCTGAAGGGTGCCGCGCAGGTCGACCACCTTGATCTCGCGCTCTTCCAGGGCGCCAATCGCAAAGACGCCGCGGTTGGTGAGCTGGCGGTAGCGACTGGTTTCGCGATCGAGCAGCTCGAGTTGCTGCTTGAGGCTGGCGATGCGGGTGAGCAGCAGGTTCTCCTGGGCTAGCAAAGTCGGCCGATTGTCAAAACTGGCCAGCACCTGGCCCGCTTGGACGGGCTGGCCTTCCTGCACATAGAGGGCCGTGAGCCGGGGCGAGGCGCCGAAATCGGTCACCGGGGCCGCCAGCTTGCGGATGTCTCCAGCCGGCTCCAGGCGTCCGAGGGCGGAGACCGCTTCCAGGGCTGGCGCGGCCCCAGGCCGGGAGGCACTGGTGGCAGCCGCCGGGGGGGCCGGCCGGGGCTGTTGGCGCCGTTGCAGCAGCCCAAATCCCACCACCACCGCCACCAGGACGGCGGCGCCAATCAGCAGGGGCCTGCGGGTGAGGGCAAAGCCGCCCGAGCCCTTCAGCCCAGCAGCGGATCGTCGAAGAGCAGCTCCTCGATGTAGCGGTCCGCCCACTGGGGGTTGAAGGCCTTCTCCAGCACCCTGCGGGTCTTGTCGTTGCGTTTCTGCTGCCTGCAATAGGAGAGCTGTCCCGCGTGCCTCGCCACAGTAAGGGGATCGTCGCTGGCCTGAGGTTCTGCCGTGTGGCAAGCCTGGCTCAGCACGGTCAAGAAGCGGTCCACCTCCTCAACGAACTGGAGCTCCTCGGCCCCATCGGCCGGACGCACGAAGCGCACGAAGGGCGAGAAGATCGAGCCCCAATCGGGCAGCTCCCGCTCCTGGCTGTAGGTGAGGCGGGGCAGGGCCGCCAGGGGGCCGGCGATGCTCTCGGGCAGGGCCCCGCCCACCGGCGAGAGGTCGGCAATGGCCGCCGACACCACGCCCCGACCGGCAACGATGTCGGCGCCGAACACGGGCAGATCGAAGTGGGGATCGGGGAAGAAGACGCAGTGGAGAATCTGCAGCCCCGCCCCCAGGCGGGCGGTTTCGAGATGGAGCTTGCGCAGCCCCCGGCAGCGGCGCAGCTCGTTGCGGATGAACAGGGACTCGCCATCGAGGCTGCCGCTAATCGCTTCGAGGTCCGGGTCAATCGCCAGGGGTTCCAGCTCCGGCAGGCCCAGCCAGCAGGCGCGAATGCGGCCTGCCAGGGCATCCATCAGGGGGTGGACCCCCAGGGCTGGGCCTGGAGCTGGGCCTGGAGCTGAACCTGGCTCTGGCCCCGGAGCAGTGGTCGTCAACGCTGGATTTGGCGCAAGGGCGGATCTGATCCTGACAACAGGATTGCCATCCAGACAGCAGAATGCAGGTCCTGACACGCGGCGTCACGGACTTGGGGGTTTCGCAAGCGGTTTCGGAGGGGGGAGCGCCCGTGGGTTCAACCTTGACTACGAACTTGACGACGAACTTGGCAACTGGCTTGGCAACTGGCTTGACAACGGACTTGGAGACGGACTGCGTTGCTGACGGGATCGGCGTCGCGGTTCCCCAGCCGGTCTGCCGAACCGGAGGCAGCGCCAGCCTGGGCGAGCCCCAGCAACGACTCCTGGGCCAGGGGGCCGCGGTGGTGAGCCTGGACCTGCCCCAGGCGCCTGTGACCTGCCTGGACTTCTGGTGCCGCGCCGGCAGCGCCGCCGAAACGCTGGCGGAATCGGGCCTGGCCCACTTCCTCGAGCACATGGTGTTCAAGGGCAGCGAGCGCCTCGGGGCCGGCCAATTTGACTTGCGCGTTGAGGCCCTGGGCGGCAGCAGCAATGCCGCCACCGGCTTTGATGACGTGCATTACCACGTGCTCGTGCCGCCCAGCGCCGCGGCCGAGGCGATCGACCTGCTGCTCGATCTGGTACTGGCCCCCCGGCTCGACCCCGAGGACTTCGACCTGGAGCGCCAAGTGGTGCTCGAAGAGCTCGCCCAGAGCGAAGACCAGCCCGAGGAGGTGGCATTCCAGCAACTGCTGAGCCGGGCCTGCCCAGGCCACGCCTATGGCCAGCCGATCCTGGGCCGTCGCCAGGCCCTCGAAGGCCACCGCTCCGAGGCCATGGCCGCCTTCCACCAGCGCCTGTACCGGGCCGACAACTGCTGCCTGGCCGTGGCCGGCCCCCTGGGCGATGGGGCCCTCCTTGAGCACCTCGAGCGCTCCGCCCTCGCTGGCCTAGCCCGCTCCGACCAGCCCAAGCCCACCGATCGAGCCAATTCCTCCCCTGGGGCCCTAAGCGATCCAGCCCGTCTGCACCTGCAACCCGGCTCGGACACGGTGGCGCTGCCGCGGCTGGAAGCGGCCCGGCTGCTGATGGCCTGGCAGGTGCCCCCCGCCGGCGATCAGGAGGCCGTGATCGGCTGCGACCTGCTTACCACCCTGCTGGCCGAAGGCCGGCGTAGCCGCCTGGTGGCCCGCCTGCGTGAGCAGCTGCGGCTAGTGGAAAGCATCGATCTGGATCTCAATGGCCTCGAAGCCGGCAGCCTGGTGTTGCTGGAGGCGGTATGCGAAACCGAGCACCTGCCGGCGGTGGAAGCGGAGATCCGCCGGGTGCTGCTGGAGCTGATCGAAACCCCGCCGCCCCTGGCCGAGCTGGAGCGGGCCCAGCGCCTGGTGGGCAATGGCTACCGCTTCGGCCTCGAAGCCGCCGGCTCGGTGGCAGGGCTACTGGGCAACAACCACCTCTGGGGCCGCCACCAACCGATCCAGGCGCCCCTCGATGCCCTGACCCGTTGGGATCCCCAGCGGCTCTGGCGCGAACTGACACCCCTGCTCGATCCCGAGCGGGCCTTCTGCCTGCGGGCCCTACCGGCATGAGCCCCGTGACGACCAACCCCAGCGCCACCCCCGTCGCCCACCCAGCCGCCAGCGACGGCAGCCTCGATCGCAGCCTCAGCGGCAGCACCGAGCCTGCCGCTAGCCAGGGCTCCCTCAGCGGCCAGCGGTCCAGGTCCGTAGTGCCCGGGGGCTGCCCCCTTTGGGTGGTGCACCGCCCGGGGCCCGAGATTGTGTCGGCCAAGCTCTGGATCCGCGGCGGCAGCAGCTCCGACCCGATCGGCCAGCGGGGCAGCCACCAGCTCCTGGCCGGCCTGCTCAGCCGCGGCTGCGGCGACCACAGCGGCGAGGCCCTAGCCGACCAGGTGGAAGGGCTGGGCGCCGGCCTGCGTTGCGAGGCCTCCGAAGACGGCCTGCTGATCAGCCTCAAATGCGCCGCGGCCGACGCCGACCAGCTCCTGCCCTTGCTCTTGACCCTGGTGCAGAAGCCCTGGCTGCTGGACGACCAGATCGACCTGGAGCGCCAACTCAACCTGCAGGCCCTACAACGGCACCGCGAAGATCCCTTCCAGCTGGCCCACGACCGCCTGCGCCAGCAGCTCTATGGCGCGGGTCCCTATGGCCACGATCCCCTCGGGGTGGAGGCCGACCTGGCTGCGATCAGGCGGGACAGCCTCAGCGAGCAGGCGGCCCAACTCGGGCGCCAGGGGGCCGTGCTGGTGCTCGCCGGCCAGCCCCCCGCCAACCTGGAAGCGCTGCTCACCCGCGAAAGCGGTCCCGGGGGCTGGGCCACCCAGGCGCCCCTGGCGAACCCGGCCTGGGCGTCCAGCAGCCAGCCCGGCGACGGCAGCAACCGCCTGGCTTGCACCGAGGAGGACACCGAACAGCTGGTGTTGATGCTCGGGGCCGCCACGGTGCCGTTAGGCCATCGCCACGGCCTGGCCCTGCGGCTGCTCCACTGTCACCTGGGCGTCGGTATGTCGAGCCGCCTGTTTGTGACCATGCGCGAGGAACACGGCCTCGCCTACGACGTGGGCGTGCACCACCCGGCCCGGCTTGGGGCCGCTCCGTTTGTGTTCCACCTCTCCAGCTCGGCGGAGCGGGCCTTTGAAGCCACCACGGAGCTGCTGAATGAATGGCAGCGACTGCTCCAGCAGCCCCTGAGCAGCGACGACCTAGCCCTGGCCCGCGCCAAGTTCCGGGGCCAGGAGGCCATGGGCCGCCAGACCGGCAGCCAGGTGGCCGATCGGCTCGCCCTGGTGCTTGGCCACGGCCTTCCCGCCGATTTCACCGACCGCTGCCTGGGAGAGCTTGATGGCCTCGAGCCCGCCGATCTGCTGGCCGCCGCCCGGGAGCTGCTCGCCAGCCCCAACCTCAGCCTCTGCGGCCCGGCCCAGGCCCTGGGCGAAGCCGAATCAGCCTGGCGGAAGCATTCCCTCTCGTCCTAACACCGGCAAGCTGCTTAGCCCCGGCAAGGTGCCTAGCCCCGGCCAGTTGCCTGGGTCTGCCCAGCTCCCTTGGCCGTTCATTGCGGCGCCCCATGGGCTTGGGAGTGAGCTGGGACAGTCCTTGGAGCGTTGACAAGGGGCGTGAGGGCCAGGCTTCAGCCAGCAGCCCCTTCGCCCTGGCGGCGCAATAGGCCCCCATCGATCAAGAAGGTGCCGCGGCGAAAGCGCACGGCGACGGTGCCCAGGGGGCGCAGCGCCACCACCTCACCTACCTCGGAGAGGTCAACGAGGTCGGGCGGGCGCAGCATCGGCATCGCATCAGCCGTTTTCAGGTAGCTGGGCCGTTGCAGCAGCTGCACCGCACAACCGAGGGTGAGCCGGGGGGGGCTGGCCTCAGGGCTCGATACGGGGCTGGATTCAGAGCCCAGGGGTGCTGGTTGTTGGGGAGACCCTTTCTGGGCACTCGGCTGAGCCCCCTGCTCAGCACCCTGCTCAGCACCCGTCTCTGCGCCCTGCTCGTAGCTTGGCCCGGAGCTGGCCTTGGCGCTGGGCTCGGAATTTGGCATCACCGCTGCTTCTCAAGAGGCCCACTCTCCTGCAGGATGGGCCTCTAACTGGGCCCCCCCTTGCGCGCACTTGCCAACTGGAGTGGTGCCATCGCCGGACTGCTCCTCATCGTGATCGGCGGCCTGATCCAGGCGGCCCTGGCCTTCCCATCCCCCCACGGGCAGCCCTATGTCACCTTGCCGATCAGCCTGCAGGTCCCGGCCCTGTTGCTGACGGCCCTGGTCTGCGGACCCCGCTCGGCCATGCTCGCCGGCGTTGCCTACATCAGCCTGGGCCTGTTCCAGTTACCTGTCTTCCACGCCGGCGGCGGCATGGCCTACCTGATGGATCCCGGCTTTGGCTACGTGGCCGGCTTCCTGCCGGCAGCCTGGGTCACCGGTCGCCTGGCCCGCCAGCAGGGCATGGACAATTGCGTCAGCTTGGCGGGAGCCGCCTGCATGGGGGTGGCTGTCTTGCAGGTCTGCGGCATTGCCAACCTGTTGCTGGGCGGCCTGGTGCAACGCTGGGGCGGCGGCCTGGGCGGCCTGCTGATCAACTACAGCCTCGGTCCGATCGTGCCCCAGTTGATGCTCTGCTGCGCCATCGCCGTACTGGCCCTGCCCCTGCGGCGCCTGCTGCTGGTCGAATCCTGATGGCATCCCCAAGGAGGGAACTGAGCCGCCAGGCCGCCTGGCTTGTGGCGCTCGTGGTGGTGGTTATCGACCAGCTCAGCAAGGGCTGGGCCCTCAGCAACCTGGCTGGGGCGGGCAGCGTGCCGTTCGTGCCTGGCCTGCTCAAGTTCCAGCTGGTGTTCAACAGTGGCGCCGCCTTCAGCCTGTTGACCAGCTCCACCTGGCTGCTGGGGGTTGTGAGCCTGCTGGTAGCACTGGCCCTGCTGGCCTGGATCCAGCTCAGTGCCCCCTTGCGCCGGTGGCAATGGCTGGGGGCAGGCCTGTTGCTGGGCGGCGCCATCGGCAATGGCCTCGACCGCTGGCGGCTGGGCACGGTGGTGGACTTTCTCGCCTTCGTGCCGGTCCGCTTTCCGATCTTCAATGGGGCCGATGTGGCCATCAACCTGGCGGTGATTTGCATCGCCTTCGACTTGCTGCGGCGCCATGGCCCCTCCCCTCGTTGAACGGCTGCGCCAGCGGCTCGCCGCGGCCCAACCCCATGGCCGTGAATGGCTGGAGCTGTTCATTCCAGGCCAGCCCAGCCAGCGCCTGCCCTTGTATGGCGGCACCTACCGCATCGGCCGCGAGAGCCACCAGGAGATCAGCCTGGTCCATCCAGCCGTCAGCAAGCACCATGCCCTGCTGGAGCAACGGGGCCGCCGCTGGTTGCTGCAGGACAGTGGCTCCACCAATGGGCTCTGGTGGCGGGGCCGGCGGGTGCAGGAGCTGCTCCTGGCCGATGGCGATGTGGTGCGGTTCGGCCCCAGTCAGGAACCGGGCCTGCCGGAACTGAGCTTCCATCGCCAACCTCCGCCCCGGCTGGAGCTAGTCGCCAAGGGAGCCAGCCTGGCCCTGGCGGCCATCGCCGCCGGCGGCCTGGGTTTGGTGGCCGTCTCGTTCGTGCAGGTTCCCCTGCGCAACCGACTGGCCTCGGTGCACGGTCCGATCGCCCTCTATGACGGCGCCAACAGGCCCCTGAGTTCGGCCGACTCGACCCTGCACCACGAAAATCCGGGCCTGCGCGACTACCCCGCCGTGCTGATCGATGCCCTGCTGGCCAGTGAGGACAGCCGCTTCTGGTGGCATCCCGGTATCGATCCGATCGGCACGGGCCGGGCCCTAGTCGCCAACCTGCTGGGGGGCCGGGTGCTGGAGGGGGGCAGCACCTTGACCCAACAGCTGGCCCGCAGCCTCTATCCCGAAACCGTGGGCCAGGGCCAGACCCTGCAACGCAAGTGGCGGGAGTTGCTAGTGGCGATGCAATTGGAGCAACGGTTCAGCAAGCGCGACCTGCTGCTCAACTACCTCAACCGGGTGTATCTGGGCGTGGGCTGGGGCTTCGAAGATGCCTCGCGCTTTTACTTCAACAAGCCCGCCGCCCGCCTCAACCTCGATGAAGCGGCCCTATTGGTGGGCCTGCTGCCCTCTCCCAACGGCCGCGATCCCTGCAGCAACCCCCAGGCGGCCCTGGAGGCGCGTAATGGTGTGCTGAGCAAGATGGTCGACACCGGCCACCTGAGCTCGGACCAGGCCCACCGGGCCAGCCGCCAGCCCATCACCTTGGCGGGCCTGGCCTGCCAAGGTGATGACGGCAGGTCTGGCGGCCGCCGAGCGGCCCCCTATTACACCGACCAGGTGCGTCTTGACCTGGGCTCCTTGCTGGGCGATCCGGTGGCGGCCGAGGGCAACTTCCTGGTGGAAACCCACCTTGATCCGCTCGTGCAGCAGGTGGTGGAACGGCGCCTGGGTCAATTGCTGGCTGGCACGAGGCCCGCCGTGAGCGAGGGGGCCGTGGTGGTGCTCGACAGCCGTAGCGGCGGCATCCTGGCCGTGGCGGGCGGCCGCGACTACCGCCAGAGCCAGTTCAACCGGGCGACCATGGCCCAGCGCCAACCGGGCAGCACCTTCAAGCTGTTCACCTACCTCACCGCCCTGGAGAGGGGCCTGCGGCCAGGCGATGCGATCAGCTGTGCGCCCCTGGACTGGGGCGGCCAGGCCTTCAGCAGCTCCTGTGGTGGCAGCCTCAGCCTCACCAGCGCCTTCGCAGGCAGCAGCAACACGGCCGCCCTGCGGTTGGCCAGGCGCGTCGGCCTAGAGCAGGTGGCCCAGAAGGCCCGCGAACTCGGCATCAGCAGCCCCCTAGACCCGGTGCCGGGGCTGGCCCTGGGCCAGAGCGAGGTGCGACTCGTGGAGCTCACAGCCGCCTACGCGGCCGTGGCGAACGACGGCATCTGGCATGCCCCAACCACGATCCGCCACCTCACCGACGCCGAAACCTGCGGCGGCCTGGAGAGCCAGCGCTGCCGCAGCCTCAAGGGCCGGGGCGACCGACCGATCAGCCCCGGCCGCCGCGTTGTCAGCGTGGCCACGGCCCGGCAGATGCAGGGCCTGCTGCGGGCGGTGGTGCAGCAGGGCACTGGTGGGGCCGCCTCCCTGGGCGGCATGGAGGGGGGCAAGACCGGCACCACCAACAACGGCCGCGACCTGCTCTTTATTGGCTACGAGCCCCACCGCCACTGGGTCATGGGCATCTGGCTCGGCAATGACGACAACCGGCCCACCGGCAGCAGCAGCGCCCTGGCCGCCGGTCTCTGGGGCGACATCATGCGCGCCGCGGGCAACGGCAGCCTGGGGGCAGGCGCCAGCTCCTCCGCCCGCGCCCGGCCGTGAAAACGCCGCCGCGGCTATGGCTGATCGCCGGCATTGCCCTCGGCGCCCTGGTGGCGATCGGGGCCGTGCTCAACGCAATCAGCCGGCTGATCTGGGACCTGCAAACGGTGTTGCCCTACTGGCTGGTGGGGCCGGTGGCCCTGCTGCTATTTGGCGGTGGGGCCCTAGTGATCGGCCGGCTGGCCTGGCCCTGGCTGCGAGACCTGGTCCGCAAACCCCAAAGCCCACCTGACCCCAAAGCCCCGATCGAGCCACCGGGCAACCGCCAGGAGGCGGCCCAACAAAACCTGGCGGCGATCGACCAGCTGCTGGAGCGGATCCGCGATGACGTGCAGCGCCAGGCCCTGCAGCAGGAACGGCTGCGGGTGGAAGCCCAGTTGCAACGGGGGGATCTGGTGCTGGTGGTCTTCGGCAGCGGCTCGGTCGGCAAAACCTCCCTGATCCGGGCCCTGCTGCGCCAGGTGGTGGGTGAGGTGGGCGCCGCCATGGGCTCGACCCGGGCCAGCAGCAGCTACCGGCTGCGGCTGCGGGGCCTCAGCCGCGGCCTGGTGCTGGTCGACACCCCAGGCATCCTGGAGGCCGGGGCGGCCGGCCAGCAGCGCGAACAGCTCGCCCGCGAACAGGCTGCCTCGGCGGACCTGCTGTTGCTGGTGGTCGATGGCGACCTGCGGGCCGCCGAGATGGAGGTGTTCCTGGCCCTGGCCAGCCTGGGCAAGCGCCTGCTGCTGGTGCTCAACAAATGCGACCTGCGCGGTGAGGCCGAAGAGAGCAAGTTGCTCGATCTGCTGCGCAGCCGCGGCGCTGGCCGCATTGCCCCGGAGGATGTGGTGCCCGCCAGTGCCTCGCCCCAGTCGGTGCCGATGCCCGGGGGCAGGCCCCTGCAGGTGGAGCCGGAGGTGGAGCCGCTGCTGCGCCGGATCGCCAGCGTGCTGCACCGCGATGGCGAAGACCTGATCGCCGACAACATCCTGTTGCAGAGCCGCCGCCTCAGCGACGCCGGCCGGCGCCTACTGGGGGAGCAGCGGCTTCGCGACGCCGAGCGAATTATCGATCGCTACATGTGGATCAGCGCCGGGGTGCTGGTGGTCACGCCC